>CACIUL010000003.1 GCA_902589825.1 uncultured Verrucomicrobiota bacterium
GGGATTCAGTGACCTCGATGAGCTGCTCAACCGGGTAGGGCCAATCATGGATGAAACCAAGCCCATCCTGATGCCAACAGACCTGCTGTTTGCTTATAACGAGGAGGAACTGAAGGAAAGCGCCAGACTCAGCCTGATGAAGCTCGGTCTTCTTATCCAGAGGAACCCGGAATCAAGTTTCATCATTGAAGGCCACACCGACACCACGGGCTCCGAGGAATACAACATGAAATTAAGCAGGCAACGCGCGCTCTCAGTTTACAACTGGCTTTCCGATGCGCTCTCCATCAAGTCCAGTAAAATAAAGATCAAGGCCATGGGTGAAAGCCGTCCGTTGATCAACCCCGGCGGGACCAGGGAGGAACAATCGATCAACAGGCGGGTGGAAATTGTCATTATCCCGCCAAGGAGCCGGCGATAAAAAAACCAAAAACACCATGCGTTCCTTTCCAAGCTGAAGACAATCCATGTCAAGGAGCCAGCAAGCATCCAACAGCCGTGATACCTCCTCCCATGGTAAATGGGGCTCAAAATGGTCCATTGGCAGGCCTTACTGTCTTGCCGTCCTGCTTCTCATATTCACGGTCCTCTATCTTTATCTTGGCCGTCACCTGATCAACCAGACCAATGGTGACCGCAATCGATCAGATCAGCAGAACAACATCACGCTTGCCCTGAAGGCCAAGGAGTTCGCCACCCCTGACTTCTCTGCCGGTATCTCAGAGGCCATATGGAACTGGTTTCCTCATTACACCGATGGAGTCGTTAATCCGCTATGGCCTTGGGCAGCGGCACGGATCCATCGTGAAGATCTGGACGAGGAAGCTTTCTTTGTCCGGGGAAAGTGGTTAAACCTAATCATCACCCTCACCGTTCTCCTGCTGGGCGCCATGTTGATTTCGAGGTATTTCTCCCTGCCGGCAACGGTAAACTTCCTGCTGCTGGCCGGGCTGGGTTCCTTCCTGCCACGGGCCGTCTGGTTCCAACCTGAACCCCTTTATTTCATCCTGTTTTTTGCCGCCTGGATATGCGCCATCATGACCATGCTGAAAAACAGCCTGTGGCGCTACGCTCTCTTCGGTTTCTTGACCGGGTTGGCCTATTTGGCGAAGGCATCCGCGCTGCCATTGATACTTGCCTTTCTCGGCATCCTGACAATGCGCTTTCTGGTTCACTGGCTTACCGGAAAAAAGGGCAAGCAACCTGAGAGGATATCACCCGAATGGAACTGCAATTCGCACCTGCTGGGAAGCCTGCTGTGTATCCTCACATTCCTGATGACAGCCGGTCCCCTGTTGAATTCATCCTATCAACGTTTTGGGAGTATTTTTGGCAACTACCCGGGATATTGGATGTGGATGGATAATTTTGAACCTCAGGCAATTGACTTCATGGTCAACTACAATACCCGGGAAAAACTTGAACAGATCCCCGAAAATGAAAAACCCTCATTCTCCCTTTACCTGAAGACCCACACTGCCGATGAGATTACTCAAAGGCTCTCAGAGGGAATTATACTAACAGGTAAAGACTTTCTTTTTCCCAAGCAGGCAAAGATCCGCGAAACCGGACCGGATCCATGGCGGGTTATACTGCCCGCACGCGGTATCCACCTGATGTTTTTGGCCGGCATCCTGACCCTGATCTGGCTATACAGCCTCTTGCACCGGAAAAAACACCGCGCTGGATATCCGCCGGGAACACTGACGGTCGTATTCTTTGTAATCGCCGCCTTCATTGGCTATCTGGTTCTCTTCAGCTGGTACAGGCCGATTGGTAAAGGGGACCGCTTTATGTTGTCCCTTTACGTCCCGGTCGTATTCAGCCTGATATGGGCGGCTGAGAGTATTCACAACAGGATCAGGAAGAGTGAGCAAAACCAAATCCTCTCCCTAATCTATGGTGCCAGCCACCTCTGCCTTACCACCATGATCCTTTGGCGTATATACGAACTTGCAAATCACCCAGTCTTCTTTACCAAGTGAAAACAGTGCCCTAAGCGACACAGGACGGCATTCATGAAACATTCCGAAGCCATTGAACAGGCAATCGCCGCTGGAGATGAGACCCGTCTCCAGGCGCTCTGTGATGAGCTTCACCCGGCTGATGCAGCTGCGGCCTTTACCTCACTGGACGAGGAAGAGCAACTGCGTTTTGCCCAATACCTCAATAACGAGGCCCTTTCCCTGATCACGGGTTTTTTGCCCGCCCCGGAAACGGCAGACCTGATTGCCGGGCTCAGCAAAGAGGACCAGGCCGTGATCCTTGAAAGCCTTCCCGATGACGTGGTGGCGGACGTCATACAGGAAGCCGACAAGAACCAGCAGCAGGCCTATGTCGGACTTCTTTCCAAGGAGAAGAAGCATGTAGCGGAAACCCTGCTGGAATACCCTGAGGATTCAGCTGGCGGGCGGATGACAACCGCCTTTGCCACGCTGCGCGAGGACATGACCATCAGGCAGGCCATCGAGGCGCTGGAAGTAACCAAGGAGGATGCCGAGACCCTGGCAAGGATTTACGTGGTCGATGAGGAAAACCGTATACTGGGAAAGGTCAGGTTGCGGGACCTCACCTTTAATTCCCGCAGCACGGCAATCAGGGAAGTGATGGATCACGAAAAGCTGGCAATACGGGCGCAGGACGACCAGGAGGAAGCCATGAAAATGATGGTCAAATACGACATGATCGCTCTGCCCGTAATTGACAATGATAATCGCCTGCTTGGCATCATCACCCACGATGATGCCCTCGAGATCCAGGAAGAGGAATCAACCGAGGACCTCGAGAAAGCCGCCGCCATATCGGGAGAAAGGGATGAGGAAGGATACCTGAAATCTCCTGTCCTCTCCCACTTCAGGAGGCGGGCCCTCTGGATCTTCTTCCTCGCCATCGTGGCCATTCTCTCCGGTCTCGTCATCTTCCACTATGAAAGCCTCCTGGAGAGAGTATTTATTCTCGCCGTCTATATGCCAATGATTGTTGCCACGGGGGGCAATACCGGTTCCCAGGCGGCAACGATGGTCATCCGGGCGATGTCGCTCGGGGAATTCACCCCTTCCGAGTTTTTGCGCGTGGTCTGGAAAGAACTTCGAATCGGCCTCGCCCTGGGAGCCCTGCTCGGAGCCCTCATCGCAGTGGGCAGCTGGATACTCATCACGACCTTCATCAGTAATGAAAACCTCGTCGCCATGACCGACAACCATGACCTCTCGCAACTTGTCGCCGTTGTCGGCATAGCGCTCACGCTGCAGGTGACTGCATCAACATTTATAGGTGCTGCATTACCCATGCTGGCAAGGGCCATCCGGCTTGACCCCGCGGTTGTTGCCTCCCCGGCAATCACAACCATTGTCGATGTCCTCGGGTTACTGATCTATTTCAGCATAGCCACCTCGATGCTCGGCCTCACATCGGGTTGATCCTTTCCACGGGAATAATGACATGCCATCCCGGGATGACTAGGCATTGTCCTCCTCAACGACACTCTTGAGGCGGCTGGCAAGGTCCGGGACAGCTGAGAATGCACGGTTCCAGTTCGGGATCTGCTTCGCCTCGTATCCCTCCTCAACAAAAATATGGATGGCATTATTAAGCGCATTACTGAAGGCCTCAACAGCCTCAGCCTCCTCATGCCTGAAATAATTCAAGCCGTTAACCGTGGAGTCATCATGGTAGCACTGGATCAGTTCCTTCGCTGTCCTTTCATAAGTCAAACGCAACGCCTTCAATGAACCGGCATTCATCACGATACCTTCTGAGCCAATGCTGGAAAAAAGACTGAGCGCAATCTCACGGGCCATTTTCATCAACCCCTTATCGACAGTCGGCTCCGGATCGTCAAATTGATGGCCAAGGTGCTGGTGCTTGTGCTCAAAATTGGACCCCAGGTCAACCTGGCAAATGCCACGCAGGGCGGTGTTATGGTAAACCTCGACAAGCATTCCAACCTCAAGCCCCCAGTCTCCGGGCATCCGGACCCTTCTGGCAAGATCCGTTGATATTGAGAATTCACCGGAAAGCGGATACCGGAAGCCCTCCAGGTAATCAAGCAACCTGAGGTTTCCAAATACGGTAATCAGCGAGCGCAACAGGGGTATCACGAAAAGCCTGGTAACTCTCCCGTACATCCGGTCACTGACCCTGCCGTAGTAACTCTTGCAGTAATCATAGTCCAACCCGGGATGAACCGTGGGCATACAAAGCCTGGCAAGCATCTCACGGTGATAGGACAGGATGTCAGAATCATGCATGGCAATAATGCCGGCATTCCCCCTGGCCAGGATAAAGCCATATGCCATCCAGACATTACACCCCTTTCCCGGTATATATTCGGTGACCTGCGCCGCCTTGAGTTCATTGTATATTTCCGACATCCGGGGACCGTCATTCCAGATAATGAAATGCTTCTGCGGCAACCTTGAGAAGAACTCCTTTGCCCGCTCGAACTCTTCGGCATTCATCCGGTTCATCGAGATGACCACCTCACTGATAAAGTCAACCTTCTCTAGATGATCAAGAATGCCCGGCAGCGCGGCCCCCTCGACCTCCGAGTATAGTGCCGGCATGACAAGCGAGATCGGCTTATCTTTGGTAAATTCCTTCAGTTGTGCCTGCTGCTGGTCAAAGTTGGGCTCAGCAAGCTGGTGCAGCGTGGTAACAAGGCGATGCTGGTAAAAATCAGGCACGGATTGACTTACTTTAACCGGCGGGGACTTCCGGATTCTGCATAATACCACAAGCTTTCATTGCCTTTTTTATGAATCAGTTTCCGTGCCAACCTGGGTACTTATTTCCGGCTGATCCTCGCCACTTATTTCCGGCTCATCATCCTCAGGACTGAGGATTTCCTCTTCAATGCCCCGCCTCAGGGTCTTGCCAATGAAGGGCCTGACCAGTCCATAAACGGCATACAGCACCAGCAGTAACGCGGGCATCCACTGATAATACCAGATGGTCAGCAAAAGCAGGACAACCACCCCAACTACCCACTGCAGGGGCCTGTGGGTTTTCCAGCTGAGGTTCTTGAAGCTTGGGTAGCGAACGGAACTGATCATCAGGAATGAGAGGATCAGCATGAGAACCAGGAAAACGATACGCAGCCTGCTTAAATCAGGTCCCTTCTCCGCCATCCAAAGGACAAACAGGGTCAATGAACTGATCAGGCCGGCCGCAGCCGGGATCGGAAATCCCTTGAAATAACCACTGCTCTCAGCCCCATAAGTCGCAATACAATTAAACCTGGCCAGGCGCATACCGCCGCAAACCAGGAAAATGGAGGCCACAATAATCGGGAAGCTTCCGGAGAACTCATTCATGATGACACTCTGCACCAGCAATGCGGGGGCCACGCCGAAGGAAACAATATCGGCAATGGAGTCAAACTCCTTGCCAAACGGGCTTTCACGCCCACCAAGCCTTGCCAACCTTCCATCGAGACTGTCAAAAAGGCATCCTGCAAGGATAAACCAGATGGCACGCTCAAACAATTCCCGGGATTGCTCCAGTTTTTCAATACCGCCCTCGGAAATGGCGTTACTGATGCTGATAATTGCCAGAAAACCACACACCAGGTTGCCTGCCGTCATCAAGTTTGGCAGCAGGTATATCTTGGGCTCATAGTCTTTTTCCTCTTTCACCTGAAAATCGCAAAGATTTGCAGTCAATCATATGCGAGTTTTTAGTAGTTCCCAACTGATTTCGATGAATACCACGCCCGCCATATCCGGATCCATAACAATGGCCCAACTCCAGGCGTCCATGCCCGGAGCCAGAAGGGCGCTTTTCATGAAGTATCATATAGGAGGCTGCCAGAGTTGCGGATTTGCAGACGATGAAACACTGGCTGAAGTCTGCCAGCGCAACGAAAACCTGCCCATTGATGAAGTCATCAACCACCTTGAAGAAAGTGCAGCGCATGATCTGGCCATTCAGGTTACCCCTGAAGAATTGAAACAAAAACTCGAGAGCAGCGCTGTTCCAAGGTTACTGGATATCCGCTCGCGCGAGGAATTTGAAGCGGTCAGAATCGATCAATCGGAATTGCTGACCCCGGAACTCCAGCAGGAAGCCTTTGGCTCATGGCAACGCGACCAGCAAGTGGTGATTATCGACCATGTTGGCGACCGTGCGCTGGATGTCGCCGCTTTCTTCATTGGTCACGGACTTGGTCAGACACATGCACTGATGGGCGGAATTGATGCCTATGCACGTGATGCAGACACTTCGCTTCCCCGTTACGAAATCGAACTTTCCAAGGACTGATCCTTTTTCCGGGTATCCAGGACACAACAGGCCATGAGGTTTCACCATTCCACTCTTGCCCTGGCAGGCATCACCTGTGTGCTTGTCCTCGGCATGCCTCCGGCAACATGTGCAGGTTCCAATTGGCCGTCCTGGCGGGGAGCGACGGCTAACGGTACCGCTCCTGACAACTGCAAACCACCGGTGGAATGGTCGGAAGAGAAAAATATTGCATGGAAAGCACCCCTTCCCGGGCTGGGGCATTCCACACCGGTCATCTGGGGGGAACGAATTTTCCTGACCTCAGCAATCCCCTTTGGCAAGAAAACCTCCCCGCCGATTCATGACAACGCCCCCGGATCCCACGACAATCTCCCAGTAGCACAAAAACACCGATTTGTTGCCATGTGCATTGAGCTTTCCACAGGAAAGCCACTCTGGAAAACCACCTGCCATGAGGCATTTCCACAGGAGGGGGGGCATGTCAGCGGCAGCCTTGCCTCTGCCTCGCCGGTCACGGACGGAAAACACCTGATTGCTCACTTCGGCTCCCACGGCCTCTACTGTCTTGATATCAAGAGCGGCAAGGTTACCTGGAAAAAAATGCTTGGCAGGATGTCTACCAAGCATGCCCATGGGGAAGGGGCATCCCCTGCCCTTAAAGGCAACACCGTCGTGGTCAACTGGGACCATGAGGGAGAATCTGCCCTTCTTGCATTCGATAAGTCTACCGGCAGGGAAAAGTGGAAGGTAAAGCGTAAGGAGGTCACCTCATGGTCCACCCCATTGATTGTCGATATTGACTCCAGTCCCCAGGTGATTGTCAGCGCATCGAGTAGAATCCGGGGTTACCATCTGAATACCGGTGAAGTAATCTGGGAATGCGGCGGTATGTCACACAATGTCGTGGCCTCACCAGTCTCTGCAAACGGCATTGTCTACCTTGGTTGCAGTTATGACAAACGGGCCATGATCGCCATTCGCCTCAAAGGAGCCAAAGGTGACATCACCGACACTGAACATGTCCTGTGGTCAACCAACAAGCGCACACCCTATGTGCCATCCCCTTTATTATACGGTGACACCCTGTATTACCTGAGCCATTACCAGGGAATTCTCTCGGTCATTCATGCACAATCCGGTGATATCAAGGCCGGGCCATTTAGGATCGACGCATTGCGTAATATTTACGCATCCCCCGTGGGGGCCGGCGGCCATGTTTATATCACCTCAAGGGAAGGACTGACGGTGGTCATCACCCACTCAAAGGAACCCAAACCAGTAGCTGTCAACAAACTGGAGGATCAATTCAGTGCGTCAGCTGCCGTGGCAGGAAACAAGCTCTTGCTGCGCGGGGAAAAATACCTCTATTGCATCGCAAGGGATACCCATACTCCCTGAAAGCAATCAAGCGCATCAGGCAGTTACAAACGTATCACTCAAGACAGTTCAAAACCTTCCGCCTCTACAAGGGTCGATAATGCATTCTCCATGATTAAGCGGGCACTTGCAGTCTTCCGATGCAATAATGCATGCAGCATGGCATCCTTTTCATCACGGTTGGCACATTGAAGGCAATATAATTCAAAGGCATTCAATGCCAGAAGCAGAGAAGACAAGTGTTGAGGACATTCACACTCAATACTTGTGGAGATCCGGGAAACCTTTGCTAGCAATGCATCCGAAAATTGCCGGCCTGCAATCTCTTCTTCAATATGCTCCGACAAAGGTTCCACAATTTCCTTCTCAGCAAGTTCATTAAGGGACATATTCCTGATCTCGGCCATGGCGAGATCAGCTTCACAGACAGATTTCAGGTCTGCAGCTGTAACAGGAGCACGCAGTGCGGTCAGCTTGTTGGAATGGTCTTCCATCATGGCAGTAGTTTTTTTCTGTGTAAAATGATAGACAACAATCGCACGGGCAGCACCCGCAGCCGCCGTTCTGCTTGTTATGAGATCAATTGTATCCGGAAAAACTGTTGCGCACTGAACGATGACCAGGTCAGCACAGTGTTCATCGGCAGGCAATGCAACCCATTCATTTAGATCGGCACACTGCAGGATAATGTCGGCACGTTCACCAAATCCGGAGTCAGACTTAAGTAATTCAACGACCTGCGGACCAACCGTTATAACACGGACACCAGCCGCTCCATTGGCTGTCTGTTCAGTGGATTCTTGTTTATTGTTTTCCATAGCTTTTTATTGATGATTTCTGTATGAACAAAGCAGTCATTTATTCAACGCAACCGAAAATTGCAGGTGCGCTTTTGCATTATTAATTGATGCATTAGATATATTTCTGATCACAAAAATTCACGTGTTGCCTTTTCTTGAAGGAATCATGCTGCGCATCTTTTCAAAGGCATAACGGATCCTGGACTTTACTGTTCCCAGGGAAATTCCTAATAACTCTGCCACCTGCATATGGGTCATGTCAGAGAAAAAAGCCAACTCAACCACTTCACGCTGTGCGCTGGGGAGACTTTTCACCACTGACCGGAGCATTTCTGCCTGTTCCTTGGATTCCATTGCATTCACAGCTGTTTCTTTTTCCACCGGGAAAGCATGATGACTTGCGTTTTCATCTGAGAAACCGGCTGGTATGCGCCTTTTACGGGCACGGATCTTGTCAATACAACGATTCTTCATGATTACAGTCATCCAAGTTAGAACCTTTGCTTTTTTGCTGTCAAACTTACCTGCGTTTTTCCAGACCGACATGAAAACATCCTGCACCACTTCTTCAGCCTCTGGCACACTATACATTATTTTTAGTGCCATTTTATAGAGGATACCTGAGGTTTTCTTATGAAGGGCATTCAAAGCCGAAGCGTCACCACCAGCAATTCTTTGCATGAGCGTTAACTCTTCAAGGTCGGAAGGCTCATCCATTGCCGTTAATTCATAAACAAGGAGGGCATCAAAATAAAGCACCTATTATTCCGGCTTATCCTGATGCCCTCCAGCTACCTAGCTGAAATATTGGTTACTTTGTGGCAACCATGATGCGGTCAAAAGCGCTCCGGTAGGTCCAGGCATTTGATGTCATGCATTGGGACTTGGATGCACTGATGATGGCGTGCTTGAGCATCCTGCGATCCTGGGTGGAAACTGCAGATTCCGGCATAGCCATTAATGCATGCGCTGCTACTTCATAGACAGCGGCGCATGCATGATGATTGCCATGATTGTAAAGCGGTGCGCCTTTCATAATCGCCAGACCAATAAGGTCGCGACCGGCACCGGTTTTCATGGCTTTCTTGGGGGATCTCTTTGGCGGCAGCAAAACGGCATCAATCACATGGATGATTCCGTTGCTGCATTCTATATCAGCCTTTGAGACTTTGGATTCATTCAGGAACAACGACTTACCCTTGACCGTAAGGTTGATTGTTTTCTTGTTCAGGGCTGTGGCTTTATCCAGTGTTACGGCCACTTTTGAGGGCACCTTGCCGCTTACGACATGATATGTGAGTACATCAATCAATTGCCGCTTATTCCCTGGCTTGAGTAGGTTTTCAATAGTTCCATGAGGCAATTTGGCAAAGGCTTGATCCGTCGGAGCAAAAACAGTAAAAGGTCCGGCACCTTTCAAGGCATCAACCAAACCGGCTGATTTCAACGCGGCAGCCAGAGTCTTGAAGTTTCCAGCACCAACTGCCGTATCAATAATGTCTTTCTCTTTTGCAGAAGCAAAAGAGGCATTAATAAACAGGGACAATGCGGCAGCTGTTATCATTTTGTTAATTTTCATAGCGAATGTGTGCCTTGTAGGTTAATCAGGTCTAATTTTGAATATGTTGTAGCTTCGTGCTGCGCATACCTTTCTTTACGCAGAGATTTCCGAGTTGGATTTAAAAGCGTGGGGAATTCCACCAATGAATAGACATCCGGTGTGCCCACTGAAATAACAGCATCTTTCCGGGCAGGTGACTCCCACATGCCATGTGCCCAAAAATGCGATATCCAGATACCGCTGTTAGGTAACCGCTTGCTTAGCGTCGAAAAAAAACACAGCGGTGACCGCCTAAACGTAAGCAATAAAATGGAAAGCCATTAGATCAAAGAAACCGGAATGAGTACAGCTTGGCGTTTTTCAGATGAAATTTCAGCCTGATCACCGTGCCCTTCAGGTCGGAGAGATCAGCCCCGGCATTCCATTTGGGCTCCATGCGCAATTGATCGACATTGCCATAAACCCTGGCAGCCTCACCTGAAAAGGCAGGAAGCGGGTTACCCTGAGCATCAAGCAAATCAACCCTCAACTGACCTGCGCTTGCGTCTACATTGATCTGGATCCTGTCACCTTTAAGCTCGAATGGCTTGGTCATCACGATTCCCGGTTTCTCCTTTGCCTGAAGATAAAAGAACCCATCGAGTCGAAGTTTAGCCAAGCCCAATCGGGCATCCCACTTTCGAGCACCCCAACGTTCATTGGTTCCGAGGTAATAGATCCAGTGCTCGTCCTGGTGCGTGATTATATTCGCCGGTGGACGAACACAATCTTTATCAAAACTACTGTCAGGGCCCCGGGGAATCAGGGTCTTGCGCGGATAGGCTGCCACTTTGAAATCGAAATTGATCGCATCGCGCGACGGAGCCATGTAGAATTCCCACACGCCCTTTTCGTGACGTGTCTTGAAATCCTGCTTACCCTTTGGCACGGGCACATCAGTCGCCGCCAACACATCGGTGAGGGCGAACCATACGCCTTCATAATGCCAGATCGGAAAGGTGTGAATCTGACGTTCTGGCGTGCCCTTGCTGTTTGGGACTACACTCTGGTCAGGGTCATTCAGCAGAAACGTGGTCAAGGTCTTCCAAGCTGTTGGGTGATTCATCAAATCGTTGTCTTTGTCATGCACCATGACTCGGACACCTCGCAGTTCACCGACCCCCCCGCCGGCCCCGAAATCCTGACGACATAGCAATAGATAGCGTTTCCGGTTGGGATCCCAGGTGATTAGATTACTGAAGTCTGCAGCCCTGCCTGTTACCGGCCTGCCCCCGTTATAAGATTTCCACGTAATCCCGTCGACCGAATAATCTATACGTGTCTTGGTGCCGTGGTTACCCTGACCTCCGTAGGAGAAGTAAGCCGCCTTGTATTTCTCTGCATGGCCCCAGGGGAGGACCGGGTCGATCGTCACGGTGATGCCGTCAAGCCCGCCTCCTGGATTGACAATCACTAGATTACTCTTGCCATCCTTGGATACCATCGGCTTGGTCCAATTGATACCGTCTTTCGACTCGGCGTAAGCCAAACCGCTGCCCTTGCGCTTGCTCGCCATATACCAGAGCCTAAACATCTCCTTATCTGGGTCCCAGTGCGGCGAAAAAAACCAGCAGAAAGTGGATTCTCCAAATTCGTAACCCGGCCCACCATCAGGACCGTCATGCACCTTGCCCGCCTGGAAGTCAGAGGGCAATGTCGGTTTCATCACCACGCCAAACTTGCGTGCCTGACCAACTTCAAGGGTTACATTTTCCTTACTTGAGATGACATGGTCATCAACAAAGAGCTGCTTGTTCAGGCCAACCTCAACGGCACTAGAGATCAATGGATAAACAAAAAAAACACCTAGCAGCAATATGAGCTGAGAAAACCTTCTGTTAACCGGATACATAATGAAACCTGTCAGACCTCCTCAAGCGGCATGGTTGCATCCCCGAAGGTCTCCGGCCGCACGTCCATCTTGTCCATCATGCTGAGATAGAGCCGGCACATCTGGCGATCGGCCTTTCCCAGGTAATCGAGGTTCTGGCCACCCTTGATCCTGCCCCCGCCGCCGCCCAGCATGACGACCGGAAGCTGGTTGGCATCATGGTTGCCGTGGATCATGCTCGAACACAGCATCAACATCGAATTGTCCAGCAAGGTGCGTTCGCCTTCCTGGATTGAATCCATCCTGCGGGCAATGTAGGCCACCTGCTCCAGGAAGAACCGGTTTACTTTCAGCCAATCCTTGCTGTCGCTGTGCGAGAGCAGGTGGTGGATCATGTAATCGACCCCGAGGTGGGGAAAGCGCAGCGTGCCGTGGTCGTTGTTCAGCTTGAGGGTACAGACACGGGTTGTGTCAGTCTGGAAAGCCAGCACGAGAATGTCGCTCATCAGGCGCATGTGCTCGACGATGTCCTGCGGGTAGCCGTCTTTCGGCCGCGGAATGTTTGGCTTGGTTAAACTCGGACGCCAACCCTGCAGTTCCCCGCGCTGGCCGGCGTTCTCGATGCGTTTCTCCACTTCCCGAACCGAGTTCAGGTACTCGTCGAGCTTCTGCTGGTCTCGACGGCTGATCCCCCGCCGGAAATCGTGTGCATCCTCCAGCACCGCATCAAGGACACTCTTGTCGCCGCGCTGGGCGCGGTCTTTGAACAACTGGTCAAAGGCCAGTGCCGGATAAACCTCCAGTGGAGTCGGCGTCGTCGGACTGCTCCACGAAATATGTGAACTGTAGAGCATCGAGTAATTCTTGTGCACTGAGGGGTTCGCCTTTTCACAGCCTAATACCAGGCTTGGCACTTTGGTTTGATGCCCGACTCGCTGCGCGATGAGCTGGTCCACACTGGTGCCGCTGCGGATCGTGCCGCCAGACGCCAGCGGCGCCCCTGAAAGCAGGTTGCCGGTCTGTGAACTGTGGATGTTTCCCTTCAGGGCCTCAGCGTTATAAAGCCCGCGGATGAACACCATGTTTTCCCGGAATTCGTTCAGCGGCTCAAGGACCTTGCCAAGCTTCATCGACTTGCCTTCACCCTTGGCCCACCACTCATGTTTGTGGAAGCCACAGCCGGCGAACAGGATTGCCATCCGCGTCGGGGCTTGGCTGGCTTTGTTCCTGGTGGAAATTTCATCGCCCCACACGCGCAGCGATTCCATCCAGGGTAACGCGATACTGACACCAATCCCGCGAAGCATGGTGCGACGGGAAAGTTGATATCCGGACATTATTTTTTCCT
Source organism: uncultured Verrucomicrobiota bacterium (assembly GCA_902589825.1). Taxonomy (GTDB): domain Bacteria; phylum Verrucomicrobiota; class Verrucomicrobiia; order Verrucomicrobiales; family DEV007; genus CACIUL01. The sequence goes on from CACIUL010000003.1 coordinate 13,200, forward strand.
CGAATTGTGGTGTCTTGCAGTGGTGACTGTCAATCAGTCTTGGTTGTTGTCTCTTCCTCTGATCTCGCAAAATTGCCGACTATTGACAATCATTTCGACTGCTACGCTGAAACGGTAACCGTTGCCGGCGAGTTTAGCAATTATCATGTCGATCAGTGGCTCATCGGAAAGCTGAGACTCACGGCCAAGTGCATAGCCAAGCAGTTTACGACAGAACTGCCGCACGACATCCTCACGTCGGTCTTCAGCCAGGTAGTCACGCAAGCCCCGAAGACCCTCGATTTCCTTGCCTCCCGGCAACGTGGTCCTGGTGTCCGCGACCTGTGGCCGTAATCGGCCAATGGCATCGTAATGTTCCAGAGCGAAACCATAAGGATCAATCCTGGCATGACACTTGGCACACGCCTCCACCGAACTATGCTTCTCGATCAACTGCCGGGCCGTCAGTCCGGTTGGCACTTCCTCCGGCAAGTCAGGAACACCGGCAGGCGGACGGGGCAGCCGTTCGCCTAGCAGCGTTTCAAATACCCAGTTACCCCGGAGAATCGGGCTGGTACGAGACGCGCCGGATTGGCTGGCAAGAACAGTTGCCATGCCCAGAACGCCACCGCGTCCCTTTTCTCGGATACCTTCCACTCGCCGCCACTGCGGCCCGCTCACTCCCCCGATGTCGTAGTGTTTCGCCAGCGCTTCGTTCAGGAAGGTGTGATCTGCACTAAGCAAGGAAAGAATCGAACCGTCATTGCGGAACATGTCTTCAAAGAAGCGCACGATTTCCTCATACATATCGCTCCGGAGCTTAGCAAACTCGGGATAGATCCTTTCGTTCTTATCGTCATTCCGGTCAAAATCGCGTACGTGCAGCCATTGGCAGGCAAAATGGATTGCGAGGCGCCGAATACGGGAATCCTTCAGCATCCGCCGCGCCTGTTCGATGACCACCTCCCCATCGGCAAGCTTGCCAGCAAGCGCGATGCGACGCAATTCAGCATCCGGCATCGATGACCAGAGGAAATAGCTCATCCGGTTCGCCAGTTCCAGGCCCCTAACAGGCGCAGCCTTCCCGCCCGGTGCCGGTTGTTCCTTGCGGTAGAGAAACGCCGGCGAAGTCAACACCCGCGCGATCATCAGTCGAATCGCCTCCTCATGCGCAATACCACTCTCACGCAACTGTCCATACAGACCGCGCAACCCCTGTTTCTCGGAATCAATAAGCGGTCTGCGCCAGGCTCGATCGGCAAGCTGCGCCACCGCCTCAACGTGCATCGGCTCGACAGCAACAAGCCGCTTGCGAAAAGCCTCTGCCCGACCATTTACAGAGTTCACATGGGGCGCCCAGGCCTTGACCAGATCGGGACGATCCTGAGTTGCAAATTCCCTAATCTGCTCAAAAGCAACCTGGTATTTCAGCGGTTCACGTGCCACGTAAAACAATTCATCCCACAACCGATCGAGTTCGGCAGCCTGCCTGTCATCCAGCATCAACCGTTTCAGGTGGTCATCCTCGCGGTGAAAGAGCGTCAGCGTGACAACCTGGTCGACCGGGACGATACGGGCATAGCAGAGTGCCGGTGGAAACAGGTTGCGAAAGCGGCTGACCGGCCCCTCCATACGCTCCCGCACCTGGCTCCCCTCACGAATCAGGATTGGATCGTTCACTGAAACATCCAGATCTGCAGGCTTAGTCGCCAGGATTTGCACCTGGGCACTGCCATCATGTCCGTGCCTCGGGTCCAGTTCCGCCATGCCGACCAGTTCTCGGCCCCTGGCCAGTTCCGCCGGAACACGAAATTCGATGACCTCAGGGGCCAGAACCACCAGGTCAGCCGAATCGACAACGTGCCCCAGCGGATGTTGGCCAAAGCGTATCCCCGGTTTCAAATCCTTTTGCAAGGCCGGCAAATCAATCGGAACCGTCAGCGTGCGCAACTGCCGCTGCAATATCGTATCAGGTGAGTTAGCATCTTCCCGTATCTTTCCCGTGGCCAGTTCCTGCACCTGCCGTGCCAGTTCACTGCGTCTCACTTCACTCTCTTCGGTGAGCCACTCTGCAAGGATCGAACCAGTAGGCACGGTGACAATGGGCGCACTGCCTTTATCAACCTTCACCATTTCACCCTGATAAAAATGCCACGTGCCCTCGTTGCCGTGGCTGTCAGCGTGAGGGTTGCCATCGTGAAGATCCGATGACACATCCCTTGCAAGGTTCCAGACCCGTTTCGCACCGTCAACCTCGGTAACAATGAGAGTGATAGACGTCAGGTCGCAGGTATGTCCACCTTCTCTCGGCCCAACCAAAAATGACAGCAATTCTCCCTTGCCAATCGCAACGGTTATCGGCTTCATCGTGGCCGAGCCACGAACATCGTATTCACCTTTCCACAACGTGCCAACCTTCCCGGCAACGCGATGCTGCAGCAACCATTCCACTCCGTTACCGCAATCATAATGAGCATCGGCAATACTGGCCTGGACGCGTACCACACCATCAATCGGGCTTTGCCAACCCACGGCGGCATAATGGGTCGGGGTCGGATGAACCACCACCGAGTGAGCCTTTGCCAGACCGGGAATACGCTCATCTTTGTCCGAGGAGTTTGCAATCACGGCGGGCAGGGAGTCCGGTCTCGTCGCTGCCCAGCCGGCAATCCCCTTTCGACTGCTGGTTTTTTTCGTCAGGTGACCTTCAACCCTTACAGCACTGCTACGTCCGATGCCCAGATAGTCCAGCCACACCTTGAGGGTATCGGCATCAACCTTGTGTTCCGCTGCAACCTTGGCGACACCGCTCTCGGTTTTAACGCTACGAGCCGCAGCGAGATAACTGGCAGTATGTCCAAGCATCTCAAGTCGCAACCTGTCTATGCGTTCCTGCAATCCCGCCACGTCCCGTAATACCAGCGGTGGGCGCCCGCCACCTTCCAGGCGCAGGTTCTTCCAGACGACATAATCGTGGTCATTCCCGTCACCCGCGTCACCCGTGGCGAGGTGGAAGACGGTGTCCTTGCCATCTGATGCTACGGGCAGCTGCCATTTCAGGCCCTGACCCGTTGCGAAGAGGGTCTTGACCCCAACCTCCTCCATCCATCGTGGCGGTGCACCATCACGACCAATGTGCCCGATCGAATTGAATTTCCACAGCTTCTTCTGTGCCTGCTCGATTTGCGCCACCAGTCCTGAGGGATCATGCGACTCCGTCTTACGCCATCGCTCCCGCAAGCTGCCAAGCAGCGTGTCGTCATTCGGCTTTTTCGCTGAAAGAGCCTGCCACAGCCTCAGAAAATATTTGGCATTCAGCTCACCTTCATCTGCCACGGCTTGAATGGTTTTCGTGCCACTTTCCAGTGCCTCGCGATGCACAAGCGTCGCCGCCAGATAGCTTGCCAACGGAAGCCGTCCTCCCTGGTTCGTAGTGAACCTGATCCCGTGAAGATTTACGCCGGAACCGCCACCGTCCTCCGTGAACTGACGATAAAAGGCCTGGATGCTGGTAAGCAGCTCATCGGTTTGATCACGTTCTGTCGTGTAAGGGGAAAACCGGATCCCTTCCGGGGTGAGCACGGCGTGGGCGGCAATCTCCTTGGCGGCATCAAGGTATTTGGTCAACAAAGCCGGTGACATGACCTGCGCAGCTCCTGTGTTCGTAAATCCCTCACCCGCTGCCCCATCGACTGGAAACTGGCGTGTCGGATCAAGGGATTCAATCCCAGTGAGATCCCGGACAGTATAGTTATACTCCGCGTTATTTAATCGCTTCAGGATAACCCTGCCGGGATCGCCCGCGCGCAAGCGCGCCTCCGCGGCAAGAAAACCCTGCACCCAGTGCTCAAGTTGTCGTCGCTGCCCAGCATCCGGTTGCTCGGATTTCCTCGGCGGCATCTGTCTGCTGGAAAGCATTTCAGCCACCTTGATCCAGACCTTTGTAGCCCGCCGGATATCGGCAACTTCCTTAAATGAATCAAGGTCGATATCGGCCTCGGAATCCTCACCTGAATGGCACTCGAAACAATATTGGCTGAGCAACGGCCTGATCTCGCTACCATATGTGCTTTCCAATGTATCCTGCTGCCCATATACAACACCCGACAGGAAGACACTGCCTGAAAGGCCCCATAACAAGACAGCATGAACGCAACAGTATCGAAAAACCATTCTCCCTTCAGACACGCTTAAATACCCTACCAATACGACCGATCTTTATACAATAAATAAGTATCACCCGTCATTTAGTGATCACCTTTTGCCCTGCAGACTTGCAGTGAAAGGAATTTTGCCCCACAATCCACGCCATCATGGCAGAACAAATCACTCTCAAAGCAAATGTCGAACTGGGCGTTGTCCCCACCCACATCAAATTTGTCGGCGGCCTCGTGCCCGACGACGAAGGACGCCTGCCCCGGACTGAAGACGGGGACCTCATTGTTGTCAACGAGATGGCAAGGCTTATTGAGCTATCACCGGTAAAGATTGCCAGTGCACAAATTACCGTCTTCCCGGGAGTGGACGAGGGTGATACAGAGGACATGATCACGGGCCTTCGTGCCCTGGGCCTGGCCGTTCACCTGATGCTGATGGTCGGCGGAGCTGACCCGATGAATCCGGATGATGAGGACAAGGTGGTGGAAATGCTCAAGGCCGGGCTTGAAGTGGCCAAGAAATACGGCATCGAGCAGGTCGCATCAACTTCCATCGAGGAATGGATGCAGGAAGGAGCAACACCAAAGACCGGGGAGGATTTCGCTGCCGCCGTGGCGCAGGATGCCAAGGTGCATATCCGTGCTGTTCAGGAGAGCGGAGCCATGGACGCAGGAATCAAGCACTGGCACATCGAGTTCTTGCGCGGCGGCGAATTCCAGACATTTACCGACGTAGCCAAGTGCTGGGAAGTCGTCAAGGCCGCCAATGAAGTCCTTGGCCGGAAATTCTTCCGTGTCATGGTCGATGCTGCCCACTGTGGCGACTCCGATCTTTCGATCCCTGAGAATGAGGCGCTGATCACGGAGATTGCTGAATCCGATGAATTCAGCATGTTCCATGCCTCGGCAAAAACCACGCGGGGATGCCTGTCCACTGATGACGGATGGATTGGCGCACTCCTGGGGGCTGCCGCCAGGTCAGGCAAGCTTGAATTTGTCTTCGTTGAACTCTTCCACCACGAGGATCCCGCCCTGGAGGCGCTCCGCCAGCTGGACAGCGGCCACGGGATTGATACCACTGATGGCAGGAGCTACAGCGAGGCTGTCGTGGACGGGCTTGTTGATGTCGCCCGTCGACTAAACAACCTGGTCACACGCGGGCATCTTGGCTGACAGAACAATTTTATTGCCTCTTTGCAGGAATACCTTTCCTGCTGAAACGTTTCACACAGCTGGTATCAACTGGCCTGCTGCAAGGCTTTACTTGACTTTGGTGTACTTGGTTACCCTGCCGTGCACGTTCCATTCCTGGGCGTAAAGGTCCCCCTTGGCATCAAATGTGCAGCCATGTACAGCAATCAGGGCACCCACATGCCAGTCAGCCGGGCCAACACGGTTCCCTGCCTTTTTGCGATTTTTCGGTTCATCGCCAAGGCGGGAAATCAGCTTGTTCTCCTTATCATAAAGTGAAACCCTGCCATCCAGCTCACCAACTGCGAGAAGCTCACCATGGATGTCGGCAGCACAGGGACGCCCCAGCTTGCCGTCAATTGTCCTGATAAATTTCCCGTCCATGTCATGTAATTGCAGGCGGTTGTTCTGGCGGTCACTTATCAAAAGGCTCGGCTTATCGGAACGGGTATCAATGAGTATATTGTGACAGATATTGAACTGTCCGTCCTCCTTGCCCTTGCCGCCGAAAGTTTTCAGGTAATTACGGTCCTTGTCATAAACGTGAACCAGTGACTTGCCATAACCATCAACTATGTAAACCCTTCCATCAGGGGCAACATCGAGGTCAGTCGGATTGTATTGGGAGATACTCCCATACATTCCCTCTACCTTTGGCGGCCCGATAATTTGCCATACCACAGTGCCGTCGAACCTGACATTGACCACGCGCTTTACGCCCGGCATCGCTATGATGAGTGTCTCTTCACCGTCGATCTTGCGCACCTTCATGCCATGCACTCCCCTGAAGGCCTTGTTACCGTTCTTGGCTCGCAACTCTCCCTCGTAGGTTCCATCGGCGGCAATCACCTGAATCGTCCCGCCGGTGGCAATATAGACCTTTCCCTTGCTATCAGCAGCAATGTCGCCATGCAGGTTTCCCAGTTTCGTGCCTTCGGGATACTTCGGCCAGTTACGAACCACTTCATAAATACCCGCACCCTGACCGGTCCTGGCTGGAGAGGCATTGGAATTATCCTGAGCAAAACAGGTGACTGCAGGCAGTGAGAACAGGGCAAGAAATGTGGAAATTGTTTTCATGAAATATGGATTACTTCATTTAAGCACCAAATAGAGCCCCGTGTCGAATACGGAAAATATCCATGGTAAATTGGCACTGAACCGCTCATTGGCGGCATGAGTTTGGCCCCAATCCCATGAGGATGCTAGCCTCCTGCCCTGAACTGGATCAAGCGTAGCAACGTTTCGGTCGAAGCATTGTTCGTATTATAGAAATCGGCACCATATACCATGACCCAGCCACGCTCCATGCGCCGCCCCATGACCACGGCACCATTGCCGCCGCCTTTAGCAGCTCCCCAGATTTCCCAGGGTTGAGCCTGCCGGTAATAGTGCGTTGAATTCACATTACTGACAACACCCTCAACCTTTGCACCAAGCTTCCTGCCTTCAGCGGTAAACTCCCAACCGGTTCCGCTCCCCCCGGAACGCAACGGTCCCAATCCACATTCATTAAAAAAGGACAATGCCTCGCCCGTGGGACTGAGAAAAACAATGTTCCCTCCGCGGCGAAGAAAATCACGGAACACCTCACTCCAGCTCGGGCATCCCCGTCCATCCTTTTCCATGGCATCCTTCAATACAGACTTCTTGAAAGCTTCCATTTCAGGAACCAGCAAGACACGTGAACGCCGCAAATGCCGCATGAAGTCACCATCCGGGACTCTCGACCTGCTGCGGATCAACTTTCTGGCAGGGATCCGATTATCGATAGCGTCAATGGTCTTGCGATACTCATCATCCTCATCAGAATAACCGCCCCAGACGAGGACCGGGGCACTTGCTGGAAGCCCTTCATGGCCAAAACTCAGTGACTCTACCCTCTCCAGCGGTACAACCACGCGCTCTGAACCAAGAGCGGAAAGCAGGAGATTGTTGCCATCCACCTCGATTTTTTTTGCCCATAACATCCCGGCCGGAGCAAGGGAAACCAGGTGGAGTATTGCCGCTTCAGGTTCCTCATCAGTCCCGGTATCGGCATCCTCCACATGATCGACAGGTAAAGGCTCTCCATTATTGCCGTCATTCTCCACTTTGATATCTTCAGCGAGCAACTCCTCGACATCGACAACCACAGCCTGCGGATCAGGAAAGACAAGCAGATCAATCAGGGACAACGGTGCCTCTACCGAGAGTATCGGGCTTGAGATTCGCAGCCACCTCTCAGAGTCGACAGAAGGCAAAAGCTGCCCGGCAACAATCTCGCCGGTGGCAAGGGCCGCGACATGCCGGCCGGGAACCAGGGGCAGGATTCCTTTAGCGGCATCACTGAGCGGCTCACTACGCTCTATTCTTGTTACCTCTGTAAGCGGCAGGCTGAGCTCCGTCCCGCTGCCGGCAAAGGAGACGACTATTGCCTTGTCACCAAGCCTGACCAAGTGGCCGGGAATTTCCGATCCATCCCTTAGCGAAACACGGAATTCAAGGCCCTTGTCATTTTCTTCAGGAGGCTGCTTTCCCGGGGCATGTCGACTTAAGGAACTGATTTTCCTCAATGGTAATTTCAACTCCTTCCCGGGATTGAGAACCGGGCGAAATATCAGGTGGTCATTTTTCATGGCAAGGATTTCACCTGCCATTGCCACGGTAATGGAAAGTTGCTCCTCCCTGCCGGCCGGCTCTTTGTCATTGCTTGCCGGGTTCCCTCCCCCCGGGCCTTCCTTGGGCTTGCCGGGCACCTCCTCAACTTCCTCTTTATCACCTTCAACAGGCACCTTTTTTTCAGGTTTCTTTTCCGAGGCAGGTTCCCCTTCCTTTTTCTGTTCATCCTTCAGTTTTAATTTGGGCAGCACCTCAAGGAGCTCCTTCACCTTGCCTTTCAACTTGGCCGTAATTTCTTCATCTTCCTTTTTGGGATCCTTATCGTCTTTTTCCGTCTTTTTCTCTGCCGCCTTGCGGCGCGATTCCTGCACAGCCTCCGGTAGAGAGCGCTCGGCAACCAACTCAATCCACCAATCCATTGCGGGCTGCGCACCGGAAATGCCAATAAAAACCATGAGTGACCACGTGACGGTCACTGCACGAGAAAACCTTTTCAACTGTTGGATCCTAGCGCACATGGATTGTGGAAATAACATTCTTTAGCCAGACCTTCACCGCATAGCCCTCGGGCGTGTATTCAGCCAGCCCCTTTTCTGTTCCCACCAGGGTATTGCCGTTTGGTAAACGCGCGGCACTGCTGATGACATTGACTCCCTTTGGATGAATACTGGACAAGACAACTTTCCCGTCAGGCGAAGTCTCGATCACTCGCATTTTGCCTGCATTGGGTCGCCGGTCACTATCTTCCTTGGCTAATTCCGCGTCTACAACCACAAGCAAGTTACCGCTCTCAAGACGCTCCACCCAACGGGGATGATCAAAGCCCTCCACGCGCCATAATAACTGCCCTTTACTTCCATATTCAGCCAAACTGCCCGCCTCGGGATGCGCACAGAGGAAACGCCCTTCACGCAACCTCTTGAAGGAAAGAATCCTGGATGGCATTTTCCATACCCCCGCGCGCCCCCCACTGATATCCAATTCTTCAACCTCACTGCCAATTGCCACCAGTAACCTGCCTCCCGGCATGATCGCTGCCCCCCCTTCCACCGGAATCCCGGAGGCACTCCAGATCTCTTTGCCTTCATTAGTGAAAACAGCTACCCGCCCCGCCTCATGTCCACCTCCGGAAGCAACCGCCAAGCCGGCAGGATCATTAAATGATATGGAATCCGGCCGGATCGACGCCATCGAGGCAGCCAGTCCGGACTTGCTCAACTTCCTCCCACTGGTTGTCCACGGAGTCACTGCCCCGTCCTTTCCCGGTGGGGTTGCCACAAGCACCATAAACTCACCCCGGGCACCTCTTCCAATCCTTGCCTCCTCGAGGATCACATCATCTGCCAGGCTTCCCAGGTAATTCTGCCACCGTCCAACTGCCTCGGCCCTGCTCCCTGCACGATCATAGCCGGCAAAGCCAAAGTCCTTGTCATGGAGAACTCGGAGCAGGATCCCGGCCTCATGACGCACACGCAGGTTCTCCGAGCCCAATAATTGAAGGAGCACTTTGGAGACTTCAGCATCCCCTTTGGCAGCACGTCCACGCGCCATGGCCAACTCAAGAAATTCGTCATCTCCCACCAAATCGGTGACGCGGCTCTTCTCGATCCCAGATAAAAATCGATAACCTATGACAAAGGCTGCAAGTTCCCTCTCTGATTGATAGTCAGAGTGCAGAGATTTTTCAAACACCTCACGATCCTGCTGCTGCGAACACTCTGCCGCCGCAATCTCAAACATGCGCAACAGATCCCAGTGTGACACGGGATCAAAAGTTGAGGACATCACCCCCAGGCGGCTACCCCAACCCGGAAGCGATCTCGAGCTCAACCTGCCGGCGACATGATAAAGCGCATCAAGGCGTCGCTGCTTAATGCGCACATTGAGTATTCCCTGAATGCGTCTGGACATCTCCGCTCCGGCATCCCTTCGGGCACCTCCAAGCAAATGCTCAATGGGAGCCGCCACCATCACCAGTGCCCTTGAGGCATCATTACGCTTCCGGAAATCCTCAGCATCAAGATCACCGATCTGCCTGATCACCCGCTCAAGCTCGTCGCTCTGGAGAAATAGGGGGGTAATCTTTTTCTCAAAATCCTGATCCTCAGGATTCATCTCCAGGTCCACAAGAATGGAATCTCCTGCCGTCAGGGGCCACTGCTCTGCCTTCTCTTCTTCACCCGGACCGGCACTTTCCGGCTCTGCTGCTGCCTCTACACCGCCGACCAGCTCAAGTGCACAAAGAACACCACCACCTGACAACAGTGGTGACATCCAGAAAACAAGAACGAAATTCAACAAGGTAAACCTACCCATCGGTAAAAACTTTACCACAGGCTAAGCCAGTTCGCCGAGAGCTGCAAGAATACCCATGCGTCCCGGCAACACCTTAAGTGAACAGCCACGACCCAACAATAAACCGCCTCTTTTAACGATAAAGGGCCTCATGCCAGCCCTCCCCCAAAAAAATCAGAAACTCAGGATTTACCTGATTAGGCAGCAGATGATGCACTCTTCCGGGCCTTGCGAATCAGGCTGCGCACTGTGTCACTGGGCTTTGCACCCTTGCCAATCCACTGATCGACCTTCTCCAGGTCCATGGCGTCTTTACCCTCATGCATTGGGTCATAGACACCAACACTCTCAATGAACCTGCCATCACGGGGGGAACGCGAATCAGTAACGACAACCCTGTAATAAGGGCGACCCTTTGATCCTTCTCTTCTCAAACGAATTACAACTGCCATGTTATCAGTGATGAGTGCCTCCGGCACAATCTGTCCAACTGCGCCTTTTTGAAGCGGGCGCTAAATTTGCCCTCTTTTCGCCAATTGCCAAGGTTTTTTTTATAACCAAGGCAAATCCTAGAATTTCATCCCCTTTGGCAATCCCCCAAGACTGTCCATATCCATCCCTCCTCCTCCAAGTTGTCCCAGCATCTTGCGCATCTTACCCTTGCTTCGCATCATTTTCCGCATCTGGCCGAATTGGCGCAAAAACTGATTCACCTGCGTAATACTGTTGCCGCTGCCCCGGGCAAGGCGAAGGCGCCGTTTGCCATTTAGAATCTCCGGACGACTACGCTCCTTCGGAGTCATGGACAATACAATCGCCTCAACTCTCTTCAGTTTGCCTTCATCCATTGCCCCGGCCAGTCCCTTCAGCTTTGATGCTCCAGGCAACATGCCCAGAATCCCGTCCAGGGGTCCCATCTTCTGCATCATCTTCATCTGCGCCAGGAAATCATTGAAATCGAAGGATTTCTTTTCCATCCGCTTTGCCATTTTCATGGCTTCTTCCTCATCAATGGCCTCTGCCGCCCTCTCGACAAGACCGACAACATCCCCCATTCCAAGGATTCGCTCAGCCATGCGGGAAGGCACAAAGACATCGAGGTCAGTGAGCTTTTCCCCCTCACCTACAAACTTGATCGGTTGACCAGTCACCGAGCGCATGGAAAGTGCAGCACCGCCCCTGGCATCACCATCAAGCTTGGTCAGAACGATTCCGGTAATGCCAACCGCATCATTGAAATGTGTCGCCACGCTGACTGCCTGCTGGCCAGTAGCCGAATCAGCAACAAGCAGGGTTTCCCTGGGCTTGAGCAAGTCAGTAAGGCGCTTGAGTTCCTCTATCAGCTCAGTATCGATCTCCTGTCTTCCCGCAGTATCAAAAATCAAGACATTTCCACCCTGGGCCTCCGCCCAGACGAGGGCCTTCTTGGCAGCCTTCACAATATTCTTCTCTCCCGGATCAGGCCGGAACACCGGAACATCAATCTCAGCCGCAAGGGTGGCCAATTGTTCCACGGCTGCCGGCCGGTAAAGGTCACAGGCGATAAGCAGCGGTTTACGTCCCTCTTTCTTAAGGCGCAGGGCAAGCTTTCCCGAGGTCGTGGTCTTGCCCGCTCCGTTGAGACCGCACATGACAATCCTTGCAGGAACGTTCAAATCCAGGGCTGCAGCATCCCCACCGAAGAGTTCAGTCAAGCAGTCCTGAAATATCTTAACTACCTGCTGCCCGGGAGTCACACTCCTTAGAACCTTCTCACCAAGGGAACGCTCCTTGACCTTGGCTATGAATTCCTTGGCGACACCAAAGTCCACATCTGCCTCAAGCAGGGCCATCCGCACCTCACGCATCGCATCCGCGACATTCTTCTCGGTGATTTTTCCCTGGCCCTTGAGTTTCTTGAAAACGCCCTCAAGGCCTCCTGAAAGTTGCGCAAACATAATCGGCAATGTGGTCAGGAGTCACTTTAAATGCAAGGACTCCTGTCCTGGAAAAAAGGAATAACGCCTTAAGTCCCTGATTCAGGCTTTTTAGCCTTTCTCTTCCTCTTGTCTTTTTTTTCACGCCGCTGTTTTGCCCGGGACTCCTTATTCGTATTCTTGGAAGTTGTAATTCCAAGGTCTGTAGCGGCTTTCTTGATCACATTGCCAATATAGTTCTCTCCATAGGCGCCGATTTTCTCACTATCACCAACCTCGGCAATCCTGGCCACCGCCACGCGGGCGGTTTCGTCCATGTGGTCAAGGACATTCATGGCACGCAGGCGTGAAAAAGCGTTCTTCTCTTCCATTACTGCCTGCAAAACAACAACAGCCCGACCACCCTCACCCTGCTTAAACAAGGCCTGTGCTGCAGCAGTGCGGACGTCAGCAGAGGAATCCCCGCATAACTTCAGTAAATCCCTTCTGGCAAGTGCCGCCTTGTCAGCCAGCAGAATGCAGCCTGTCGCACCCCAGTAGCGAATGGCTGCATCAGGATCACGCATCATGCTGCGCAATTGATCGAGATCACCAGCTCTCGCGTTCACCGCCTTCTCTGCTGCAGACTTGATCCTGGCAAGGGGATATTTCTTGGCGTGACGACCAAATTCATACGGGGTCAGGCTTCCCCTCCTGTCATGCATCTGGCCCTCAGGCAAGAATCCCAGGTCCCTGATTTCCAGCTGCCAGCGGTCCAGTTCCCGGGCCAGCCGTGCAAGTTGCCCGGCATGCTCCGGGCTGGCTGCCAGGTTATGTATCTCATGCGGGTCAGCATGGGTATCATACAGTTCAACAGGTGGCTTGGTTTTCCAAAAGGCACTTTGCACTGCGTTGAGCTTGCCCTGATCAAACAACTCTTTCCAGATCCGTGTCGTGTCGGTCTGGAACATGTAGGCAATATATTGCCCGTAGACCTGGTGTGGATTGTAATTGCGGATGTATTTGTAGCGCTTGTCCCTGACTGCCCGAACCATGTCATAACGCTCATCCATGCGACCGCGAAAGGCATGAACATATTGCCGCGGGGCAACTGCATGCTCCCCGAGAAAAGCCTTTCCGTGCATGTGCGGGGGAGGCTTGATCCCGGCAAGGCTCAAAACCGTTGGCCCGAGGTCGACAAAACTGACAAGCCTGCCCGTCTTTTTTCCCGGGGCCACCTCACGCCAGGCACTCCACTTTTCCGGGATCCTTACCAATAAAGGAATGTGAATGCCGGAATCCCACAGCCAGCGCTTGTGCCTGGGCATGCCGGAACCATGGTCACCGTAATAGAAAACGATCGTGTCCTCCGAAAGTCCCGCATCAGCCAACTCCTTGAGATTGGCAGCGACAATGTCATCAAGCTTGGAAATGTTGGCGTGGTACTGCGCCCAGTCCCTTTTTGTCTCCGGTGTATCAGGATGATAAGGAGGCACCGGCGCATCTTCAATCTTGTGGTAGGGAAAAGACTGCTCCCCCAGCCGGATCTTGCTCTCATGAGAAATTGTATGGTTGAAAATGGCAAAGAAAGGCTTGCCGTCAGGGGCATTTTTCCAGTGGGCATTACGGCCCGAGTCATCCCAGGCCCCAGGAGGCTCAATCAGGTTGTAATCCTTCTTGGCGTTATTAGTGCAATAATATCCCACCTCACGCAGGTAATGGGAATAAAAGCGGATACCTTCAGGAAGCGGTGCCCGGCTGCGCATGTGCTGACTGCCCAGTGCAGGAGGATACATTCCGGTAATGATTGTTGAACGTGCAGGGGCACAGACTCCGGCCGTGGCAAAGGCATGGGTATATATGGCACTGTCTGCCGCCAAAGCATCCAGTGCCGGTGTATGGGCATATTTCTGGCCAAATGATCCAAGGTCGGGACCGTTGTCCTCACTGGTAATCCAAAGGATGTTAGGCTGTTTTCCACATAAAGGCCCCACGCCAATGATTCCGCACAGAAGTATCTTCAGGATCATTGCTCTCGATGTTCTCATGCTTTCCATATGACCGGTCATCTAATCGATGCAACTGGCTTTATCCACGCCGGCCACTCCCTTTGCCGGCAACCGGCGGAGTCGTTACCATGACAAAGCCAAGACATTTCATAGCGTGAGAGTTATATTGTTTCCGGCTGCCACATTTTGTTCAACCTCAGGAAAAGTAGGAAGGTTTCGTTGCTTATCAATTGGTAAAATGACCCTGTATTCTCGTCGCCTTTCACCAAATAAAACCATTCGTGATTTGCCTTAAGTCCACAAAAAAAATACTGAACGCGGAAACTGTCCCGTTCCCCCCGGATGCGATTATCCCCTCCCCTGTTAAGGCACTCTGTAAACTCATTGGTCCCAGAGCACTTCCTTGATCAAAAATTCCATGATCATTCCATAAATCTCTGATTGAAGGACTACTATCCATTCCTCGGAAACAGGATTCACTCCCATTTCCTCCGCCTCTTCAGGCAACTCATGCCTGTGATGCAGGACAAGCCTTGCCTGGTTTAATGCACTGCACCAGCTCTCAGCATGGGCATCAGGCAAAGTCATCCCGTAATACTCGTAACCCTCATCATCCTCTACGCTCGCCGAGGCGATATCCAAGGCAACCTTCTCAAGCGCCTGGCTAAAACCATCCCGGATCTCAGGCCCGGTATACTCACGCCAATCCTCCTCAATGGATAGTGCCGCTTCATGGTCCAGTTGTGCCGTGGGGGCAACCGGCGAGGGATAGAGGCGCTCCAGTGCCTGGTCACAACCGGAAGGATCAGCAGACTCCTGTATACGTGAGAGCATAAGGTATTCAAGCTCTGACACCCTGGCCAGAGACCATCTGCCATCACTATGCCGTATTAACTCCATCAG
Organism: uncultured Verrucomicrobiota bacterium; assembly: GCA_902589825.1. Classification (GTDB taxonomy): domain Bacteria; phylum Verrucomicrobiota; class Verrucomicrobiia; order Verrucomicrobiales; family DEV007; genus CACIUL01. Next base: position 28,230 of record CACIUL010000003.1, read on the forward strand.
ACCGGCATTACTCCACGGGTTCCATCGCTGCCAGCAACTGGTATGACTGCAATTGCTGCACAAACAATTCTGCTTTCTCCCGGTCTCCCGTCCAGACAATTGCCCTGCCCTTGTTGTGAACCTGCAACATAAGCTCCGTGGCCTTTTGCTCGGAATAACCAAAAATGCGGCGAATAACCATGGTCACAAAGCTCATCAGATTGACAGGATCATCGAATATCAAGACCTGCCAGGGGGGGGGCCAGGCTTTCATCCCCCTTGATGTCGGCAACAGGAACTGCCTCAACCTCAACACTGAAAACCTTGGCGCTCATTGACAAACAAAGCCGGCATCTGACTGCCATCCTGTTAAATGCCCGGCGAGAGCCTCGCGTATTGACTCGGCAGAGGCAATGACATCACTTGAAAATATCGCCTGCCACTCATCAGGTTTTTCCGGCACGAGTCCGGCAGTTCCTGATCCCATCCTCCATTCAAGATATACATAAGCCATTGCCGCCTGTAACAAGGGCAAGCTGAAGAGTGTTGCATGAAGTGCAAATGCTGTCGTGAAGCTGCATTCCGGTCGCTTTTTGCCGAGTTGACGCAACAGGCTCATTCCCCGGCCCTCACCCCGGGCCTGGAATACAGCCGCTGCAGACAGTCGCAGCCGCTGTGCAGCCAACTCAGGGACCTGCTTCAACAGCTTGTCATCAGCGGATATTATCTCTTCCATCTTGCCGGAGCATGAGGATTGGTAAACAAATGCAAAATGAGGCAACAGCACACTTTGAAAGCACTCTCGGTAGAATTGCTCCCATGGCTGCTCTTCAGCAAGATAGGCCAAAGCACCACGATGACGAATTCCGTGACATGCGTTCCTTATAGCACGCCACATTTCCGCCCCGTCACCGGTAATGTCTCGGTTTATAAAGTCTCCATTCACATCATGCATATTATCATGGGCCGAATATTATACCGATAAAGCAGGCTGTTAAAGAAAGCTACTGAACATCAGGAGGACTTCTTCCAGATTGCCTCCTGAATCCTGCTCATCTCCCTAAATTCGCTCTCGGACTTGTCATTGTAACCACCAAGGTGCAGCAGTCCATGAACCACATAAAGCAACAACTCAACCTCCGTGGAATGCCCAAGCTCCACAGCCTTCTCCTCTGCCATGCCGGCACTGACTATAAGTTCACCGTGGTCAAAGGTAATGACATCAGTTGCCGTGGGATCATTCAAAAACCTGGCATGCACCTCGGAAATGTCCTCTGCACAGACAATACTCACCTCAACCTGCTCCAAACTAACAAGTGGGGATTGGGCAACCGCCTTTTTGAAACACAGGGGAAGGGCTCTTTTAACCGCCTCTTCGACATATCCCATGTCAAGATGAATGGCTTCCTGGCGATTGTATAAATCAATACTTGGACCTGCAGGAACAGTGCTCATGAAAGGGAAACATCTTCCTTCTTCGCCTTTCCCGACTGGATGCCATTCCGCGGTGATTTTTGTCCATTACTGCCATTTTTACCGGAAGCGGCATTCTTAACCGCACCATTACGCTCCGTATCCTTGATATCTTTTGGATAAGTAATCCGACTGTGAAGCATGCTGCGCAACGTGGAGTTAAAACTCTCTGAGATTACAGAGATTTCCCGAAGCGTCAGGTCACATTCGCTGAGCTGTCCATCGAGTATCCTGCTGCTTACAATATCCTCAACGAGCTGTGTAATCTTTCCAGGCGTAGGTTTTGCCAGAGACCGTGATGCACTTTCCACTGCATCAGCCAGGCTGATAATGCCGCTCTCCTTGAATTGCGGCTTAGGCCCGGGATAACGGAAACTTTCCTCGGACACCTCCGGGATGTCATCATCATTGAGTTCCCCTTCCTCCTGACGCTCACGTGCCTTTTTTTCCTGTTCGATGGCTTTGCGGTAAAAGAAATACACAAGGGAATTTCCATGGTGCTGCTCGATCACGTCAATGATTCTTGAGTTCAACTTATGGGTAAGTGCAATATCAACCCCCTCCTTCACGTGCGCGGTAATGACCAATGCAGACATGGTCGGGGTCAGGTCATCATGTGGATTATCAGCTTCACCGATGTTCTCAATGAAATACTCAGGCTTGGCAAGCTTGCCTATATCATGAAAATAGGAACAAACCCTGCACATCGTCGCGTTTGCCCCGATTGCCTCAGCCGCAGACTCCGCAAGGTTGGCAACAAGAAGGCTGTGATGATAACTGCCCGGCGCCTCAATGGTCATCCTTCGCAACAGCGGGTTATTAAGGTCAGCAAGTTCAATCCATGAGATATCAGTAATAATCCTGAATAAACTTTCCAGAACCGGCAGCACTCCCCCGACGACCATTGCCGTCACGACACCCCCCAACAAGGCTGCAAGCACCCCATATCCCAAGCCAACCCAATCCACTGTCTGGCCATCAAGCAAGTCCCCCCCTATCATCCCGAAGAGAATGCCAAACCCGGTTACCGAGATACCAATCAGCAACCCGGCACGCACAAGACCGCTTCTTTTGCGCACACCGTCAGTGACCAAGACAGCCAGGAATCCCACCACCAGGCCGGCAACCATGATTGGAAGGGCCATCACATAACCAACCAATAGAGTTCCCCATACCGAGCATAACACAGTAACAAAGAGTGCCTGCGTCCTGCCCAGCAGGATCGAGATCACCATCGGGGCGAGGGCAAAGGGAGCAACCAGGAAACTGTAATGATCCCCTTGATCTCCAAAAGTGCCGCGCTCAGCCAGGGCAAAACTTAACCGCAGCAGTGCCAGATGAATAAACATGATGCCGAAAATCAAAAAGACCCGGCTGTTCCTGCGGAAACTGGACGGATGGTTGATAAAAAAATGCAGCAAGGCAATTAACAAGACCACGATTCCAAGCATGGTTGCCCGCCATGGCGTTTCCACCATCGGCAACCGCTCGTCAGGTGCCCCCATGATTAATGCACTGAGACCAATTGCAAACAACAGGAACAGGGCACAGCGGACAAGTGCTGCGTCGCGCAACTTTTCTACCCACTCCTTCTCGCTGTGCTTGCGCCGGGTTTTCTCGGTCATCAAACCACGCCGCTTCAACTGGAGCCTCTTGAGAGCCTTGAACATGAAAAATTAAAACCGGAGCGCGCTGGAACGCTGAACACTGTATGCCGCGAATGCGGTCAATCGTGAAGGAATAGATTGGGGGCGTTAACTATGGAGATACGGTAAACGGGATACTCGCAAAGATTTATCGGCAATGTGAAAGGCACCCGGAGGATAGGAACACCCTCAACTGCTCAATACAGCATTAAGCTTAATGAAGGGGATGGTAAAATCAACGCTTCTCGGCAACTTTTGCAAGTGCCTTTTAGTCATCGGTCAACTGCTTTCTCCCTCTATTGCTGTCGTATGCCTCTATAATGGATGAAACCACGGGATGCCTGACCACATCACGCCTTTCAAACTCAATAAAATCAACACCTTCAATCCCCGAAGAAAGTATTTTCATCGCTTCCTTTAGCCCGGAAGTCACTCCGCCTTTCAGGTCCACTTGCGAGGGATCCCCGGTAATCGTGCAACGGGATCCCTCCCCCAGGCGTGTCAGGAACATGAACATCTGCTCACTTGTCGTGTTCTGGCCCTCATCAAGGATAATTGCCGCGTGATTCAGAGTTCGACCACGCATGTAAGCAAGCGGGGCAATCTCTATCTTGCCCTGATCAATCATTTTATTCACTTCATCCGGCTCAATCATTTCATAAAGAGCATCATAAAGTGGGCGTAAATACGGTAGAATTTTCTCTGTCAGGTCTCCGGGTAAAAAGCCCAGCACCTCTCCGGCTTCCACGGCCGGCCTGGTCAGGATCAGCCTTTTGACCTTTTGCTGCTTCAGTGCTGACAATGCCGCCGCAACGGCAAGGTAGGTTTTGCCGGTTCCCGCCGAACCGATACCAAATACAACATCATTATCTTCTATCGACTTTAAATAGGCCAACTGGTTCCTTGTCCTTGGCCTTACCGGCGGAAGTCTCCCGCCACCCAGCAACTGGCAACCAAGCAATTCAGTCAACGTCAACGCTTCTCCGGTCAATGCTGTTTCAATCGCGAAGTAAAAATCCTGACGACTGATCTCCGCACCATTCCTCCGGGCATCCTCTAGGTCACGCATTGCGGCAACAGCACGCTGAACGGCATCATCCTCGCCCTCGAATTCAATCCAGGAGTCACGCGTGACAACCCGGACACCAAGCATCGCACCTATTTTTTTCGCCAATGACACTTCCCCCGCCAGTAAGGATAGAAGGAAGTGGGCATTCTCAAAGTCGATTTTCTCTCTGGTCATTAACAATTAAATCCAGTTAATCCACTGCTGCATCGCAAGATTAAGTTGGCAGAAACCATGACGATATACCGACACTCGGGAAAAAATACCATTGTATTATAGAGCTCTGGGCGCATTTTTCTAGAATTCGGGGTGAAAAATGCAAATCCGCAGTTGCGGCAAGTGCTGATTGCCAGTACATCCAAATTCCGTGGACGAAACGTGCCTCGGTAATACCCTCAAGGATTTCTCTGAAAAGAGAATTCTGGTCATCGGCGATGTCATGCTGGATCGTTTTCTCTGGGGAAACGTCAGCCGAATATCTCCTGAGGCGCCCGTGCCCGTTGTCGAGATTGAACGTGAGGAACTCTATCCAGGTGGCGCAGCCAATGTTGCCCGTAATCTCCAGCCGTTTGCCCACTCTGTCGCGGTCATGGGTTTAACCGGCAGTGACCGCGAAGGGGAACAACTCATAGAAATCCTTTCGGAGCGGGGGCTGAATACCGACTGCATACAAAGTTCCGGGTGTAATGTCACAACTGTTAAGACGCGCGTTGTTGCACGCCATCAGCAAGTCGTCCGTATTGACCACGAGCAACGCGCCTCTTTAACAAAAGAACAGGAAGACCAGGCTATTGAACAGATTGTCCAGAGGTTGCCTGAACTCGACGCGGTCATCATCCAGGATTACGGGAAAGGCTTCATCACCCAAAGCTTCATGGACCGCGTCAATGAAATCGCAGATCCGGAACAGATCGTAATCACGGTTGATCCGAACCCCAATAACCAGGTGACGTGGCGGGGAGTCACCGCCATCAAGCCCAACCGCAATGAAGCGTTTGGCTTTACTAACCAGGTGGAAATCCCCCTTTGTGATCCACCAAGCAAAGACAAGAAACTTGAGCAGGTTGCCAAGTCATTATTCGGGCTCTGGGAAACAAAGCACCTCCTTATTACCCTTGGTGAACAGGGCATGGTACTCTGTGGGAATGAATCCGCCCTCATGCATATTCCTTCTCGTGCACAGGAGGTTTTTGATGTCTCCGGAGCCGGGGACACTGCAATCGCTATATTCACCCTTGCCCTTGCTTCAGGAGTTGAAGCAAGGGAAGCAGCCGAGATATCCAACTTGGCCAGTGCTGTTGTTATTGGAAAATTCGGTACGGCAACCCTGGAACCGGAAGAACTGCTAGCTGCCGCAAGCAATTGCCCATGAATGCCACCCCTACTGAAGGCAAGATCGTTGGCGTCATCCCTGCAAGGTGGCAATCAAGCCGATTCCCGGGAAAACCACTGCATCACATCGCGGGCAAACCCATGATCCAGCATGTCTGGGAGCGCTGCCAGAAGTCAGAAAAACTCGAAGCAGCATTAATCGCCACCGATGATGATCGCATCGCGCAAACAGCTGCTGCATTTGGCGCTCGGGTTAAAATGACCTCGGCTTCACACCTTTCCGGCACCGACCGGATTGCGGAGGCCATTGCCGATGAGGAGCAGTTCAGTCACGTCATCAACATACAGGGTGACGAACCATTGATTAATACTGGCCTTATTGACAGGATTGCTGCCAAGCTAATTGAAAACCCCTCTATCCCGATGGTCACCGCCGCCCTGCCAGTGGATAGCGGTCATTTGGATCTTGCAAATCCCAACATTGTGAAGACAGTAATTAATGGAGATGGCAAAGCACTCTATTTCTCGCGCAGCGTGATCCCGTTTCAGGACAGCGAAAGCCCGGTGACTGCCTGCTACCGGCACAAAGGAATATACGGATACACAAGGGAGTTTCTCCTTCAGTTTGTCCGTTGGCAGCCCTCACCCCTGGAACTTGCCGAGAAGCTTGAGCAACTCCGCGCACTCGAGAACGGCGCCGCAATCCACGTGCTCATCACTGATGACGATTCCCCGGGAGTTGATACTCCTGATCAAGCCGCGATGGTCGAACAACTCCTCCTCGCCACCAGCTGAACATCAAAAAACCGAACCTTCCCCCGCCATCAGAAATGAAGAATACCAAGTTTATATTTGTTACCGGGGGAGTGGTCAGTTCACTGGGAAAGGGCCTCGCTGCAGCATCTCTGGGCACACTCCTTGAAAAACGCGGTCACAAGGTCATCCTGCAGAAATTTGATCCTTACCTGAATGTAGACCCGGGAACCATGAGCCCGTTTCAGCATGGGGAGGTATATGTGCTCGACGACGGGGCAGAGACCGACCTTGACCTTGGTCACTATGAGAGATTTACCGGTGGAGTGCTATCTCAACTCAACAACCTTACCTCGGGACAAGTCTACGAAAACGTTATCAAGAAAGAACGAAAGGGAGATTATCTTGGGAAAACCGTCCAGGTCATCCCGCATGTAACCAATGAGATCAAAGGGCGAATCTACGAAGTGTCGCAGCAAATGGACGCGGACGTTATCATTACCGAGATTGGTGGCACCGTCGGGGACATTGAAGGCCTGCCATTTCTCGAGGCATTGCGCCAGTTTGCCCACGAAGTCGGCGAGGAAAATGCCCTGTTTATCCACGTGACCCTGGTGCCTTACATCGGGGCGGCTGGCGAGCTAAAAACCAAGCCAACCCAGCAGAGTATTGCAAAATTGCGTGAAATCGGCATACAGCCGCATGTCATCCTCTGCCGCTCAGAATTGCAGATTGAAACCGAGGTGAGGGAGAAGATATCCATGTTCTGTAATGTGCCCTCCAAGGCTGTTATCGAGTGCCGTGATGTCCCCCACTCCATCTATGAACTGCCGCTTTATCTACATGAGGAAAAACTCGATGACATCGTCTGCGACCGCCTAGGACTGCCCCAGAAAACGCCTAACCTGGAAGCCTGGAAAGACTTCGTATGGAGAGTGATTGATCCTTCACATGAAACGCGTATTGGTGTTGTTGGTAAATACATTGAGTTGCAGGATGCCTACAAGAGCATCTACGAGGCACTCACTCATGCCGGTGCCGCTAATGACACAAGGGTAATTGTCGAGCGCATAGACGCTGAGGACCTGGAGAACGACGCCGATCTCGAGGAACGTCTTGACGGGATTGACGGTCTGCTCATCCCCGGCGGGTTTGGAGACCGGGGAATCGAGGGAAAAATCAATGCCGCGCAGTTTGCACGAACACGGGGTATACCCTATTTCGGGATTTGCCTGGGAATGCAGATCGCGACCATCGAATTTGCCCGGAATGTTGCCAACTTGAAAAATGCCAACAGCACTGAGTTTGACCAGCACACTCTGCACCCGGTAATCTGCCTTCTGGAAGAGCAGAAAAGTGTCACCCACAAGGGCGCTTCAATGAGACTGGGAACATGGGTATGCGACCTTAAGCCTGGGACCAGGGCCTATGACCTATATAAAAGCTCAACAATCAATGAACGTCACAGGCACCGGTTTGAATTCAACGGTGATTACCGTGAAGAACTTGAAAAAGCAGGACTCATCATAGCCGGGACCTCCCCTGACGGCATGTTGGTGGAGATCGTCGAACTGGCCAACCATCCATACTACGTTGCAGCACAGTTTCACCCCGAGTTCCTGTCCCGGCCAAATTCATCACATCCCCTGTTTAAGGGCTTCGTGGCAGCGTCCCTTGCTCGCCGCATGAACCTGTTATCAGGACAAACTGGCAATCAGGTTAACAAGAAGGAGTCCCAAGCTAAACAGGACAGGTAATTACACTGAAAAGCTCCAGTTTAAAGCCTCATTTTACAGTCGACAGGATAACCGTAATTCAGCAATCCAGGTGATCTTTCATGAGTGCTGAAAAGCAGGTTTCACGTGTCCGGTACATCATCGCGACTGTCATCATCAGCCACCTTCTAAGCCTTGCTTTACCCATGTTTAATGACATTGGGATGACCGGTGATGAAATCAGTGTTTTGCAGGCAATCATTGAAATTCCCATAGCCATGGTCATTGAATTACTGCTACTGCTCTCGGCGGCTGTCTACTGTGCAGCAATTATCAGGCGGGGAAAACCAAGGACAGAAACCACCATTGGCGTCTTTAACGGATCACTGGCACTCAGCCTCGCCGCTCCTGCCCTGCTCTTGCCGCTTGCCGGCAGCAGGGCATCCCGGGAGAACTGGCTGTTTTATCATTCACCGGATACAGCTTTCCATTCGCCACTGGCAGGTTTCTGGGTCTGGGTCATTTCAATTATCTTGATCGGTATCACCATCCACCTTGTAACCGTAACACGGTGGAAACGGCTTGCATATTGTCACGATTGAACTTCCTCTAGATCTACCACCCGATGCTCGAATTGATACTATTGCACTCGACTTAAGTGCTGATTGATAACCATGACATGAAGGAACGGACGCCATGAATAATAGATTTCCGTGAAAATTGGCATCATCTATCAGAAATTCATCTCCTCTGGAGGAATGGAGGCCTACCTTTTCCGTTTCGCCAGGGAGATCATTGATTCCGGACACGAACTACAGGTCATCACGGCCCAGACGGATCCTGCCACCGAGGCACTTGGCGCAAACATTCAGAAAGTAAAACTGCCGGGGGTTTCCTCGACCCTCGCACTAATGAAATTTGAACGTGAAGCCCGCAGGCTTGCCAGGCACCTCCCTGTGGATGTAACCATCGGTTTCGGTCGAACCACTCAACATGACTTGCACCGGGCCGGTGCAGGATGTCATGCTGCATACATTCCATTGTTAAACCCTTTCAAGCGAAGGGGAATTAAATGTCAACTGGAGCTCAAGCTTGAGCGCGCCCTCTACACTTCTGGCCGCACGGGACACTTCATCGTCAATTCAGCGATGGTAAGGGATCAAATCATCGACCATTATTGCATCAAGCCTGAAAAGGTAACCATTATCCACACCGCAGTGGATACGGAATATTTCAGGCCGCCGGACAACAACGATGCAAGCATCAGGTTACGCGAATCCCTTGGCACGCAAAAAGAAACTCCTGTGGTTCTATTTGCCGCCCGCTCGCACCGACGAAAAGGACTGGCGGCACTCATTGCAGCCTGGCCTGAGATACACAGTTTGACCGGTGCGCAATTATGGATTGCCGGGCCGCGGATCAAAAGGTTCGCCAAGAGGCTGCCTGCAGGGTTAAACGAAACCATCACGTTATTCACCGGCCTTGATGACATCCTGCACCTTTACCAGGCGGCCGACCTTTTTGTGCACCCCACCCTCTATGATGCCTGCGCCAACACTGTGCTTCAGAGCATGGCCTGTGGCTTGCCCGGCATCATCTCCTCAGCAGACGGGGCAAGGCAATTTATCAAAAATGGGAGTAACGGCTGGCTGCTCGATAATCCGCGGGACCATTTGTCACTCACGGAACTGGTGGTGCAGGCCATCAACCATCAGGATCTTTCCTCTATAGGAGCAGAGGCAAGGAGGACCGTTCTTCCTCTCACGTGGGGGGCACATCTTGCTGCGTGGAAAAATCAGTTTGAAAGAATCACTTAAAGTCGGTAGTAAACAGGTAGCCAAAACAATCCATGAATAAAAATCTGACACGTAGAAAATTTACACAGGCAGCCGCAGCAAGCACGGCGTTCAGCTTAATACCCGGTCGAGTGATCGGCGCAAACTCAAAGGTCAATGTCGCTTTCATTGGATGTGGAGCCCAGGGAGCCGGAGACGCCCACAATGTTAATAACACAAAGCTAGTCAATCCCGTCGCGCTCTGTGACGTGGCGATGGGCACCAGGCATACGGCAAACCTCGAGAAGAAATTCAACAAAGTCCCGAAGTTCAAGGATTTCAGGAAGATGTTCGACAAAATGGGCAAGGAAATCGATGCCTGCACGATCGGGGTTCCGGATCATGCACATTTTCCCATCTCGATGCGCGCGATGTCTGAGGGCGTTCACTGCTATGTGGAAAAACCCCTGGCGCACACCTTCCAGGAGATTGAATTGATGATTGCCGCCGAGAAAAAATACAAAGTCTCCTGCCAAATGGGAAACCAGGGGCATTCCGGTGCCAATTATCATCAGTTCAAGGCATGGAAAGAGGCGGGTGTCATCAAGGATGTAACCAAGATCACCTCATACATGAACTCTGGAAGACGATGGCACCCATGGAAATTTGACGAGTGGCAAACCGGCGAAAAAATGCCGGAGGGAATGGACTGGGACACGTGGCTGGGCACAGCTCCTGCACACCCGTTCAGTAAATACCTTCATCCCGGCAACTGGCGCAGCTGGTATGATTATGGCAATGGCGCCTTTGGTGACTGGGGCCCACATATTCTGGACACCGCACACCGGTTCTTGAAACTTGGCCTTCCCGAGAAGATCACAGCCGTCCATCGCGAGGGGGTGCGAAACCTGATTTTCCCAATGGGCACCACCATCCAGTTTGACTTCCCGGCAAGGGAAGGTGAGCCACCCTGTGAAGTGCGCTGGTATGACGGAACACGCAACAAACCCGCACCACCAAAGGAACTGGAAAAAGGGCGCAGGCTGGAGAATAACGGGAAAGTTATTTATGGAAAGGACCTGACATTCAAGGGAACATCACACGGCAGCCCTTTGCGGATTATTCCTGAGGATAAAATGAAGGACCTTGCAAGCAGCCTGCCGAAGTTTGGTGGAGGATCAAACCACTTCATGAACTTTGTCCTTGGTGCCAAGGGCGAGGAAAAGACACGTTCCCCATTCCACGTATCCGGTGTCTTGAGCCAGGTATTCTGTCTTGGCGTCATCGCGCAGAGGCTTGGTGGAGAGCTGCACTTTGACCTCAAGACAAAGCGTATCACCAACAACAAGGTTGCAGACGCACTCCTGGAGGGACCTCCCCCGCGGAAGGGATGGGAAGAATACTACAAGCTCTAGCCGATTGACCTGCCACTAATCCCCTATCCGGAAGAGGTTCTTCTCGGTGCGCAGGTAAATGCTGCCATTTCCCACTGCCATTGAGGCAAGTGAACGTTCACCAATGTCGTTTTTTGCAAGGATCTCGAATTTCCGTCCTGCACGGATCACGTTGCAAACTCCCTTCTCATCAAGGAAGTAAATACGGCCGTCACAACAAACCGGGGACGCAGACATTGGCCCGGCAACGCGTTCCTGCCAGATAATGGAACCGGTCTTGGGTTCCACACAACTGGCTATTCCTCCATCGGAAATGAAGAAAAGAAGCCCGTCAACAATGAGCATGGACGGGGTATGCGGAGCTCGCTTGGAAATTTTCCACTCAAGGTGACTTTCTGTTACATCCCCCATTGACTTGGCATCAATCCGGATCCCCAGAACATTGGGCTTATCATAACCTGTACCGATAAAAACGGTGTTGCCATGCATTACCGGCTTTGGAATGACCGAGTAGCCCTGGTCATACTTGACATTCCACAACTCCTCGCCGTTTACCGGATTATATGCGAAGACCGCTCCACTTGCGGGACTAATCAGTTGCGGACCACCCGGCACGTCAACCACCGTTGGCGTACTGAATGAAAACTTCCTTGATGCGGGTGTCTTGGAGCGGTTTTTCTTCCAGGTGACTTTCCCGGTCTTCTTGTCCAGGGCTACGATAAAGGGATTCCTTGAGGCATCCGCACTGTAGATGAGCAGGTCCTTGAAAAGAACCGGCGTTCCCCCATTGCCGTGCAACGGCGGATAAGCAAGCTCCTCCTGCCTCCAGACCACCTTTCCCTCCAGGTCAAGGCATGCCGTTCCCATGTGGCCGAAATGCACATAAATACGTCCGTCTTCAACAATGGGAGTCGGGCTTGCATGAGAGTTTTTCTTATGGATACGCGGAGCCCTTGAGCCATCCTGCCTGAAAATCAGGGCGTCCCAGAGGATTGTTCCGGATGTTGCATCAAGACAAAGCGCCCGAAGCTCACGATCAACACCGTTAGCATCCTGATCATCTCCCTTGGCCACGGCAGACGTCAGGTAAATCCTTCCTGAGACAAGAACCGGAGAAGACCAGCCTTTTCCAGGTATGGGCACTTTCCACTTCACATTGGATTTCGCGCTCCATTTCAATGGAACCTCACTGGCCGGGGAATGACCGTTGCCGGCCGGACCACGGAATTTGGGCCAGTCTGCTGCAGGGCACGACAGCCCGGAAAAAATCAAGGTCACAAGGACAGGGAATGGAAACTTCATGTCCATGGAATATGCGTATTGGAAAAGCAAAGTTCAACCAATGATAACCTGTCTTTGTAAAAGGCCGGTAAATCAGCATCTGGACACCACAGGCATTATGGTCGAGAATACAAGAGCACCCCAATGCCTGAGTTGTTAAAACCCCGCCGGTTGTCAATTATCCTGACAACCTTGTTCCTCGGCACCTCCATGCTGCATGGCAGAGAGGTTATCCTCCAGTATTTCAATACCTCCTGGAAAGAAATAGAGCGCCGTATCCCGGAAATTGCAGAGGCAGGTTACTCCTCGCTCTGGTTGCCGCCCCCCTTCAAGGGGGCATCCGGAACCTACTCGGTGGGATTTGATACCTTTGACCGCTTTGACCTGGGAGACAAAGACCAAATGGGCACAAGGTCAACCCGGTATGGGACACGGTCCGATCTTCTATCACTCATTCAGGTCGCGCACCGCTTCGCATTAAAGGTCTACTTTGATAATGTGATGGCCCATACCGGAGGACCACTGGACAGCGACACCCAACCCGGTGAACTCTTCCCCGGACTACCCGGCTTTGTCCCTGAAGATTTCCACATCGGGCGCGGGAATGGATACTGGAGAAAATTCAGTGACTCAATCAACTGGAATGATGAGTGGCAGGTCATCAACCGCAACCCATTCAGCTGGGATATTGCACAGGAGGACTGGAACACATCATTCGACGCGGCAGGCCTCCTTGAGAACAATGATTTTCCGAAATGGAGGGGTGTCCGTCACCCGGGAAAAACAGGATATTACCTCGACACCGACCTGCCTGTCGCAAAGAACTTCAAGGGTGATCCTGTTTTTACCTTCGCGGACAAGGAGCCATTTGAGGACACCGGATACGGGCCACAGAAAAGCGGTGCCGGCAATGGACGGTTTGACTGGGATGATATCAATGGTGATGGACAGCACAGCCGGGGTGAAGCATCCGAGCCTTTTACCGATACCGGGATAAATCCGGGAAACCCCAGACACCGGAACGCAGAATGGGGATTTGGCGACTTGGTCTACAATATGGGAAACCCCGTTGAAGAGGATGTTAACCAGATGCTATTCCGGCAGGTCAGGTGGTTTATTGACATTGCCAAGGCTGACGGATTCCGGCTGGATGCCGTCAAGCATGTTCCCGATTACTTCTTCGGCAAACTTGATGGGGGTGACAAGGATTATTCCAATTGGGGATACAACGGGCAGATACAGGAACAATTCAACATTTCCCGGGGGCACACTGACTGGGGTAATCACCGTGACAGCGTTTTCCTCAATACCCTTGCCCGCGATGACGCCCTGCTCTTTGGGGAGCATCTTGGCACACCGCCGGCCTGGCCCCCTTACCTGAATTCCGGCATGCGGGTAGCCAATGAGGATTTTCTTAACTCAATCGGCAGCTTTAACGGCATAGGGCACAGCCTTTCAGATTATGATCAACCGGGCAGGGGCACGATCGGCACCACGATCGGTGTCAGCTATGCCCTGTCCCACGATAATAATCACATGGCAGGTGCCATACGACCTGCCATACACCAGTATATGCTCACGCGGGAGGGACTTCCCATCATCTACACCGATGGTTACAATATTGAGGGACCACCTTCCTACTTTCCCAAGCCCTCTTACATTCCCTTCCTTGGGCAATATGGCCACCGATGGGTTGCCGGCCCGCTCAAAGTGCGACGCGATTTCGTTCGCGGTCATCAGGTTCCGCGCTGGAGTGACAAGGATTTCGCGGCATGGGAAATGCGCGACAAGCGTGAAAACACAGCAATGAGCGACGCGGATGGGACCGTGGTCATGCTGATGATGGCCCGCAACTTCACATCCGGCCAGGCACGACCCGTAGTCACCGGCTTTCCCGTGGGGGCAAGGCTGCGTAATTACTCAGAATATGGCGGCGCCTTCAGGGTCAATGTCGGTAACGACGGACGATTGCGTGATGACAGCGGAAACTTTCCGGTGGTACCCTCAGGAGGTTACTTTGCCTTCTCCTGGGACAACCCGGGCCTGCCATCCATCTGGAATGAGGACCCGGATAACGGTGCAATCGAGATATACCAGGGAAATGAGCGTGCACCGTGGCTTGACCACAACCGCACAGATGGCAGAAACGGGGATGAAAAATATGCCCATAAGGTGCGCATTCCCAGAGTCACCAATGGCACCAACATGCGGTTGCTTGCGCGGGCTGACGGCTCCTGTGCCAACATCCTGATGAAACTGGATGGAGGGATCGATATCAACTCCGCCATGGGCCTTGGTTCCCAAGGCAGCGATAAAAGGGACAACCCTCCTCCCAAAGACCGTTTCTTTGAGAATCATGCTCAGGATCTCTTTACCGGCTATGAGCAAATGCGTTTTATTGAGCGCGGTGTCGAAAAATTTGCAGCGAAAGACACCAGCCGCAACGTGATAGGCTCAATGGGTTCAGAAACATGGCAAGTTTTGCTATCCAGGGGCAACCCGCCCGGCATCAGCCGTAACAATGGCTCCGGCATTCTCACCGACACCGGGACCGTTGACTGGGTTTACCACGACCCGGCAGCAAATGACCGGCAGGGAAACCGGCAATTGCGTGTCTCGCCGGAACTCTCTTTAAGGATCAGCGTGAAGGTCGGGTATGCGGAAAACAATCCTGACCAGGCATGGATCTATTATACAACGGATGGCAAAACCTACCCCGAGGGATCGATGGGCAAAGGCAGGGACAAAACGCAGGTAGTCAGGATGTTGAAAAGCCAAGACGGGGCTGCTGATAATGGGGGTACTCCGCAATGGTGGGTTGCCAATCTGCCGCCACAGGAAGACAACACGCTCTTGCGTTATAAGGTTGGGGTCCTGCGCTCCGATGCCCCCGACCGCTTCCCGTTTTCCCGGCGCGACATTGATATCAAGCAGAAAATGGAAACCCGATTTGAAGTGACTGGCTTTAACGCCTCGAACGTTCCTCACTATCCGCATAATGACCATGGCACAATGCACACTGGTCTCAGCGAGGGATTCCATATCCTGCGCACCAAGTCGTTCCTTAACCGCACAGGACGCTCCTCCATCTTCAAGACCCAGGCACAGACATTCTATTATGACACCAGTCGGCCAAGCGGTCTTATCGTTTTCCCCCGCGAAAACGATACGCTTGGAGGAGACAGCTACGAGGTGGTGATCACCTCTGATTCCACTGTAACCGGCGTCTCCTATAACATCCTTGACAGCGATCCTGGTAATGACAGCACGGCCCAAGGAAACGGAAAAGGAAACTGGGGGCAAGCCCATGAAACCACTCCCAAAATCATGCAGGGCACCCTTCCTCATGATAAGGAGTGGCGATTTGAATACTCGGCAATCCCAGGGTCAGGAACTGCCGTTATCAACGTGCGCCTGAGGGAAATTTCCTCATCAGTAAACAATGACCTTGCTGATGTGGAAGGACACTACACAACAAGACAAATTGAGATCAACACCGGCATACCGGTAAACTACAGGTTTGGTTACCCCGAATCCGACAACCAGAGGATAGGAGAGAATTACATCGCAAAGGTCCTGTTTGATAAATCCCTCAGCCATGGGACTACTGATTCCGGGCTGATCAGCGAGTTCAGTGTCATGGTCAACGGCACCATGCTGCCCTCTTCACGCCTCTCAATCATCCGCAATGAAACACCAATGGATGATGCACTGGCAATCCGAATGCCCGTTTTTTTTGACGGCAACCCGGAGAGGATCCACCGGATACGCTGTATCCACAGGCGCGGCGACTCAACACTCTCGGCTACGCGGGATTTTCTAGCCGAGACCACCGACCTTCCTGATTCCGACGGCGATTCCCTTCCCGACAACTGGGAGCACATCCACGGACTGGACGCAAACAACCCGGCAGGTGTGCATGGTCAAGACGGGGACTTTGATCATGACGGGATTACCAACCTCGGTGAGTTTCTCACATCGGGCAATCCGCTGGCCTTTGAAACGGTAAATTTCTCCATCAATGCCATCAGCAGGGAGAATGGCACAGCCCTCTCCCTCACGTTCCCGGTCATTGCAAACAGGCACTACAGAATTCTTCACTCCACGGATCTCAAGAACTGGCTGGAAGCGGCTTCATTTGATGCTCTTGATTCCAACCCCGGATTCATCTGGATTGATGACGGGAGCCTGACTGGAGATAATCCACTCACCAACAGGAAAAGGTTTTATTCACTGGAGGTTTCACCGGTTTCCCCCTGAGAGCATTCCCCTTACAAATCGTCCAGCATCAGGATTTTAATGTATCCCTTGCCCATGATCTGGTGCATCCTCCATGGTAAGATTTTTTCCCATGAATAAACAACCCCGTGATTCCAAAATCATAGAAGGTCTTGTGGCAGCAACCTTCACGCCCTTTGATCAAGACGGCGGGTTGCACCTGGATATCATTCCCGAAATTGTAGAACACCTGGCCGATTGCGGATTAAGTGCGCTATTTATAAACGGCACCACCGGAGAAGGACCTTCCATGACGGAGAATGAGCGGCAGGAAGCAGCCGCGTGTTATACAGTTGCGGCCAAGAAGAAGTCCTTAACAAGCATTATCCACGTTGGCCATGACTCGCTGCCGGTATCGGCAAATCTGGCTGCACATGCGGCTCAAATAGGTGCGGATTGCATCGCCGCTGTCCCACCCTCCTATTTCAAGCCCTCAAGTATCGACGGCCTGGTCGATCACCTGGCAGCCATTGCTTCACATGCCCCGAATACACCATTCTTCTACTACCACATACCAAGGCTCAGTGGAACAGCATTCAACATGCTCGAATTGCTGAAGAAATCCAGGGAAGCGATCCCGAGCCTTGCCGGGATCAAGTACTCATGTGCCGATCTTTCGACTTTTGTCGAGTGCACCCGCTTTGATGACGGGAAATACAACATGCTTTTCGGGGCTGATGAAATGCTTCTTGCCGGCCTTTCCATGGGCGCGGACGGTGCCGTGGGATCGACCTACAACTTCCTTGCCCCGCTCTACAACAGGATCATCAGTGATTTCAAGGACAACAGGATCGACTCGGCACAGAAGCATCAGGCGAAGGCTGCCGAGTTGATACGGATTATTATCGAGACTGCCGGGATGCCGGGCCTCAAGGCCGCTATGACAATAGCCGGCTATGATTGCGGTCCCCACCGGTCGCCCCTGAAAACACCCTCACCAGGCATCATGGACGAATTGCGCAACCGACTGGACAGCGCTGAGTTCTTTTACTGGAACAAACCTTAAATGCATTACACTGACAGGCGTAAGATCGCCATCAGCAGGCCAGGACCTGAAGGAATCAAATAGCCCTGCATTTCAGTGCCCAGTTATATCACGATATTCAATGCATGTATTCCAGTCTTCGCGGTTATCGCGGCAGGATATTTGCTAAGGAAATTGGGAATACTCTCAAAGAACGCCGACAAGTCCCTCCTCGGCCTTGTCCTCAACCTGCTCTTCCCTGCATTCATTATTCACCACCTCCTTGACAATGTCGTCCTTGGTTCCGGTTTCCTTATCGCGATGGCTGCAACCACAGGAGGGCTAACCATTATCATGGGGCTGTCCCTTGCCTATCTTGGCGCAAGGTCAATAAGGATGGAAAAAACCCGCCAACGCACCTTTGCAGTGGCAGCGGGTCTGCAAAACTACGGGTTTATCCCTATTCCTATCCTTTTAACCCTTTTTGGCAAAGAAATCATCCCGGTTCAACTGATGTTCTCAACGGGTCTGGAAATCGTCCTCTGGACAGCAGCTGTCATGATGCTGACCGGTGGTCAATCAGGAGGATGGAAAAACCTTTTTAATACGCCGCTTGTCACGACAGTTGCCTGCCTGGTGCTCAATTCTGTTTTTAACGTCACCAGCTTGCCTGAAATGATCAGTCAGCCCGTCTCCATGCTATCAGCATGTGCAGTGCCTGTCAGTCTGCTTCTGATCGGCGCCATTATTCGTGACTTGCTGCACCGCTCCCCTGATGACGGCATTGTTGAAAAGCACAAGATACCCGAGATCATCATGGCCATCATCATTCGCCTTGTTGCCCTCCCGGCATTGATGATCTTGCTGGCAGGAATTTTACCCCTTCCCATTGAGCTGAAGCGGATCCTGGTCATTCAGGCCGCCATGCCTGCGGCTGTATTTCCCATCCTTCTCGTGCGTCGCTACGGCGGTGATATTGCAACGGCCGTAAGAACGGTAACCGTAACAATGCTCATCTCCATTGTCAGCATTCCTCCCGTCATTGTTTTCGGGCTCTGGATCACCAATAGTGCCGCACCCTAACTGAAAGCTTTCTATTATCGGTGCAAAAGGCTATTATTGCCGGTATCCTTGAAAACCTTTAAAGATGCCCTGCAAAGGCTCCGGCACCTCTTGCCCGGTGAACGCCTGCTGATAGACCCGGCACATCTTGCCGCCTACGAATCCGACGGGTTGACGGCATTCGCTGTTACGCCCCGCGCTGTTGTCATTGCGGAAACATCCCAGGAAATCATCGAAACGGTAAGGATATGCCACGACACCGGAATTCCATTTGTGGCCCGCGGCTCGGGAACCAGCCTCTCGGGAGGATCATTGCCGCACTCTGATGGCATCATTATTGCACTGAACCGAATGGACAGGATTCTGGAGATCGATCCCCGGCAAAGAATCGCTGTCGTGCAACCTGGCACAATCAACCTTGCAGTATCTGTCGCCGCCCGGTCACATGGGTTGCAGTTTGCTCCCGATCCATCCAGCGGGCAGGTTTGTACAATCGGAGGAAATATTGCATTCAATGCCGGTGGAGCCCATTGCCTTAAATATGGCATGACTTCAAACCATGTACTGGGAATCAAGGCAGTAACCGCCGAGGGAACAGTCATTGAGCTTGGCAACCGGAGCACGGAATCCACAGGGCCGGATTTAACGGGAATATTCTGCGGATCTGAGGGGCTTTTCGGCATCGCACTTGAAATCACCCTGCGACTGGTCCCCAAGCCAGAATGCTTCCATACCGTTTTTGCCTCTTATGATTCACTGCAGAAAGCCGGGGACGCAGTATCGCAAATCATTGCCTCACGAATGCTTCCCGGAGCACTGGAGATTATGGACAAGCTTGCCATTGAAGCTGCCGAAGCAGCGGTTGGAGCGGGTTACCCCAGGGATAGTGAAGCGGTTTTGATCGTGGAACTTGAAGGCACCTCTGCGCAGGTCGAGCATGACCGCAACCGCCTGTCCGGTCTTCTGGATGATTCAGGCGCTGACGTGATCCATGTTGCGGGGGATGATCTTGAACGGGAAAGGATATGGAAAGGGCGAAAAAGTGCTTTTTCTGCTGTTGGCCGGCTCAGCCCGGACTTCATTGTCCAGGATGGCGTGGTGCCAAGGCGCCTGCTGGGGAAGGCCCTGCGAAAAATCCAGGAAATCGCGAGACAACACAAGGTTCGTGTTGCCAATGTGTTTCACGCAGGTGACGGAAACCTGCACCCCCTGATCATGTATGACGGCAGGGTAGAGGGAGCACTCGAGCAGGGTGAGGCATGCGCGGCACAAATCGTGCAGATGTGCACTGACATGGGCGGGTCAATAACCGGTGAGCACGGGGTGGGCATGGAGAAACGCGCTTTCCTTGGCAACATGTATTCAGAGGATGACATTAACCTGATGCACCGGGTGCGCAGAGGCTTTGATCCGAAGGAAATTGCCAACCGTGGCAAGATGTTTCCCTCTGGTGAAGCTCCCTCCCTCTCCCTGTATGGCCTGCATCCCCTGGAAAAAAAAGGGATCATTTCACGCGAATAACACACTAAAACCTGACAACGCAAAACCACTGTCTGCCCAGCAACATCACCAACCACGGGAAATAGACGAACTCGCTGAGTGCGTCTCGCAATCGCCAATGGTCATTCCCCACGGAAACCTGACCAAGGCCGCGCTGGTCAGTATGGATGCAGATAAAAAAATTGTTCCCGTCGACATGACGCAACTGCGCGGGATTCTCAATTACGATCCCGATGAATTTGTTTTTACCGCCCTGGCAGGAACTCCTGTTTCTGAAATCAGCAAAACCCTCGCTGAACACGGGCAGTTTTTGCCCTTTGATCCCCCTTTCAGCAGTTCGGGAGCAACCCTGGGTGGGACCGTTGCCGCAGGCCTTAACGGTCCTGGACAATTTCGCTACGGGGGAGTACGCGACTTTATCATCGGTGTGAAATTTATCGACGGAGCCGGGCAAAAGCTCAAGGGAGGAGGAAAAGTGGTCAAGAACTCGGCAGGCTTTGACTTTCCGAAACTTTTTGTGGGCAGCCTGGGAAGACTTGGCATCCTTTATGAACTGACCTTCAAGGTTTTTCCAGCACCCCAAGCCTACATGACATTGAGCTTCAACCCCGGCAATATCCAGTCTGCACTTGATACCGCCTGCCTGCTGGCCGGAAGCAGCCTTGAACCATTCGCCATTGACATTGTCCCGCCCGGACGCCTTGAAATCCGCATAGGAGGAAACGAGAAGGCCAATGAAAGCACAGCCGGACTGATCGAAAAATGTGCAGGTTTCCCGGCCAGCCGGATGACCGGACAAATGGAATCCGAGACATGGGACAAGCTGCGCGATTTCAAATGGGCACAGGAAGAATTTCTGATCAAGGTCGCGCTCAATCCTTCACTGCTCTGTGAACTGGATAATATCCTGGAAAAAATCGAGGCATCCCGGCACTACAGTGCTGCCGGCAATGTCGCCTATATCTCCACTGAAAGGAACAACCTGTTGTTTATTGATGACACTCTGAAGAAAATGAAGCTTTCAGGGGTTGCCCTGCGTGGTGATCTTGAATATCCCCGCCTTGGATGGCATCCTGCGCGAAAAGCGGAGACAAAAATCCAGTCGGCAATGGACCGCGAAGGGAAGTTCCTTCCTCTCTAGAATGAAACACGCCATCCAAACTGACCAGTTCGGCGCTCACGGCAAGGCAATGGCCAAGGCGGTCGAAACATGCGTGCACTGCGGATTTTGCCTGCCTGACTGCCCGACATACCGCGAACTTGGCCAGGAAATGGACTCCCCCCGTGGAAGGATTGTCCTCATGAAGGAGGTCCTCGAAGGCAACCTGGAGCTCTCCCGCGCATTGCCTCATGTCGACCGCTGCCTTGGATGCCTCGCATGTGAAACCACCTGCCCCTCAGGGGTGGAATACGGGGAACTGATCAGTCCTTTCCGGGATTATGCCGAGTCACGCCGCAAACGCGGTTTGCTAGAAAATCTAAAGCGCAGGTTCCTTGGTTCAATGCTGACGCACCCGGCACGGTTCCGCAGGTTGGCAAAAATGGCCTCAGTGGCTCGGCCACTGCGCAGGTTATTGCCGAAGTCCTTGAGCGTGCCCCTCGGCCTGTTGCCCAGAAAACTGCCTGGACAGGAAAAACTCTCAAGCCATTACCCGGCCAAGGGCAGTGAGAAACGAGGCAGCGTTGCCCTGCTTGCCGGTTGTGCCCAGCAGGTTCTCTCTCCCCAGATCAACCTTGCTACCATTGATCTTCTCACCCGTAACGGCATCGATGTTGCGATTCCCCAAGAACAGGGGTGCTGTGGTGCCCTTGCCTGGCACGTTGGGGATGGCGCACGTGCTCGCTCCCTGGCACATCAAAACCTCAGGGCCTTTGACGGGAAATTTGATGCCGTCATCACGAATGCAGCCGGCTGCGGGTCGGGCCTCCATGAATACCCGATGATGCTTGCTGGCACGAAAGCACAGGAGGAAGCCGGGGAATTCGCCGGCAAGGTCCGGGACATTTCCGTATTCCTTGACGCCCTCAGCCTGCCGCCGCCCCCGGATCCGGGCAAGCAACTCAGGATTGCCTACCATGATGCCTGCCATCTGGCACATGCACAGGGCATTCGCAATGCCCCCAGGAACCTGCTTCAGTCAATTCCCGGATCCAGCCTTATTGAATTACCCGATGCCAACCTGTGTTGCGGATCAGCCGGGACCTATAACCTCGATCACCCTGATACCGCGGCTCAACTTGGTGCAAAGAAGGCTGCCATCCTTGCCGAGACCGGTGCTGACATGATCGCATCCGGCAACATCGGATGCCTCTCCCAGTTAAAGTATCACATGGAAAAAATTGACTGCCGGATACCCATCCTTCATACAGTGGAAATCATGGCTGCTGCATACCGCAACCAACTCTGATGAGAAGTTTACTCCCTTTACTCCTGCTCTGCCTGCCCTGGACGCACCCCGCCCCGGCTCAACCATCCTCTTCATCCCCCCCGAACATTGTACTGGTGATGTGCGATGACCTCGGCTGGGGGGATACCGGATTTAACGGAAACACCATTGTCCAGACCCCTCACCTGGACAGGATGGCTGCTGCCGGGATGCGCTTTAACCGCTTCTATGCAGCAGCTCCTGTCTGCTCCCCGACCAGGGGCAGCGTGCTCACCGGGCGCCATCCCTACCGCTATGGCATCTATTTTGCCAATACCGGGCACATGAAGAGCGAGGAAATCACCCTTGCCGAGCTGCTCAGGAAAAAAGGATACCGCACCGGGCACTTTGGAAAGTGGCACGTTGGAACCCTGACCAAGACGGTAAACGAAGCCAACCGCGGTGGCCCGCGTGGAGTCAAGCACTACTCGCCTCCACAGGACAACGGCTTTGAAGTCTGCTTTTCAACCGAGTCCAAGGTGCCCACCTGGGATCCCATGTGGACCCCAAAAAAACACTCAGGGGGAAGTAACCGCAGGCTTTGGTGGGAACCACTGGAGGACACCACGAACATGCAGCGATATGGAACTCATTACTGGGACCAGGAGGGCAGGCAGGTCACCGAAAACCTGCGCGGCTCCAACGCGCGTGTCATCATGGACCGCGCGATTCCATTTATTGAATCAGCAGCAAAGGCCGACCGCGCCTTCATGGCTGTCGTCTGGTTTCATACACCCCACCTGCCCGTAGTCGCAGGTCCAAGGCATGCTGCCATGTATAAGGAATTTGATAGCTACAAGAAACACTACTACGGCTCGATCACTGCCATGGACGAACAGGTCGGCCGTCTGCGTCAGGCCTTAAAAAAAGCGGGGGTTGCCGACAACACGATGCTTTGGTTCTGTTCTGACAATGGGCCTGAGGGCAATGACTCGGCTCCCGGTAAAACCGGAGGCTTCCGCGGCCGCAAGCGCAGCCTCTACGAGGGAGGCATTCGCGTACCCGGTTTACTGGAATGGCCGGCAGTTGTAAAACCGGGAAGCATTACCGATTTTCCCGCAGCAACACTTGACTACCTGCCGACAATCCTCGGGGCAATCGGGGAAAGCATGCCCGATGCACGTCCCACTGACGGCATCAACCTGCGCCCCGCCATAGAGGGCAAGCTCAGGGAACGCCCTGCAGGGATTGGTTTCCAGAGTGCCGGGACGGCCGCCTACATCACCCATCAATATAAGCTGGTCCTGCCCGGCGTGAAAAAGAAGGCAAACAAGTCCGGCACCAAAAAACCAACCCCTGAGCTCTATGACCTGATTGATGACCCCCATGAAAAAAAGAACATCGCCGTCAGTCATCAATCACAGGTCAACGACCTGATGGCAGAGTTCAAAAAATGGCAGCAGTCATGTGCCCGAAGTGATGCAGGAAATGACTACACGATTCCTGCCAAGGCGGATTCTTCCGCCACGGGACAACCATTGCGTTTTGGCGCTATTGCCGACTGCCAGTTTGCTGATATCCCCACCCGCGGTTCACGCCATTACAGGCTGGCCAGTGAAAAGCTCTCTGCCGCCGTAAAGCATCTTAACGGGGAACCACTGGATTTTGTCATTCACCTGGGCGATTTCATCGATCAAGACTGGGATAGCTTCGATGCAGTGGGGCCCATATTCCGCTCCCTTAAAGCACCTGGTTACCACCTGCTGGGCAATCATGACTACTCAGTTAAGGACTCCAAGAAAGGCGAAGTCATCGAAAAGCTAGGCATGCCTGCCCGGTATTATGACTTCACCGTGAAAGGCTGGCGCTTTATCGTTCTTGACGGCAACGAATTAAGCCTCTACGCCCACCCAAAAGGTTCCAAGCAGCTGGCCAAGTCAGTGGCTTTCAGGAAAAAATACAAGAATCCCCCGGACTATTGTGGCGGAATGGGGCAAGCCCAGATCAAGTGGATGCTATCCAGGATTGCCATGGCCCGTGATGCCGGAGAGAAGGTGATCCTGTTTAATCATTTCCCTATTTATCCCGCCGGTCGTGGACACAACCTCTGGAATGACACCGAGTTACTCGAGGTCCTCAAGCCTTTCAGGGGAACTGTAGCCGCATGGATCAACGGCCACAACCATGGCGGAGCCCATGCCGAGCGTGACGGCATCCATTATCTCACGCTGAAGGGAATGCTCGACACCAGGGAAAATGCCTTTGCCATTATCAGGGCAGGAAAAGATAGCCTCGAGGTTGACGGCTTCGGGCGGGAGCCGGACCGCACGCTCAAGCTGCCAAAGCCAACCTCCACAAGAACAGGAAACTAAGCCCGCTCTGCTCCATGGGAAAACAGACAATATTCACCCTACTGATAATCCTTGCATCCCTTGCTTCTTCAGCGGCTCAAGGGAACACCCGCGGCTACAGCATTCATCTGGAAAAAAATGGATGGGGGCAAGCTTCCCTCAATGACATCAAGGCCGTGTTGCACTCCTCATGCGACTCCATATACCGGCACTTTGGTGACTTGAAGGAAAAAGAAGACATTTACGTGCGCCGAAACAAAACCGGGCCAATCGCACTCTTTAAGCGAAACCTGCGCGGTCAGGTCATTATCGAGCTGAACACTGGAGACCGCTTCTGGTGCCAGTATGCCTACCAGATGGCCCACGAGTTCTGCCATGTCATCTGCCGTTTCCGCCCGGGCAGCCAGAGAAACCTGTGGTTTGAAGAATCCCTCTGCGAGCTCGCCTCGATGTTCTCCCTGAGGGCAATGGCCAGGGACTGGAAAACCAACGCCCCCTACCCAAATTGGAAAAGTTACTCGAAAGCGATCCATGAATATGTGGGCGACCTTGAAAAACAACACACCATGCCTGATGGAATGGATCTCGCTCAATTCTACAGGAAAAATGCTGACGCCCTCAGTTCAAATCCAACTAACAGGCCGGCAAACGGCCGTGTCGCCCTAGCTTTGCTAACCTGCTTTGAGACCAATCCTGAACACTGGCCGGCTGTCGCATACCTGAACAGCGGTGAAGCCAAAACCGATATTTCCTTTGCAAATTATCTACGCAACTGGAACGAGCAAGCACCCCGGAAACACAGTATTTTCATCCATTCAATAGCCCGGAAATTCGGTATCGACCTTTACCCTGATACATCGAAGGCACTGCCTGATCAAAAACCGCAGGACTTCAGTAAGCCGGCAATCACAGCAACTGGATCAGGAATTGAAGGAAGCGTAACCCTTGCTTCAGGCAATCAGTTGACGGGCAGGCTGAAATTTGAGCCTGGAGCCATCCGGGTATCTGGATCAAACAGCGAGACCTTGCCCGCGGAAAAACCGGCAAACACCGATGGGCAATCCTGTGCCAGCAAAGATGTGAAATCAGTGCGCTTTACAAGCGTGGAAGCAATACCCGATGCCACTACCGAAAAATTACCTCCTTCGCGCAACCGGAAAATCTGGCTCAAGGGAGGCTCGCTTATGGTGGGAAAAATAACAGGCATTAACTCCAAGTCCATCACGCTTCATTCCGCTACAGGGATAACCGTGTTGCCGCGCCCGGCTGTAGCCATCATTGATATGCGCAGTGGAACGGCTGAGGGAGAATGGAAATTGATGTTGCAAAAGACCCCCCCAGGCTACCTGCTTGCAAACAACACGTATATAGAAGCCAAGCTGGAGGAAATGACCCCATCAGGAGAAATTGTCACATGGTCTTCGATCTTCGGTAATCAGAAAATTGCCCCAGGTAAAGTCCAGGCACTGAAACTGGCCAATATGGAAAAAGTGCCGCCCAAGGAGTTTGTAATTACAACTCTCTCAGGATCAATTATCCTGGCCGATTCCATCATTTCAAAGGGAGGCCGACTGGTCATTCGTGACAACTCACGTTATTTTCTCTCGATCCAGGCATCCGAGGTTCTGGAGATCCTTCGCCACGACCCATCATAGCATTCGGCGGCAAATCGCCGGGCAATTTCCTGCGCCCCGACATCCACTGATCAGGGTATAACCAATTAATATGCCCGTGGAGATCTCGACAGTATCCTGAATATAGAAATGATGCTTTAGGAAAGCAGGCAGACAGAGGCCAAAAAATCCTTCCATCAGGCACCAGCCTGCCTAGAATAGGCAATCCAATCATTTCTTTATATGGCAACACAAGTAGGCATTATCGGAGCTGGCGGCATGGTCAGCTATCACATTGCGGGCTTCAAGCAGGCGGGAGCTGAGATCTCAGCCATCGCCGACCTAAATCAGGATTCGGCGCAAAAGGTGGCTGATGAAAACGGCATCCCCCGGGTGTTTGGCGATGTCACCGAAATGCTGGCACTGGATGATATCGACGCGGTCAGCATTATTGTCCCCAACAAGTTCCATGCCCCTCTGGCCATCCAGGCACTCGAAGCAGGAAAACACACCTTCTGTGAAAAGCCGCCAGCACTTAATTCCGCGGAAGTCGAGGACATGGTTGCCGCCGCACAGGCAGCAGGAAAAAAACTGATGTTTAATTTCAACAACCGGGCTAGGCCGGAATCGTACGAAATTATGAAAAAGGTCAATTCCGGTGAAATCGGCACGATTAATTCCGCTCAGGCAAAGTGGTGCCGACGCACCGGCATTCCCGGGTTCGGTGGCTGGTTCACCACCAAGGCTCTCTCCGGGGGCGGACCGCTGATCGACCTTTTGCACATGCTCGACCTTGCCATGTATTTCATGGGCTACCCGAAGCCGGCACATGTCCTGGCGCAGACCTTTGACGACTTTATCACTGACAAGAACTTCAAGGGGCCATGGGGATTACCGGACAATGATGACGGCACGACTGACGTGGAAGCCGCAGCACACGGAATGGTAAGCTTTGAGAGCGGTCAGGTCTGCTCCTTCCAGATCAGCTGGGCAGAAATGATCAAGCGGGAAGAAGTCTCCGTGGTGTTCCAGGGCACTAAGTCAGGCGGCAAGGTTGAGCGCCTCTTTGGTGAGGATGGTCTTGATGAGACTGCCATTGATACCTGTGAAATCTACAGCCAGGACGATGCCAACCGCGTGGACACGACTATCGAGGTTGAAGAGTGTGAGGACATGGGGCGAATCAAGTCTGCCGCCAACTTTATCCTCTCTATTGAGGGCACCGAGGAACCTCTCAACACCCCGGATCAGGCATTAACCCTGATGAAAGTCATTGATGCCGCATACCAATCGGCAGCAAGCGGGGCTCCCGTATCCTGCCAATAATCCTTTCCTTAAAAAACAAACCTTACAAAACAAAACAAGACATGAATCGTAAACTACGCATGGGCATGGTCGGCGGGGGTCGTGGTGCCTTTATCGGAGAAGTCCACCGCATGGCCGCCAATCTCGATGGAAAAATCGAACTGGTCGCCGGGGCCTTATCGTCTGATCCCGAGAAGTCCAGGCTCTCAGGTGAGGATTTGTTCCTGGATCCGGACCGCGTCTATGGCAGTTATAAGGAAATGGCCGAGAAGGAAGCAGCCAGGGAGGACAAGGTCGACTTTATCTCCATCGTGGTGCAGAATCACCTCCACTTCGATGTCGCCAAGACTTTCCTTGAGGCAGGATTCCATGTCATATGTGACAAACCGATGACGCGCACCCTGGACGAGGCCCGTGCATTGCGGGATATCGTTGAGGAAACCGGCAAGGTCTTTTGTCTCACCCACAACTACACCGGTTACCCGATGGTCAAGGAGGCCAGGCGCATGGTCAATGATGGTGAGCTGGGACGCATCCTCAAGATTGTTGCCGAGTATCCTCAGGGGTATGCGGTTGGGGACGTTGAGGGCGATGGCCAGGGCCAAATCTCCAACTGGCGCTCGGATCCGGCCATTGCCGGATCCTCAAACTGCATGGGAGACATCGGAACCCATGCACACAACCTTGTCCGTTATATTACCGGCCTGGAAATCGACGAGATGTGTTCTGAGTTAACGGCATTTATCCCTGGTCGTGAACTCGATGATGACGGAAACAACCTGGTTCGCTTTGAGGGTGGAGCCAAGGGCATTATCTATGCTTCGCAGGTCTCAAATGGTGACGAGAACGCACTCAATATCCGCGTCTACGGCACCAAGGCATCCCTTGAATGGCACCAGGAGGATCCCAATGACCTGATCGTCAAGTATGCCAATGCCCCGCGCAAGGTCTATCGCCGCGGCAATGACTATCTTGGCGAGGCGGCCAAGAGCAATAGCCGGACACCCTTTGCCCACCCGGAAGGCTTCATTGAGGCCTTTGCCAATATTTACCTTGCTGCCGTGCAGGCGATCAGTGACCAGATTAATGGAAATCCGGTGCCTGAAGACGGCTACGACTTCCCGGATGCCACCGATGGTGTCGCCGGGCTTGCCTTCATTGACACCGCGGTCAAGAGCAGTGCCAGTGACCAGAAATGGCTAAAGTTCCCCGACCTCTAGGAAAACCACAGGCAGCCTTCGCCAGTTCCGGGACCAATATGGCCTTTTCCGATTTCGCGCAACGGGGGCAATGAAGAGGATAATGACCTTGAAGTCATACCCGGTCGCGATGAAAGTTTCAATGAACCCGGTAATTGATGGACAGAGAGCATAGTTCCAAGAAGAATCCCTGGTTAATCGCTGGCATTCCCATTGCCCTGATCGGCCTTGGCATTCTTATCAGCCAGTTTTTCAAGACCAAAGAGGCACCTGTCACCAAGGAAAGTGTTTTCAGCCTATGGGTTACCGAGGCTGAAATCGCCCCGGTTGAGGAAAACAATGATCGGTGGGACAAGGACGGCAGTGCTCCCGATCCCGGGGCGCTGGTCACCTGGCAGGACCAGGTAGTCCTTGAGACTGTCGTCGCCAAGGATTCACTGATAGCCCGCTGGGATCCGGTAGCCATCTCCGTCGGGGATGTTGTACTCAGCAAGGGCGGGATCAGCACCTCCTCGGTCAAGCGTATCGCCCGCGTCAGGAATGCCGGCAAGGGCAACTTCAGCGTGGCACTTTTTGACGAGGATATACTGGGACGCGACTTTATTGGCGGATGGACCATCCCCACCGCGCAGTTGCGCCCGGGTTTGCTTGAGCTCAAATCCGGCAAGGCACTCCGCAGGATCGCCCTTGCCGTAACCCTTGATGACAACCTCGATGTGCCCGAGCAATCCTACACTCCCAAGGGAGCAGTTTACCTGGATAGCACGCCTGAGGTGATGATGGAAACCATGGAGCGCTGGGCAGAGGAAGCAAAGGAGGAACTCGGAAAACTCGGGGAAACCGTCAGCAAGGGCATTGACCGCCTGGGCCAGGAAGTCGGAGAGGGTATCGAGAAGCTCGGGGCACGTGTCGGTAAGGAAAAGGACCGCTTCAAGAAAACCTTCCAGGAAACCAAGGAAAAGGCGGGCAATAAAGGCCGGGAATTTTTCGAGAAACTCCTACCCGGTCAGGAATGACGCGCCCCATGATCCTGTGCTTGGTCGGCACTTGCTGTGTGCTGTTTGGCAGCGCGGTGGCGCTTCCCATTTTCACCCTTGAACCAAAGGCCGGGGAATGGACATCGGTAGCCCAGATCATCTCCCCCTCGGACATGCAGGCAAAGGCCATGCGCCTGCTTGAGGGTGTTGCCATACTCTGGAACGAGGGAGAAAGAATACTGGCACTATTAATAGCCCTCTTCTCACTCGTCCTGCCCACCTTGAAGCTCACCATGCTGTGGATGGAGGTCGTCCTGAAGGAAGGGCTGCCTGAAAAGTGGGCACTTTTCCTACGTGCCGTTTCACGATACGCGATGCTGGAGGTATTCCTGGTCGCACTGACCGTTCTGCTTATAAAGGAAATGCCGGGAGGCAGTCGTGTCACCCTGCAGGCGGGATTCTACACTTTCAGTGCCTCTGTCCTGCTCAGCCTGATGGCGGCCCACTGGATGGAACGTAGCGCCAGGCAGAATTGAATATATTGAAGTTCAGGACAGGAACCTGCAGACATACTGGCAGATGCCCTCGGCCACGGTAATGGTGAAACCTGAATTGGCCGGCACTTCAAAATGTTCTCCCTGGAAATAAATTAGAGACTCATCACCTCCATCCACGACAACTGAACACTGGCCGGAGGTGATCTCCATGCGCTCAGCACTTTCGGTGGCGAAATGATATTCACCGGGATAGATAAGTCCCAGCGTGAGCTTGGCTCCGTCCTCAAGGGTGAGCGAATGGGAAACGACTTTGCCGTCAAAGTAGACATTGGCAACAGCTGAAGCGGAAACATTATCAAAGGTCATGGTAACTGAGGCTTATTATCCTCAATAACCGGTTCATGACAACTCAATCAACGCCTTATTGGCCGTGGAAACAATCACGCACTCCGTGTTTTCCTCCTCCACCCCAAGAATATCCACAAGGGCCTTCCTGTAACAGGTCATCTGGCCAGCGTATTTTTCGGCGATTTCATCCGGGGTAATCGAATCGGTCTTGTAATCAATAATAATGACTTTTTCAGGATTGCCATCATCCCCGTGCCACACATGCATCCGGTCAACGATCCCAGAGAGCCACTTGCCTTCCTGGATCACGTCCAGTGCCTGTTCCCTGTATAGCTCAACCTCTGTGGTATCCTTCTCAAAAAGCCGGTGAATTTCGGGATCGGAAAGGGTCTCCTCAACAATCATGCCCGCTCTACTCCTTGGCATCCTTGGAACCTCACCCTCTTCAAGCCAAGCGATTGCCTCAAACAATTCATGAACCTCGCTGCCCACCTTCATGCCTGTCCCTCCACTCCCGGTCACGAAATCCTTGATCTTGCCGGATGAGGGGGTCATACGGGAACGCAATGTCATCGCTTCTCCCAGTCCACTGCCTTCCTTCAATTCCTCTTCCTTATCCTTCTGATCAATGTCTTTATCTTCAGTCCATCCCGATTCCCCACTTTGAAAACCACCATCACTATCCAGAACACTCATTCTCACAAGGTTTGCCAATGAAGCCCGTGGTGGCTGCTCCTTGCCCGCCTTATCTGATTGCACGGGCAAAAAAACATACAACCCGCGCTTAGCACGGGTTAATGCCACGTAAAGCTGGCACAGTGCCTCATAACGCTCATCTTCCTCCCATTCCAGATCCGCCTCTTCCAGTTCGGGGGTCAGTTGCCGCACCCACGCTGGAGGTGGATCCAGGAGCCATCCTCCCTTGCCCTTGGCAACATTATAATGCTGGAAATTTGGGACCTTATTGTCACTTAGATGCGGAATCATCACGACATCAAACCCGAGCCCCTTCGCCTTATGGATTGTCATCACCTGTATTGCTGCCTCGCCCGGAGCCTGCCCAACCTCAAGGTCTGCCAACCAGTCTCTTACCCCGCGCGCGGCACCCGGGCCGGACGCGTCACATTCTTCCAGAGCCTGTACAATATCCCCCACACGGTGACGGCTGAATCCAGACAATGAGTCCCATAACGGAGCCAGCAGTTCCTCCACCATTGTCGCATAGCCCACGGAGTGTGCCACCTCCAGCAGCCCCTCCCAACGGCTATACCATGCATCCCCAAAGCGCTCCTCCAGCACAGAATTCAGGGGGGACATCAGGATCAGCTCTTCAGCATAACGATCTGCAGGATTGGCCAGCCACTGGATGAGCCCATGAATTGCCACCCCGACCGGACTGTCGGTCATTGGGTTACGGCGCCCCTCCTCGATCACGTTGAAGCCTTCCATCTTCAGGTAATCAACGACTTTCCTCACCTGATCAACTGTGCGGAGCAACACCCCACAGGTTAACTTTTTCTTGCCGATTCCAACCTCGTGCAAACGCTTAACCAGCAATGCATTCATATCCTCCTTGGCAACTGTTTCAACGCGTGCCTCACCATTCTGGTCCGGAGAAGCGGAAACATGATCCTTCCACTCCCAGCGATTGGCAACAACCTCGCCGAACAGACTCCCGATTAAGTCCCCGTCACCACAAACTCCATTGACCAGGTCCAGAACCGCAGGGCACGACCGGAACGATTCCTCCATCGTTTCAACAGTCATGCCCCTGTTGAAACGCTCCCTCACCCTGTCAAACAAACTGATATCCCCACCTTTAAATCCATAAATCGCCTGCTTTTTATCCCCCACGACGAAAAGGCTCCCCTCCTCACTGCTGACCGCTTCATCCAAAAGGGGCTGTAACCCGTTCCACTCAGCCGGACTGGTATCCTGAAACTCATCGAGGAACCAATGGTCAAAACGCCCGTCCAGACGAAAGTCCACCGACTCACGCCTCAATCTTCCCGCTTCACTTCGTTTCCACTCTCCAAGAAGATTTTTTACGTCATCAAAACTGAGAAGACCGCAATTGCGCAGGCTGCCCTCGCATTCCTCATCCATGCGCTTGATTAACCTGCCAATCCCCTCGGTGCGCTCCACCGCTGCCGCCAATTCACAACTGCCCACAAGCCGAATGATCCTGTCCAGCAAGCAACTCACTTCCTCTTTCAGTTCGAACTCCTTGCGCTGATATGTCAACCGGATCGTTGAAGCGCCCTGCCTTACCTGCTCCAGAGATAGAGCAAATATCCTGGAATTATTGAAAAAGGAATTTAATGATCCGCTGCCGATGGTATGCTCCTCAATCCTATCAAGCATCTTCTTGAAGGCCTTCTCCTGATTCTTTTGAGTCCAGTCATCCGTGCCCATTGATACATCAAGAGCTGTCCGTAAATCACTAAATAACCGGTGCTTCTGGCTCTCCCATTCACTGATCTCAGGAAGATTGGTAAAGGTATCTTTTCCCCCGAAATTTTCCAGGACAGGTCCCGCCTTCCAGAACCCGTGCCAATGCTTCATGAATTCCTCAAGATTCTTCAACACGCTCAACTGCTCTTTCCCCGCTGTCGCCCTCCTGAAGGCATGCACAAAGCCACGCCCTTCACCTTCCTCGAGCATTTTCCCCAAAACACCCTGTATTAAATCGCCCATCATCAATTTCAGTCGCGCCCCTTCGATCAATTCGAAACTACCCCCACTGATGCCAAGCTCATGCTGAAAACCGCGCACAATCCGGGAAAAGAATGAATCAATGGTCCCCAGCTGAAACCGCGGGAGAGCCTTGACCACCTTTTCAAGGACAGGCTCAACCTCGAAGGAGCGATTCACATCGCCGGCAAGCTCCTGCGCCTTTTCTTCATCCAGTGCAGCCTTGGCCAACCGGATGAGCACTGAATCAATAAACTCACCTGCTGCCTTCCTGGTAAACGTCAGGGCAACCATCCGCTCCGGATCCACTCCATGAGCCCCGATCATGCCAATAATCCGACCCCCTAACTGATGGGTTTTCCCTGAGCCTGCAGAAGCAAGCACCATCAGGTTTTTGTCAAGAATATGTGTCTTTAATCCCATCAGTTAACCCACTTCACCACCTCTTCCAGTTGATGATCCATTGCGATGTCAGCGAAATCATCATGTTTAACCTTGTCAGCAGGAGGCCAGAAATTTCCCGCCGCGACCTGGGTCAATACCCACTCAGCACAACGCAGTGCTGACTTTTTGGTATCTTCACCGAAATCCGGCCAGGTTGAAATATTGACATCCTTCTCTGTTTGGCCAATCAAAAAATATCCTATCTCGTCCACATTGACTTTGTCATCCTTGTCACCCTCAAGGGCCAAAGCGTACAAGGGTATCTGCAGGTCAATCCAGCGGGCAGGATCCTGTTTCTGACCATCAGGTGATCCGGACACCGTGCAGAGGACATCATCAACCCCATCGAGATGTTCCGGGCAGAATGTGTTTGCCTTCAATTTCTTGCAATGGGCGAAATCAACCCGGTCGATATTACTGCTCGTTTTGTAATCCAGCACCCTGATCAACCCGTTCTTTTCGTTACGCTCAATCCGGTCGATCTTTCCTCCCAACTTCACCCCGCCGATCTCTTTTGCTAAATCCCTCTCAACCTCCTTAATACGCCATCCCTCTGCCCTCTGCCCTGCCTGGATGTGCGCGAACCACGACAAGCGTTGCCTCATGACCTCCCGCTGGATACGCACCGCTACGGCAGGATTCTCCCCGAAGCGTTCGCGAATCCATCGGTCCAGTTCATCATGAACCCACAATTCAATTCTCCTCGGATCATCATCCTCACGAGCCTCTGCATGCCGGCCGAACCTTTCAACCACAGTATGGACAATGGTGCCAAAATCTCTCGCATTCCACTCCCGCCGCTCCTCCTCGGGACGGCTCATGCGCCGGATCCGGCTGAGGTAAAACCGGAAGGGGCAACTCAGGTAGGCTGAAAAATCAGTAACCCGTATTGACTTCATAGGTTCCGAGGTTCTTATCTGCCATTTCCATTGCTCCTCAATCTCCTTGGCAACCCCGGCTTCCGCCGGCTTTATTTCCTGAAAAAGAATAGAAACCTTCCCGGCAAGGTCCTTCCCCTTGGCAGACAGGAGCAACCTTGATGGCTTCAGGACGTCACCGCCACTGGAGGATTTACCAACAAGCAAATCAACGCGCCCTTCCTTTTCCCTTGCCTTGAGCATTGCACGTAAAAGGTAAGCATCCCGTGCCGTCATCTGTTCTTCACCAACCAGCCCAAGAATACTCCTGGTTGATGCAGGCAACCAGGTGTCAGGAGTGCTCCTGAGCGGCACCAGCCCGTCATTCATGCCGCATATGACCAGGTGGGGACACGATTCATAAAATAACTCCAGCCATCCCTGCACGTCCAGAACACGTTCACCGTCAGGTGCCCGCTGTATAACCGGACGTAATCCCGCAAGTAACAGTTCCAGCCAATACCCGGCCGGACGTTCAAGCATCTCGGCCACTTTCGCCGTTTCCTCCAACCACTCAGCCGCATTGCTTTCATGATCGGGATCCACCGAAGACAATAAACTTTTCATGCCCGAGTGAAACCCGTCACGCAAGAAACGGGCACGCGAATCCTTAAGCAATTCCATCGTCTCCAAGGCAAGTTCCACCTTCTTCAGATCATTCTCGGAACGCGACACATTTGGGTCCCCACCTGTATTCCCTGCATCATCAATTTCCGTTTGCAATACGCCCTTGATCCGAATCAAATCATCACCGGAACCCACCATGTGTTTATCACGCAACTCGGAAAGCGCCTTTACCCGCTGGGCCCGTTTTTTACCCCTGACCTGAACCCCGCTCTCCTCAAATGATATCAAGTCAATTACCTCGGGTATGGCAGGCACACGCAAATAAGCCCGCCAAGCCGCCAGCCATCCAGCCAGGGAAGGCAATTGTGTTTTTCCCGGGTTAAAAACATTCCATCCCGACCGGTTGAATATACGTTCCAGGTTGCGGGAGACTTCCTCGTCAGCAGAACCAAGAGCCACTTCATTGGATGGGGAACCCGACTCAGCAACAATCTGGCATGCACGCTGCGCCTGCTGACGGGCATCGCCTGTCAGGACAACGGATCCTGACGCCGCGCCATCCTCACCAGGCCAGAAAATGTCCTGGTCTATCCATTGCCCTAGTGGGCGCCCCCATTCATCAAAATCTTCTTCATTCTCGCCGCTGACCAGCACCTGAACCGGCAATGGGCATTTATCAAGGATCGCCTCAGCAGCAATGGAAATGTCCGATACCCCGGCCAATACAACTTCCTTGGTTTCATCGGGCCAGGCAAATATTCCACTCTGGATCATCTCACTGCGACTTTTCCACCCCCAGTCGTTTAATTTGCTCTCAACCCTGCCCTCCAGCTCGGCTAATTCCTGCCATCTTTCCTCCTCAACCGATCCCTTCATTCGGCGCGCAGCACTGCGCATTGTGAGTGCTGCAGAGGAAAGACTTGCTCTCAACTGGGCCAGTGACTTGGCCAGGCTAATTGACCAGTTGGCAACTGAACCGTCCGGAGGAGTTGGAAAAGTGACAGAGAATTCACCCCAATCAGTTATTGAATCCAGTACCTCAACCCATGCGATAAGCTCAACTGAATCAGGAGCACAACCTTCTCCTCTCAAGAAAAAAGCAGGTGTGTGAACCTTCGGTGAAAGGACGCCGCCACGCTCGGCAAGCGCCTGGCGCAACCGACGACCACTCTGTGCCGTGGGCACGATAACCAGCATCCCGGGCAAGCGTTCCCGCCGTTCCCACAGCCAGTCGCCAAGGACATCACTGAAAGGCCGGTTCCAATCAAATAATTGACGTTCAACAGACATCAAGCACTCTTGCTTTTCAGCTCACGGGATACATTCTATTCAAAGGCGGAACTGATTAAATGCAGTTTTGCAAGATTAGTTCATGGACCAGTTTCCTCAACTCTTGAATTCTGCGAATTTCGCTCCCTTAAAGGCAGAATACGGTTTGCTCCCATATCATATTATCAAGGGTTGGAATTCAGCCTGCTGATCACCTCGTTCGTATCCGGCAGGCAACCACCCCACGTTCCTCCCCCGGTATTCTGGAGTGCAGCCCACATCCGGACCGAGTCCGGCAACTCGGGGTCCGCTACAAGGTTCGGGTGCATGCCCCGGCCATTAAATTCAGGATCATCCCCGACATAATTCACCTGCCCGCTACAACCATCCCTTCCAATTTCTATCTCAACGAGGTCTCCATCACGCAATTTGCCGAGCTCTCCACCCGCGAGGGCTTCAGGACCGACGTGCCCAATGCAGGGACCGGCCGAAAAACCGGAAAATCGCCCATCAGTGATCAAGGGATTACAGCTCAAGGCCTCCGTATACTTGAGGGCACTTGTAACCTGTGCAGTTTCCGGCATTCCCGCACCAAGAGGCCCCCTGCCGAGCAGCACGATTACCTCCCCTGGCTTAACCCGGTCTTCGCCCGTTGATTTCACCGCACTGATGGCACTTTGCTCATCCACAAAAACCCGGGCCCTGTCCCTGTGGTAATAGGTATCAGCATCACCAAACAGTTCCGTGGCTATTGCCGTTGCCTTCACGATAGCCCCGTCGGGCGCAAGGTTTCCGGAAAGAAAGGCCAGGGTCCTTGCCAACCCTCTGGATTTCGCCCTTTCAGGTGACATCACAACCTCATCCGGATCGACTCCGTCCTTGGCGTGCAAAATCTCGCGAAATCGTCTCCTGCGCTCGGACTTTTCCCAAGCTTCCAGGTTTTCACCAAGGGTCTTGCCACTCACCGTCAGGCAGGAAAGGTCCAGGGCATCAAGCCCTCGCAAATGCAACATCACCTCAGGCACTCCCCCGGCAAGAAACACCTGCACGGTCATGAAGTTGTTCGGGCCGTTTGGCAATACGTCAACGAGGCGTGGCACCTTCCGGTTAATTCTCAGCCAGTCCTCCATACACGGAGCCTTTAACCCCGCACTGCGGGCAATGGCAGGAAGATGCAGCAACAGGTTGGTCGAACCACCCATTGCCGCATGCACTGCCATGGCGTTGGTTACCGATGCATCGGTGATCACGTCACGAAGCCGCAGGGCGGACTCGCTCATCGCCACCAGGGCACGGGCGGAAGCCCTGCCGATATCCAGCCATACCTGTTCTCCTGAAGGAGCAAGGGCAGAATGAGGCAGGGCCATCCCGAGTGCCTCGGCCACCGCCTGTGACGTTGCTGCAGTACCAAAGAACTGGCACCCCCCACCGGCACTGGCACATGCAGCACATCCTGCCTGCGCAGCCTCCTTGAGGGTCATCTCCCCGTGGGAAAAGCGTGCCCCGATGGACTGAACAGTCCCTGCATCCTCACCACGATCCGGAGGAAGCGTCACTCCTCCCGGGACAATAATGCCAGGGAAACCACACTCCTCGGCCAGTGCCATCATTGTTGCAGGCAGCCCCTTGTCGCAGGTCGCCACCCCCATTACCCCCCTGCGAGTCGGGAGTGAGCGCACCAGCCGTGCCATAAGTTCAGCTGCACTATTACGATAAGCCAGGCTGTCCATCATACCCCTTGTCCCCTGCGTGCGTCCGTCACAGGGATCCGAGCAATGAGCCGCAAACGGCAGCCAGCCGGATTCCTTGAACTCCCGTGCTGCCGCGGCGGCTACCATGGAAACCTCCCAGTGGCCGGTATGATAACCAAGTGCAACCGGAGAACCGTCATCAGCCCGGATCCCACCCGCCGTGGTCAGGATCAGCACCTGTTCGGCAGTCATTAACTTCGGGTCAACCCCCATCGCGACGTTATGGGACCAGCCAAACAGGTCCCCACTGGGTTTTTCCCTTAACATGTCCTCGGTAAAGGGCAGAAGTCCGCTCCTCGCGGGCATTTTGGTCCTCACGCCATAGGCTTGCTCAGAGAGTTCCAGAAAATTCGCATCCATACCTTGGATGTTCTCCCGCAGGGAAGCTGAAATCCACTGAAAAAACCTTGATCCCGGGCACGACTTCACTCAATCTGCGCTACGTGCAGTGGCTAACCTGCATGAGAACAACCCATATTATATACGACAATGGCACGCCCAGTTACACTCTTCACCGGCCAGTGGGCCGATCTCGACACGGACACTATTTGCGCCAAGGCCAAATCCTTTGGTTATGACGGCGTGGAACTAGGCTGCTGGGGCGACCACTTTGAGGTCGACAAGGCTGACGCTGATTACTGTAAAGCCAAGCGCGAGACCCTGGAAAAGCATGGACTTTCCTGTTACGCAATCTCCACCCACCTCGTCGGCCAGGCTGTCTGTGACAACATTGATGCACGCCACGAGCAAATACTTCCACCATACATCTATGGTGATGGAGACCCGGAAGGCGTTCGGCAGCGTGCCGCTGAGGAACTGATCAAGACAGCCCACGCGGCAAAGGAATTCGGTGTCAAGGTCATCAATGGTTTTACCGGTTCCTCCATTTGGCACCTGGTATATTCCTTTCCGCCGGTTCTTCCCGGACAGATTGATGCCGGCTATGAGGACTTCGCCAAGCGCTGGAAGCCCATCCTTGATGAGTTCGTAAAATGCGATGTCAAGTTCGGGCTGGAAGTACACCCAACCGAGATCGCCTTTGACATTGCCTCTGCACAACGTGCCATCGATGCACTCGACGGACATCCGGCCTTTGGCTTCAACTATGACCCTTCACACTTCGGTTACCAAGGAGTCGATTATGTGGAGT
This sequence comes from uncultured Verrucomicrobiota bacterium, assembly GCA_902589825.1. GTDB lineage: Bacteria > Verrucomicrobiota > Verrucomicrobiia > Verrucomicrobiales > DEV007 > CACIUL01. Next base: position 67,896 of record CACIUL010000003.1, read on the forward strand.
TCATCTATCGATTTGCCGACCGCATTAATCATGTCCACATGAAAGACGTAAGCTGGTCGGAGAGCCCGAAAGATGCAGGGGTTTTCGGAGGACATGTTGACTTCCACAACCCTTCCCGCTTCTGGGACTTCAAGTCCGTGGGTCGCGGAAACATCAACTTCGAGAAAATCATCCGTGCCCTCAACGATATCAAATACATGGGACCACTGAGCGTTGAGTGGGAGGATGGTGCAATGGATCGTGAATTCGGCGCCACTGAGAGCTGCCAATTCGTCAGGGATGTTGACTTCCCGCCAAGCGACATTGTCTTCGACGCACAGTTCGCCGAGAATTCAGAAGAATAACCTTCCCGGGATCCATCATCAGTGGGCAACCGGTATGTGGGACAACTCGCATTGCGAGGGTGCTCTCAACCCCGTTGCGCACCATTTCCTCCCCCTGACAAACCCAATGACATCAACCGATGTGACCTTCACCTGTAATCATCCATGCCCTTGAAACACTTGCTGCTATGGTTCATCACCTCAGCGCTAACCTCCTCCTTGGTTCCCGCTGAGCTCATCGTCCCGAAAATCTTCAGTGACGGCATGGTCATCCAGCGCGACCGGCCAATCCACGTCTGGGGCATTACCTCTCCCGGGGAAAATGTACGGGTGATACTGGGAGCCCGTGACCTCAGCGTGCGCGCAGGCAAGGACGGGAAATGGTCAATGGAACTGGCACCCATCGAGGCATCATCACAGGCAATTTCCCTTACCATCCGGTCTGCAGGCCAGACTGTCGAGTATGACAATATTCTGGTTGGCGATGTATGGCTGCTGGGTGGGCAAAGTAACATGGAGGATGTCCTGGAGAGCATCTATCATGGGGATACCGAGGTCATTTCCGCGAACTTCCCTGCCATCCGGCTGATGACCATTCCCCAGCAGGCAACGGCAAAGCCCGAGCAGGATATCAAGAGAATCAATGAATTTAACGGCTGGACCAATCGTTACGAGTTGAAGGGTCAATGGCGGATCTGCACACCAAAGTCAGTCGCCCGCTTCTCAGCCATCGGGTATATCTTTGGCCGCCGTCTGCACATGGTTTCCGGGGTCCCAATAGGTTTGATAGACGCCTCGGTAGGCGGCACCACCGTTGAGGCATGGACTTCCCGTGCCAAGTTGGCAGGCATTAACGGTGCCAAGCCTCTCATCGATGAGTGGGATTCCAAAATCAGTGAATACGATGCCGCAGCAAGCCTTGCTGCAAAAATCAGGAATTGGGAAAAGGACACCGAGCGAAGGCGGGCCAAGGGTGAAAAACCCAACCCGAAACCTACTGAACCGGCACAGGATCCTGCAAGTGACCGGAATAATCCGGGAGCCTCCTACAATGCGATGATTGCCCCTGTTTCAGGTCTCAATATTCGCGGTGCACTTTTCAACCAGGGCTACAACAATGCCCTGGGCAACGCCCGACCGCAACTCTACAGGCAAACCTTCCAGGCAATGATCGAGGACTGGCGCTCCGCATTCCGGGATCCTGATCTGCCCTTCGCCGTCATTGGACTGACTCCGGGAGGACAGCCACAGACACTGGATAACTTCGAACTGCGCATGGTCGATCCCGCCCCCTATATTCGCGAGGCACAGCATGCCGCCACACGAAGCCTCAAGAACACAGCCTACCTCCCGGCCTACGATCAACAGGTACCGTGGTATCACCCCCACAAGAAATTTGAACTGGGGGAACGGGCCGCCCGCTGGGCACTGAACACCTGCTACCATCACAAAAATATCGGCTGGAAACCGGTCGAACTCATTGCCGCTGAAAACCGCGGGGATCACTTCGAGCTGGTTTTTGAAAAACCGGTTCGGGTTCATGACGGCCGGCCTTTCAGCGGTTTTGCCATTGCGGGTGAAAATCAGCATTTCGTGCCTGCCACGGCCGAGTTTGTGGTCACCGGGCAGGACAAACACAAGCGTGACCAGCATGACGAAAAACGCCTGAAAGTATCGAGCCCGCTGGTAAAAAAACCGGTAGCCGTGCGTTACGCCTGGTCACGCAATCCACTGGGAAATGCCGTCAACTCAGCCCACCATGAAAGGACCATCCCCATCCCATCGTTCAGGACGGACAACTGGGACTGGCCGGAGGCACCCTTCGCCGTACAGGGAAATGATGCGGAAAACTCCCACCGCGAAGCGATCCGGGACTTGCGCAACGCAGCACGCGACAACAACACTGGACGGCTTCAGGCTCTCAATGTGCCGGAGGCGACTGGAAAGTAAGCGTGTCCCGGCTTTATCCTGATTTTGCAACCCGGTTGTTCTCAATCACCAGGCCAGCAACTTGGACTTGGTTCGTACAATGAACCTCCCGCCGGCAACTGCCGGCGTGGCTGTGGTCCCCTCCGGCAGTTTTGCCTCCTGCAACACCTTGAACCTATCCCCTGCCTGCAATACAACCACATCACCGGTAGATGAAAAATTGACGATCTTTTCACCGACTGCGATGGGCGAACTGAAAGTCTTACCCCGTGAGGCAATCCGCTCCCGGTCATACATCACCTCCCCCTGCGGCAGTTTCACGCAGGTTACCAGTCCACTGTCCGACCAAAGGTAAAGTCGTCCATTATGCACAAGTGGTGTCGGCACATGCGGCACCGCCTTGTCCAGCTGGAAAACCTTTTCCAGTTGCGCCCCTTCCTTACCCGGCCGCAAAGCAACCAGCCGTTTCTTTCCCGTGACAAATCCACAAGTGGCAATCACAAGGCCGTTCCAGAAAATGGGTGAACCAATGGCACGCTGCTTGTCCTTGATATCAAATACCACTGTTGACCATCTCTCTTTGCCGGTCGCCAGGTCAATACCGCTGACACCCTGTTGCCAGTCCGCGACAACCACCTCTTTGCCCCCATCAGCACGGGTGCGAATACATGGCGTGGAATAAGTGGCGCGCATGGCTTCACGGGAAACTTTCCAGAGCTCCCTGCCCGACCTTGTATCCAGGGCAATGATGAAGTTACCACCCTCCTGGTCATTGCCGATCACCAGTTTTCCATCAACGACAATCGGTGACACTCCATAGCCATGGCCGCTCTTGTAGGCTCCGAGGTTTTTGCGCCACAATTCCTCACCTTCATGGGAATAGGCTATTGCCAGTATCATTTTTGGTTGTCCCCAGAGAACATATACCCCGTGGGCATCAGCAGCGGGAGTGCTGGTTGCATAACTGTTCATCTTGTGGCGCTTGTGGGCGACTGACTCAAGTTCCTCTTGCCACAGCTGCTTACCCGAGTCCCGGTCAAAACATAAAAGCAGGCGCTTCTCTCCACCGCTCAGTGCAGAGGTCACAAACACTTTTTTACCCCAGATCACCGGGCTGGAGTTGCCTTCCCCGGGTAGCTCCACGCTCCATCTACTTGATGCCTCGCTCCACTCGACCGGTAATTCCACGCCCGGGGCACCGTTACCACTGCCATTCGGTCCACGAAATCGCGGCCAATTCTCCTCAGGTGCCGCGCAAAGGCTGCCGCAGAAAACGGCTAAGGCTGCAAGTCTTAAAAGCATGGGGAATATGTAGCCTAGTGAAAAAGCGGATGCACCAGCAATTCATTCTGTATGCCGAAAATCTTCAGCCTCTGTGACGAAATCCTCACCATTCTTATATTTGCTATCACCTGCGATTGCTTCATCAACGAACATCCTGAATCCCTTCGCCCCTGAATGAAGTCCCTCAACTTGAGTTATTTTATATTAACTATAATTATTATAATAAATTAGTTTAATTTAGTTAATAATCACTTATATTTGCTCTCCAATGCTTACCCGAAAACGAGCTGAAAGCCTGATTACAGGAACTGTCATCTTCCTCATCCTGATTGTTATTGGCAAAGGATTGCGCCCGGACATCGAAAACATTGATGCAGAAACACAGCATCGTTTCCGCGAGGTTGCCGTTGCATCAGTAAATGCCGAGCGAAAAGCACAGGGAATAGAGAAAAAAGTCGTCACCGATTATGCACTTCAGCAGTGGCTTGATGGGCAACCTGATTCTCTTATCAATGATCCGGAAGGCCTGTCCCCTGATCACTTTCTGAAAAGGCTGCCGAATAAAAAACTCACCCTCAGCCAGGCGTCAATGTGTTGTATTTCCGCAGAAAGCCCGGGCAGCCTTGCAACTCAGCTCGACTTATGGAAAGAGGCGTTCAAAGCCTCGACAAATGTTGTCGCCATCAGGCTGTATCGCCACAGCAGGAACAAAATAGGCTGTATTTTGATTGCCGCCAAGAAGGTGCCTAAATTCGACCTTTCGCTTTTTAACAATGGACAAAGAGAGTTCTACGTGACGTGCAAAAAATGCCAGGTATCCCATTTGGGAAAACTGGAGAAATGTGACCTGGCTATCGCCGTCAAGTGTTCACAATGCAACCACTCGTATGACCTTATTGCTGCAGACATCGTCGGCAATTACCACAGAGCAACCCACTACCTTCAGGGCTATGGGCCGCCAAATGAGATTGGTGCAACAGCCAAAACCCGTATCCAGGAAATATACGCCATGTGGTCTGAAGTGGTTCAGCGTTGTCGTTACAGTAAGGACCTTTCAGAATCTGGTGGACGAAAGGATTCATGGCAGGTTCCACCTGATACGTATTCACTTCGCAACGGGGACTGTGAGGACACGGCATTGTTGCTTGCTGACTGGCTGATAGCCAGGGGATTTAATGCACGCGTAGTTATTGGTGAGGCCAATGGAAAAGGTGAACATGCATGGTGTGTGGCTAAGTTGAATGGCAAGCAGTATTTGCTTGAAACAACCCTTGAAAAAATTCCTGCAAGGCTCCCGGAAACGCAACAGGCATCGGCCCATTACCGTCCTCGGTATGCATTTGACCGCCACAGCATATACTTCATCAAAAAATCCGCCATTACCACCTCGGACTACTTCTCATCGCAAACTTGGGAGGGCTACACTTACCCTCTCCCGGCAAGTTCCAGTGTGGCCTCAATTGCATTGCATTCACCGAAGAACAGCGCAATATCTCGCACACCCTGATCACCCCATGGATCGAAAGGCCCGGTGCCCGCAGTGACCGTCCCCAAAAAAGGGATAGCGGCAGTTAATCACCCATGGCTTCTCTCCTCGCAGCACAGGCAAGCTGAAATGCACGATTTTCACCATAACGGCGAATGGAGAACTTGACCCTTCTGCGCAGGCCGGGATCCGGTGACCATGTTGCCTGCCAGAACTCATACTTTGCTCCCGCAGTCCGGACAACAATACGGGAAACTCCGACAACGCCCGAGATGTTACGCCGCGTCATTTTTCCGGCAGCGCCGCTTTTTTCCCGATCCGGCAACCTCGCCAGCAATTCATCGCGGAAATCCCGTGCCGTTCGCAGGGCAACCTCTCGACCGCCATACTTCCTGTCGGAAAAAAAACGGGAATATTTCCTGCCACGTCTGGTCAACCTTACCTGCCAGCCATGGCTTCGCATTTCCGAAAGATCAATGCGGGAGATCGCATAAAAATCCATCATAACCGGGTAAACTTACCACTTACTGGATGCATCGTAAACCGGCTTTACTCAAGCCGAACGATGAATCATGTATTCAGGAAGTAAATGATTTACCCGGCAGCAGATAAGATATTAGGATCTAGACACAAGGAAACCAGATGAACAGAGGTAACCCGCTCACCCAGGAAGAAGAGGAACGCTATGCACGGCACCTGGCGCTCCCATCCTTTGGCATGGAGGCACAATGCCGGCTAAAGGAATCCAGTGTCCTGTGTATCGGTGCAGGAGGGCTCGGTTCACCCGCAACAATGTACCTTGCAGCAGCCGGTGTGGGGCGCATTGGCATCGTTGATGCAGACACTGTCGATGCATCCAATATCCAGAGGCAATTACTCCACGTCACATCCGACGTTGGCAGGAGCAAAATCCAGTCTGCCGGGGATACACTCCTTGCCATGAACCCAAATGTAGAGCTTGATCTTCATGAGGAACGATTCGAGCCGGAAAATGCCATGGCACTGGCCAAAGGTTATGACCTCTTGCTTGACGGATCGGACAATTTTCCTACCCGCTACTTAAGTAATGATGTCGCGGTGCTCCTCCGGATCCCGAACGTGCATGGCTCGATTTTTCGATTTGAAGGACAGGTTACTGTTTTTGCCCCCCATATGGGTGCTCCCTGCTACAGGTGCCTGTTTCCTGACGCGCCAAGCGAGGGTGCGGTCCCGGACTGAACTGAAGGCGGTGTGCTGGGCGTGCTTCCCGGCGTTATAGGAACCCTTCAGGCAACGGAGGCCATCAAGATCCTTTCGGGTATCGGTGAACCGCTTACAGGGAAGCTGCTCCACTATGATGCGCTGAGCGCAGGTTTCCGGTCCTTTCAACTGCGCCCAGACCCACAATGTGCAGTCTGCGGCACAAACCCGAGCATCAGGGATGTGACAGGGGTAGATTACCGGCTTCCTCCAGCTGAGCAGGAGCATGCATCTATCAGCGTGGAGGAATTAAGCAGCAAGTTACAGGCCAATGAATCGATGATTCTCCTTGATGTACGGGAACCCGTTGAAGTGGCACAATGCAGTATTGAAGGCGCTACTTTCATCCCCCTCGGTCAACTCAATGAACGCCTCGGTGAACTGCCAAGGGATAGAAGGGTTTTTGTCCACTGTAAGTCCGGAAAACGCAGTGCCCGTGCGGTCAGCCTCCTGCAAGCCGAGGGCTTTACTGATGCAGTCAATGTCGCCGGGGGAATGGATGCCTGGCTGAGTCTAAAGAACCGGGAAAAGCATCAAGAATAGATGCAACTGGCAGGTTGGTTCATTCAAAGAGTGTTTTTTTTGACATTACCCTTGCCCAATAATGGCAATTCGGGACTTTTCAGTCATGGATAAAGAGAAAATAGGACCCGCGCTTGGAAAGTTGCCCAGTGGTGTCTACATTGTGACCAGCATTCTGGACGGTGAGGAAATCGGGATGCTGGCCAGTTTCGTTGAACAAGCAGGATTTGACCCGCCCATGGTCACGGTTGCCGTCAGCAACGGCAGACGTATCATTACAGCCATCGAGCAGTCCGGGTTAATGGGCATCAATGTCCTTGGTGAAGAGGATGCTCGCCTGATGAAGCCATTTACGCAAAGGGACAATGACTCACCGTTTACAGGGCTCGAACTTGATGAGAACGAGCACGCTATCCCGCAACTCTCGGACGCCCTGGCATTTCTTGCATGCCGTATCACAGGCAAGATTGAGGGAGGTGACCATACCATCTATGCCGCGGAGGTCATCGACGGCATCCTTAATGATCCCTCGTGCCAGCCCATGGTGCGCATTCGCAAGAACGGATTCCAGTACTAGATGCTATCCGGAAAAGTCCCCTGCTTACCGGGGAGCACCAAGGCGCAAAATCCTACAGGACATCAAGTTCCGGCTTGAAATCAGCTGCATGGTAAGAACTCCTCACCAGTGGTCCTGAGGCCACGTGACGAAACCCCTTCTCCTCGGCAATGGATTTCAGGCGGGCAAACTGCTCAGGATGGATGTATTCCACAACCGGAAGATGCTTTGCTGAGGGACGCAAGTATTGCCCAAGGGTCAGGACGGTTACCTCGTGCTCACGCAGGTCATCCATTGCCAGGCATACCTCCTCCTCAGTCTCTCCAAGGCCAAGCATCATGCCGCTTTTGACTGCCACATTTTGCCCCCGGGAAACGGCTATCTCCTTGGCTTTTCTCAATACCTCGAGTGAACGCCTGTAGCGTGCCCTTGATCGCACAAGCCCGGTCAACCTTTCAACAGTCTCCAGATTATGGTTGAAAATATGGGGCTCGGAAACCATACATGCTTCCAGTGCACTATCCTTACCGTTAAAATCGGGAACCAGTATCTCAATGACGATCCCGGGGTTGGCTTCCTTGGTTGCCAGGACAGTCCGGGCAAAATGCTCTGCACCTCCATCGGCCACATCATCCCTTGCCACTGCCGTGATAACCACGTGCTTTAGGCCAAGGCGCCTTGTCGCCTCCGCCACACGCTGCGGCTCGTCCGCCTCCAGGGGAAAGGGCTTGGCTGTCTTCACGGCGCAAAATCCACAGGCACGGGTGCAACGATCACCGGCAATCATGAAGGTAGCAGTACCGCTGCTCCAGCATTCCCAGCGATTTGGACATTGAGCCTCCTCGCATACCGTGTGCAATTTCAGGTCATCCACCAGTCCCTTCGTGGACCAGAACACAGGATCACTCGGCAGCCGGACCTTGATCCAATCCGGCTTTTTCTCGCGTGGTAACGGGCTGTTGGTATTACATGCCATTGGTTGCTCAAACAGTAGATCACCTGCTGGTTTTGGCAAACACCAGCCGTTAAATCCTGCGCCGACCGTCCAATGCCCGGTAAAGGGTTAGTTCATCAGCATGGTCAAGGCCGCCACCGGCAGGTAACCCCTGGGCCAGTCTCGTGACCTCAACATCCGGGCACTTCTCAGCAAGCATCTCAGCCAGATAGTTCGCTGTCGCCTCTCCCTCCACATCCGAGCCAACACCAAGGATGATCTCCTTTACTGCCCCCCCATTGACCCTCTCCATGAGGGGGGCAATCCTCAAGTCTTCAGGGCTGATGCCATCCAGCGGCGCTATCCGCCCCCCAAGGCAATGATAACTGCCCCTGAATGCACCAGTCCTTTCAAGCGGCAGTACATCCGTAGGCTGCTCGACCACGCAGATCAATGTTTCATCGCGCTGGTCATCGGCACACAACTGGCACCCTCCCCTGGAACTCTCAAAGAAACCACAGACTCCGCACGCCCTCACCATTTCCGCTGAGAGCTCAATCGCCCTGGCAAGGTCATTGCTGAAATCACTATCCTGGCCGATAAGCCAAACCGCTATTCTTTCAGCACTCTTGGGCCCGATGCCGGGAAGGCGCTTAAGGTGGGAAACCAGTAACTGGACTTCTTCAGGAAAATCGATCCGGGCCATAAGAATTCTGGTGCATGATCAAGTCCATATACATGGCATCATCAGCTCAATCATTGCCCCGCTCTATTTTCTCTTCGGCCAAGTTCCTGTAATATTCAAGTACCCTGTCAATCCCGGAGGCAGGAGCCGCATTTCCAAAATGCTCAAGTGAAGAGACAAAATCGCCTTTATGAAAGCTGATAAACCCTTTGTGAAATGCATCACGGTGCATTGCATTACCATCATCGGATTCTTTTATTACGTTAACCAGTTCATGGATTTCAATAGGCTTCCGGCCATCATCCCCGTTCACGAATGCAACCGGGCGTAACTGCATTTCTTCCTGCAAGGCACCCAGCGAATTACCGGCCACAAAAACAGAAGGACCGAAATCCGTGCCCAGGGCACAGATTTCCTCGGCAATGTCAATCTCCTCACCATAGGCACTGAAACGGGTAAATGTACCACCTCCATAAAGTCCAGTTGCCATGTCCCCGGAAACCAGTGAAATCCCATGTTCAAAATCTCCCAACCTGGATTGTGCACATTCTTGCCTGACTTTCTCCATGTGCGTCTTCAGGTCAAACGCACAGTGGCACGCGGATTGAGCATGAACATCATCCTCCAGCGGCAACCCAAAATAGAATCTCAATGCATCAGGCTCCCACTCATCGAGGTAACCTCCACGCGAAATGACAAATTCCACCACTTCACCAAGGACAAAATTGCACAAAGCAATGGCATCACGGGCACGCATTTCCCCCAGCAATTCAGTACCATTGGTAATCCGGAAAACCATTACCGTAACTTCCCGGCTCTCCCCCCTGACACTGGCTCCAAATGGCCTGCGGACAAGGCTTGACTTCACCTTGCGTGAAACACGCCGGCCGGCAACCTGGAGCAAAAGACGTTTGCGGTAACCGGATTCCGTCCGCGACAAAAAAAGACCAGTGATGCCTGCCATCAAGGTGCCCAGGCAAACCGAAACCGGCTCAAATAGCACTCCATACATGGCAAGAACAATGGACGACGCCGCAACCACAGAGACAACCAGAAGAATAAACAGGCACTTGAACAATGGCTTAATGTTGTCTGTTGACAGACCGGAAACACCAAAGGCAACGGCAATCACTGCTCCATACTGCAGGGGCGGGCAAAGCACCGCGGAACCGGGAAGTTTTAGTATGGGGATACCGGCATAAAGGCCATGCAGGTAAACCGCTATCCGCTCAAAAACCCCGGATTCATAGCAACCAAGAACCAGTATGCTGGTCAGTAACCCGATGAAAACACCGGCTGCATGATAGCGCCACATGACCTATTAACCAGATTGATCATCCGGTTCCCCGACCTCCGCATCACGATAGGATCTCACCACGATATCACTGAGAAAAGCATCAGGATCTTCAATGGTTTGTGCAGTGATATTGAACTCACGCCGTCCTGTATTCTTCTGGATTAACTTCAGCCCAAACTGAAAGTCCTTGAAGAGCAAAGTGCATGTCTGCAGGATACTTGTTCTCTTTTCCGATGACTTCTCGCCGATCGCGGCAACAGCAGCAGCATCAAAGACCAGGGCTACACCATGCTGCCGTTCAAATTCCGCAGCAAACAGTGCTACTTCCTCGCCTGCCTGCTCGGCAGTAATCTGGCTCCCGAGTTTACGATAATGCTCGAGGATCGCCGTGGGATTCTCCAGGAACTCCACGTCCACGTTCAATTCCCTTACTGCCGTTCCCGGTAACTCGAACTTGAAGTCACGCAAGACACGCTCGCAAACAGTGAGCAATCCGCGGGCACCCGTTTTCTCCTCAACAGCACGGTCAGCAATGATCTTCAATGCCTCCTTGTCAAAATTTGCCTTGATTCCATATTCCGCAAATTCCTGCTCATACTGGCGTAACAGGCTACCTTCGGAGTTGAGCATAATCTCCAGCAAGTCACCTGCCTCAAGGTGCTCACAAACGACACGAATCGGCAAGCGACCGATAAACTCGGCCTCAAATCCATAATCAATGAAATCCTGGGTGCCCACATGGCGAAATAACTCGTTATCCATTGGAATATCAGCCGTTTTTGCTCCAAACCCGATGCTGTTTGCGCTCAAGCGTTTACGCACGATTTTTTCCAGGCCGGAAAAGGCTCCACTGACAATAAAGAGGATATGGCGCGTATTGACTGTCCTCGGTCCCGCCTTGCCACTCTTTAAGTCGAAGGCTGCCTGCATCTGTGACTGGATATCCATTGGATTACGCACAGGCACCTCAGTCTCCTCCATCAACTTGAGTAATGCTGTCTGGACACCGCGCCCGCTGACATCACGGCCCATTGAATTTCCCTGGCTGGCAAGCTTATCAATCTCATCAATGTAAATAATTCCATGCTCGGCAAGGTTCACGTCCCCTTCAGCCCTTTGCACCAGTTCACGGACAAGATCATCAACATCCCCGCCAACATATCCCGTCTCACTGAACTTGGTCGCATCAGCCTTGACAAAAGGAACACCGATCAAGTCGGCAATATGTTTGACCAGATAGGTTTTACCGACACCCGTGGGACCAACAACGATCACATTTTGCTTGGCGAACTCGACACTGGCAGCGTGGTCCGGGTCCTCCTCGCGTAACCTGCGTAAATATTTCGCGTGATTGTAATGGTCACAAACTGCAATGGATAGCGCCTTCTTGGCCTCATCCTGACGAATGACAAACCGATCAAGGTAGTCCTTGATATCACGTGGACGATAATTGAAATCAAGCGCGTCAGGCCCTTCCTCCTGCTGGTCTTCCTCAGTATGACTTTCCTTTACTTCAGGCGCCCCTGGCATTGCGGTAAAATCCACAGCACCCCCAAAATTCTCTTTCAGGAAATCAGAAAGTTTCTGTGAAATTTCATCAGGCGTGGGAACCGGGGGATCGTTTTCCTTCTCGCTCATTGGGTCATGACTGTTAAGCATTATGTGTAATTCTCCAGCAAAAACTGGCAACAAAAAGGCATCAGTTACGGCGCTCAGGAGCTGAAATACGGGACCATAACTCCTGGAAAAACTTCCCTTCAATTTTTTCCCCGGCAGACTTTGCGACATCCCAGTCTGCAATCATGTAGGCAAACAATGCCATGCTCTCCTGTCTGGAAAGGTGTTCGCCCGATCCCGGTAAATAATTCTGTGAAAGTTTCTCCGCCATGACCAGCAGGGCTCTTCCTGTTAACTGGTCAAAGGGAATTTTACCTTCACCCTGTGCACCAAATCGGTGTGTTAAATGCAGCTCGTCCGCTGCCACGATATTAAGCGAGCGACTCTCCGTGACAGGACCGGTATATCCAAACTTGTTGAGGTCGGCAATCAGCATATCGATGAATTTCTCGGATGCACGCCAGATATAGAGCTCATCGGCATGCCGCTGCTTGAGGGCTGGATGCTCGAAGCTTTCCTCCTCAAGCATCTTGATTCCCATGCCGAACTGACGATTTTTACGGAATGGGGCAATCGTGGCCAGCAATACTGCAATGCGTTGAGATTCCTGCGCCTTCAGCTTGATCACCTTCTCAGCCTCAGCCTTCCGGTATTCCAGCCTGAGCATGTTGACAGACTGCTCCAGTCGGTCAATACGCTTGCGCATCCGTTTCTGGACTCCCTGCATCTTGAGCCCTCCATAAAGTTTCTTGGATTTCTCAAGTGCCGCCAGCGACTCCTCATAGCTGGAATCCCGGACAAATGGTGGAAAAAGCTGTAATTTATCGAGGTCATGCAGGTAAGGGGCAAGCAATCCCCTGAACTCATTGACCAGTTTCAGATCTCCGGATGAACTTAAGTCACGGAATGTCCTGAAATATCCCTGTGCCGCGACAAAAGCCCCCATCTCCCAGTTCTTCAACCCGCAGGCCAGGAAAATCAGGGTTTCTGTTTTTTCTCCACTGAAATCCTCCTCGCTGAAATCGTTCCTGTATTCCGGCAACACCGGGAGTTCGCTGCCCAGTAATTCACCCGCCCTGCAGAAAAAACGGCAAAGAGACCGGCTGCTTTCCTCCTCTGAAAAGTTACCCTGCAACTCCAGTTTCTTGAAGATGCTACGGGCAGCAACAAGCTTGCCCTGCAATAAAAGGCTGAGCCCCTGGTTAAAAAGGGCCCAGTTGGCGGTTGGTTGTATGGTTGTCCCTGAATCGGCAATCTCTTTGAAAGCTGACTCTGCAGCCTTGAAATTCCTTTCGATCAGCATTTGTCTGGCATCCCTGAATCTTTCAGTCGTGCTCTTGACTCCTTTGTCCAGGACCACGCTGCCACTTTCATCCGGTTTAACTGCCACAACCTCGTCGGCATCCGTGCTCTTGAAGTAAAACCCCAGCTTGATACCAAGGGCGATTACAACAATAACAAAAACAACAAGCGCTGCTGTGCGGGCATTGCGCTCATAGACCCTGTGCCGCATCCGCTGACCCTTCAAGGCCTTTGATCCACTCCCGCCTTCCAGGACCTTCTTTCGGGCAAAGCTCAGGTGTTCTATAAGTTCCTCATAGGAGGAATAACGGTCATCCGGTTCACGTTCCATCATCCGGTCAATCAACCCGCAAGTCGTTACAGACACATCAGGGGAAAACATCTCAAGGCTGATGGCCTTATCCTTGATGGCTTTCAGTTCATCAATTGAGGCCGTATCAGCTGAATACGGAGGCTGACCTGCCAGTGCATGAAAAAGCGTCGCTCCAAGGCTGTAAATATCACTGCGGAAATCCTCCTCCTGCAGGTGAAGTTTCTCCGGCGGCACATAGTAAGGAGTCGCCCATATCTCGCCTTCATCCCTGTCGACACCCTCCAGGATACGCGCAAGGCCGAAATCCACGATTTTGGAGGTTTCATCCTCCGAGAGCAAAATGTTCCCGGGCTTGATATCCCGGTGAATCATCCCGGCTTCATGTGCCGCGGAAAGACCCTGGGTGATTTCAAGGGCAATCTCCAGAACTCGGCTTTCGGGTAACCTGCCCTCAGCCTGGATCCGTTCATCCAGGGAACCTCCACCCACCAGCTCCATAGCGATGAAATAATGATCCTGGTCACGCCCGGCGGAATACACCTTTACCACGTTGGGGTGACTGATCACCGCGGTGATCTTTGCCTCGCGCTCAAATTCCTTCGCCCGCTTGGCATCCTTGCTGAAGTTCGCATTAAGGATCTTCAGTGCAACCTGCCGGTCAAGGGTCTGGTCAATCGCCCGGAAAACCCTGCTCATGCCACCGATGCCGATTTTCTCCTCTATTATGAACTGAAGGAATTCCGCACGGACACGAATTGCAGTCCTACATTTGGGACAAAGCACCTTGGAATAAGGGCTACAGGCCGAAACATCAATGATCCCGCCGCATGTCGGGCAGGCATTCATGAATCTTTTTTGGCTCTCAGGGACACCCATCACATTGAACCTATCACCCCAAGGCACAGACCGCAAAATCTTGTCGGCAGTCAATTGCACAGTTTCTTGACACGAACGAGTGTAGAGTAAGCAACGGCAATGGAATTGCATTATACAGCCAAGGACGGGCAGGGAGAGCGCCTTGACCGGTTTATCGCCTCAAAACTCGGGGAAATGTCCCGGGCACGCATCCAGTCATTGATCAAAAACGCTCACATTACCCTCAATGGCTCTCCAACCAAGCCAGGCAGATTGCTCGCAGATGGCGACCTCATCTCGGTTAGCATCCCTGCCCCGGTCAGTGCTGACGCTCAACCGGAAAACATTCCCCTTGAAGTGCTCCATGAGGATGAGCATATCATCGTTATTAACAAGCCCCATGGCCTTGTCGTGCACCCGGCAGCCGGAAATCCGAACGGCACACTTGTCAATGCCCTGTTGCACCACTGCGAATCCTTATCCGGCATAGGCGGGGTTGAGCGGCCCGGCATCGTTCACCGTCTCGACAAGGACACGAGCGGTTGTCTGGTTGCCGCAAAAACGGATACCGCGCACCGCACACTATGCGACTGCTTTGCCCGCCATCAGGTAACCAAGGTCTACCTGGCGGTTGTCGAAGGTTGTCCGCCATCGCTTTCAGGGCGCATTGAAAATCATATTTCCCGCAACCCAAATGACCGGCAGAAGATGGCTGTTGTCATGCCACCCTTGGGAAAACCGGCAATCACTGAGTATAAAGTGCGTTCCCCCCGGGGTGATGCCAGTCTCGTGGAGTGCCGTATATTCACCGGCAGAACCCATCAAATCAGGGTCCACATGAAATCCCTTGGAACCCCAATACTTGGTGATCCAGTCTACGCACGGCCTGCAAGGCAAAAGGTCGCGGCACCACGCCTCATGCTGCATGCCTGGAAGCTTGGTTTTACCCATCCGGTCAATGGAGAAAAGCTTCTGTTTGAAAATGCGCCGCCGCCGGAATTCAATCCTTGGCAGGAATAACGGCGTCGCCTAACGGCGGGCAACACTCCAGCAATTCCGAAAACAGATTACCCAGGCTGCGTCGCCTGAAACTTGCGACCAGGGCCCTCCTGAACAAACGCTTTACCTGTTTGCGCTCCACCTTGACCCTTTGCTGTAACTGACCCCACCCCGCTGAGCTTAGGAGCGTCAATGTCTGCGCCCCGATCAATGCAGGCAAGGCCGTGGCAAGCCGAAGACGACGTGAATGAACCGCATGGATATAGTTTCCCGCAGAAGCAAGCAATTCCCTGCACCGTTGCCGCCAGACAAGGGCATCCTCCTGCCATATCTTCGCACCTCCTTCTTCCGGGTCCGCTCCCGGTATATAACAACGCCCCGATTGAAGGTCTTCCGGCAAGTCACGCAAAATATTCAGCAACTGCAGGCCCTTGCCGTAGTCCTTGCCCAGTTGTTCCATCTCTTCACGGGGTAAAACCGCATAGCTCTCGCCGTAGGCCCCATAACCCAGGTCCGTCCAGAATACCCCAACGCACCCGGCCACATCATAGGTGTATTGTTCAAGCTGGTCCGCCGATTCAAGAACCGCGCAATGATTGCCGGGGAAACGCTTCAGGTCATCTGCTTGCCCCCTGACCACAGAAGCCACCACGCGCTGTATCGCCTCGACCTGCCAGGAAGGCATACGATCAAAATACCCCACCCAGGACGAAAACTTCCGCAGTGCAGCCAGTTCAGCATCGATGCTCTCCGTCGCCGCCCCCTTGTAGAGTAACGAAGTGAAATCCGGCGCAACACCCTCCCCTGCCACTGCTTCGGCCATCTCGGAGAGCACCTGCAACCTCTCTTCCGGGGCAACAGCTTTCGTGTCTGCAACGGTATCAGTCGCCCGGGCAAGGAGGTACCCAAGGCTGGCAGCACTCCTGATCTCACCGGGCAGGACCTTCAGCGACAAGTAGAAGCTTCGCGAAACTGAAGCCAGTAAATCGCCACCAAGTTCACGTTCAAAGTCATCCATTGGCAATTGCCAGAGCTGCCGCTAACATAGCACAGCAGTCATGGTTCGACACCTATACATCCACGTCCCGTTCTGTCACCGCATTTGTCCATACTGTAATTTCTACAAGCACACCCCGGGAGGAACCGACCACGGCGCCTTTGTCGGCGCCCTGCTTGCTGAGCTAAGGAAGCGCTCGGTTGAATGCAACCTGATTCCCGAGACAATCTACATGGGAGGCGGAACACCGACCGCCCTTTCCGGCAAGCATCTGGAGACTCTCCTCCAAGGGATTGCCAACACGCTTGACCTGAAACACCTCACAGAGTGGGGAATCGAGGCCAACCCGGCCACTTTCAACCGCGACAAGGCACAGCTCATGCGCGATTCAGGCATTACCCGCGTAAGCCTCGGGATACAGTCCTGGACTCCTTCCACGCTGGCCACCCTTGGGCGGGACCACAGCCCGGAAGATGCACGGGGTTCCTTTGAAACACTCAGGGATTGTAACTTTCAAAGCCTGAATATCGACATGATGTTCTCCATCCCGGGACAATCGCCGGAGAGCTGGCTGGCAGACCTTGAACACACGGTGGCACTCAGTCCCGATCATGTCTCAGCCTACAACCTCAATTACGAGGAAGACACTGAGTTCTTCGACCGCCTCAGTAATGGCGAATTCCGGGAAGATGCCGCCCAGGACGTTGCCTTCTTCAGAAGCGCCACACAAATCCTCGGGCAAGCTGGCTTTGACCAATATGAGATTTCCAATTATGCAAGGCCCGGGCATCATTCCAGGCACAACTCGGCATACTGGTCAGGAGCGGATTACCTGGGCATCGGGCCGGGAGCATTCACCACCTTTAAGGGGGAACGCTGGCGCAACCTGGCAAATACAGGGGAATACATCAATCAGGTTGCCCGTGACAACCTTGCGGGACTGATTACCGAACATGAGCAAATTGATGCCGCTGCATTCCGTGCAGAGCGTATCGCCCTTCAACTGCGGACCAGTCGCGGGCTCGGGATGGAAATCCTCGGGTCTGCCCGGGATAAGGTAGCTGAGCTCATCGATGAAGGACTGATCGAGGCACGGGGCGGAAATATTGTCCTTACAGAAAAAGGCAAGTTGCTGGCAGACTCGGTCGCATCGCACCTCCTTTAGGCAGGTTCTTGATTCTTTTTGCCATCCGGCGTGAAACACGCGGCCCTTTGACCTAATCAGTAGACCAACGCACAATTGCAGTTGAGTAATTCAGGGTCACAGCTATGGATTGTTAGCAAAAAGGCAGCAATGAACCCTTGTTGCCAACTTTTCATACCATGCCATTACCAATCGAATTTGCTGAACGGGGCGACAAGAACACCATTGAAAACGAATGCGGCTTTGCCCCGAAATTCGGGGATGACGGCCTGATTCCGGTTGTCACCCAGGACAACAAGAGTGGAGAGGTCCTGATGGTTGCCTACATGAACCGTGAGGCCCTGCAACAGACAATCACGATCAGGGAAGCCGTATACTACAGCCGCAGCCGCAACCAGCTCTGGCACAAGGGTGAAACCAGCGGAAATGTTCAGAAAGTTACGGAAATGCGTACCGACTGCGACCAGGACGTCATTCTTCTGAAAGTCGAACAGGTCGGGCCGGGATGCTGCCACGTCGGCTATGCATCCTGCTTTTACCGCAAGGCACCCCTTGGCGATCAACTTGCCGCCACTGCAGAGAACGGGATCGCGCAACTGGAATTAAGCGAGGAAAAGACCTATAATCCTGATGAGGTCTACTAAACCCTGTTAATGCCGGCGCCGACCTGCACACCAAAGAAAAATGCTTGAACAGCTCAGAGAGGAAATCTGTGAGGCAAACCGTCGCCTTCCGAAAACCGGCCTGGTGGTCCTGACCTGGGGCAATGTCAGCGGCATCGACCGGGCACAGGGAATCTTTGGGATTAAGCCAAGCGGGGTAGACTACCGGAAACTTGAGCCCTCGGACATCATGCTGCTCGACCTTGACGGCAAGGTGGTTGAAGGTGAACTCAATCCATCCTCTGACACAAAGACCCACCTGGAACTCTATCGTGCCTGGCCGGAAATTGGTGGAATTACGCATACACACAGCCCGGCGGCGACTTCCCTGGCCCAGTCCGGACGCGACCTGCCCTGTTACGGCACGAGTCATGCCGACCATTTCCATGGAACCGTACCCCTCTGCCGGGCCCTTACACCTGATGAAATTGCCGAGGATTACGAGAAAAACACCGGGCTTGCCATTGTCGACCACTTCTCCAGGGAAGGAATCAACCCGGTTCATGTTCCCGGAGTTCTCCAGCTGCACCATGCCCCATTTACCTGGGGGAAAAATGCCTGCAATTCACTCGATAACAGCATTGCCCTTGAGATGTCGGCCCGCATGGCAATTGACGGCTTGTTAATCAATCCAGGAATGGAGCCCATTCCCGGGCACATCCTCGACAAGCACTTCCTTCGCAAGCACGGCCCGGGGGCCTATTACGGCCAGCAGGAAAGTTAACGATCCGGCAACGTTTCCCCGGGATTGCCGTTCTCCCCGCCCAGGGTGACCCCTTTAAGGGCATCCTTGATATCGAACAACTTGACCCTTGGACGGACCTTGGGCCGGTTAAAGTCACCACTGGAGACAAAAGGCACATAAACCCGCCCTTCCCTTGTCACCGGGGAAAACAGGAATTCACCCACACTGACGGCCAGCTCCTCACCCACCAACTCGGAAAGGAACTTGTTGGCACGACCCAGGGCACTGTCGGACACCTTACTTGAAAAGGTTAAGTCGGCATTGATCAGGTGATCATCGCTCCCGGTATTATGCCAGGAATCCTGCTCAATTAAAAGTTGATGCCCGTTTAGCCCGATATGCCATGGGGCACGCGTGCGTATGTCGCCATCAAGCAGGGAAATCCTTACCGAGGCGTCATCATCAACGACGAGCACCTCTTCCAGGTCACTGACATCCAGGCCTGCCTTACGCAACTTCTCAAGGGCTGAAGTCAATCGGTCAATAATAGGCAGCGACATGATTTCCGAGCCTTTTTTCAGTGTCATGTTAATGGCCAGGTCCGGGTTTAATAATCCCGTCTCACCGTCAAAGGGCTCTATCCCCCCCTTCGTGCCAACTGCCATGCGGGCGTAATACACTACCCGGTCACGGTCCATGACATCAATTTTTGCATCCATCTCCAGGTGGGCACTGTTATGATGGGTCAGGTTTTCAGGGTCTATATCCAGGCTGGAGAGAGTTGCCTGAATGTCACTGACCCGAATACGGTTCTTGTTTTTCCTGATCTTGATATAAAGGACCCCGTTGCGGATCTGCAGTGAGTCCATTGACGTGGCAAGGGGAATATCAGAAATGTTGAACCCGTCCATCTCAATGGGTTTCCCCGTATCCCCTAATGCAATTTGTTTCCCCAACGGGTCGGCACTGCCTTGCCCGACAATGACTTTTGCCAGCTTTGGATTGGCTTTCCCCCTGACGATTTCCGGCTTTTCAAACAGCGGCTCGAGTGAAGGGCTGCCGTCACGCTCAATTAAAAACGAAACCTCCATGCCATCGACCACAACCCCGTTGATCACGAGTTTTTTGCGCAACAGGTTCAGCAATCCGACCTTGACCGACATGTTCCTGACCATGATCCTGGTCTGGCTTCCTGCCGACTGGGGGCGTGAGGCGACCGGGGTTCCCGCATCAGCATGTTTATCACGCGGCGAGATCATCAGGCCAGACAGGTCAATGCTGCCGCCAAGCAGGCTTACATTCAGCTCGCGCAGGTCCACCCTCATGTTGTATTCCTCCTGCAACCACCCAACCACCGTATCCCTGTCCAGCAGGGAAGAGACGATAAAACTGATTGCCAGCCACCCGACAACGGCAAGGGCCAGAAATATTCCCAGCAAACGGAGCAATATCTTTGGAAAACGCCTCATGAATTGTTCAATTGCACATCAACAATGCGGAAACATTGAAATCGCGCCGCCCCCCTGAGGACTCACAATAATAAAGGAATATTGGTGAAACCTCTGGCAGCGCATCAGAAAGTAATGTTTGAACATATTGCAAGACAATATATCGGTGTAAGTTTATTGAGTGTATACCATGCTGATATTTCGCAGCGTAAGGTGCCATAACGGATGAGTCCAGAGTCATTGATTGTCATTTATGCGGCTCTCGCAATCGGCGCATCGTTTCTATGTTCGATCCTGGAAGCCGTGTTGCTTTCCACCTCAAGGGGCCACGTAGCGGTTCTGGAGAGCGAAGGAAGCCGTACTGCAGCTTTATGGATCCGTTTCAAGGAAGATCCTGAAAGGCCGCTTACTGCAATATTGACACTGAACACGATGGCTCACACCGTGGGTGCACTGGGTGTTGGCACTCAAGTCGCCGCCATCTATGAAGGTCAGTATGCAATGGCTGTTGCCTCAGCCCTGCTGACCATTGGAGTGCTGCTTTTCAGCGAAATCCTGCCTAAAACACTCGGCACCCTCTACTGGAAACCCCTTGCGGTGCCCAGTGCATACATTCTGAACGTCCTGATAGGGATCCTGATCTGGGTTGTCGTCCCGATCGAAATGATCCGCCGCATGTTCCCGGCTGCTGAACAGGAAACCGTGACCCGCGAAGAACTCGCTGCACTCGCCGATATCGGCGAGGAGGAGGGAACAATTGAAGAGGATGAGGAAAAGGTAATCACAAACCTGTTAAAGCTCCGGGAAACATTGGTTAGCGACGTGATGACACCCAGCGTGGTCATGACGACCGTTGCGCACGACTGGTCAGTGGATACTGCCCGCAAGGAACTCCCGATCATGACACACGGCAGGTTACCCGTGACCGGAGAATCGATCGATGAAATCAAGGGTATCGTGCTGCGGAGTGATATCCTGAGACGCGCAGCAGCCGATGAGGATGATGTGTTGATGTCTGAAATCATGCGACCTGTTACCTTCTGCAACCAGTCGGAGTCCGTTGATGTTGCCCTGGATATCCTGCTGGAAGGCAGGGAACAGATCATGATCATCCAGGATGAATTTGGCGGGACCCGCGGTCTTCTCAGCATGGAGGACATTATCGAGACCCTGCTTGGTGTTGAAATCGTCGACGAAGAAGACCTTGATGCCATCGAGGAAGGCACGATCGCGGAAGACCTTCGCGAGTTTGCAAAGGAAAAATTCAGCTCACATAATGGTGATACCCCGGAGCAGGAAAACCAGTAAGCCCAATATGGAAGAATTATCTAATATCCTAATATCATTAATAGGGATCACATTAGCTGCATGTGTCTATTTCCTGCCTTTTATAATTGCCCTGCGCAGGAATCACTCCTTTAAGTTTGTTATACTGCCAATAAACATCATCTTTGGTATAACGGGAGTGGGCTGGGTGGTGTGCATGGTGTAGGCAACCTGGCCTGCTGAGAAATCCTTAGTAGATCCCATTATAGGAAACGTTACTGGTCTAGGCAGAAGGAACATTGGTGACACACTGGGGGCAGTTGGTTATGGGGCAAAAAGAGGGTATCAAGGGGAAAAAATGCACTCACCCCAAACGTCTCTACGGATGCCACCAGGAGGGAAACTTCATATTCCGCGGCCACAACAATCTGCACATCAGCCGCCAACCAGTGAATGAAACAGCTGCTGACGGCGGGACTGCAACGGTAAGTAAAGCTGACCTTTCGGCTTGGTGAATCCAAGAAGTGGCTACGCCTGACGATGCCGGAATAGCAATTCCCCCCAATCAAGCGACCTGATTGACACCATAACTATCGGCAAGGTTTGCCATCACCGATTGCAATCATGCAACCTTTGGTGAACTGGTTATCTTCGATGTCGCTTCAGAAAACCTGAGCCTCAACATCGTCCTGTCGGGAAAACCGCGACAAAATGAGACCTCTCCCTCAAATCGTCACCGCGATAGCAATTTTTTTAGTGCTTTCCCCATTGAAACTCAGCCACGCTGGCGAGCAGGTTCGCGATTGGTGTTTCGTCGACATCACCGGGAAAAAGCATGCCCCATTTGAATCAAAAAGAACCAAGGCGCTAGTCGCTGTGTTCATCTGTACCGATTGCCCGATCGCGAATTATTTCCAGCCGAGCCTGCGTGATATGGCCAAGAAATACGAAGCGCAGGGCGTTCGCTTTGTGCTGATCCATTCCGACCTGGAATGCACCAGAAAAGCGGCAAAGAAACATGCCAAGGAATACGCAATAACCATTCCGGTCGTCCTTGATCACAGGCAGGAGATCGCGAAACAGCTCAAAGCCGAATTCACGCCAGAAGCATTTGTTATTATCCCTCATGGCGAAGTTCGCTACCGCGGGCGTATCAACGACATGTATGTCAGCTACGGAAAAAAACGTCGTGCCCCGACTCGCAACGATCTCGACGAAGCCATCGCGGCGGTACTCACCGGCAGAGAGGTGCTCACCCCAAAAACAAAGCCTGTGGGATGCCCTATATTTTACCCTGAAACCGATGGCAAAACCCATCTTGATGCCAAAACTGAATTGAGATCGAAAACAAATTGATGATGCCCAGCTACCGAAGAAAAATGTCTATCGGAATATTGCGTTCAACGTTCTTCCTTGCCTCTATCACCTCGACACAAATTCCTTTGTGCGCAGTGACTTTCAATGAACATGTCGCGCCGATCATCTTCGAAAACTGTACGAGCTGCCACCGCGCTGGCGAGGCGGCTCCATTCTCCTTCACCAACTACAAAGAGGTGCGCAAGCGCGCTCAGCTGATAGCAGAGGTTACCAGCGAGCGCTTCATGCCGCCCTGGCACGCGGAGAGCACCGACATCAAGTTCGCCGGCGAAAGGCGCCTTAGTAAGGCACAAATCAAGACCTTATCTGACTGGGTCGCGGCAGGATCGCCCGAAGGTGATCGCGCCAAGTTGCCAAAGTTGCCCGATTTCCCCAGTGGCTGGCAACTCGGCAAGCCTGACCTGATCGTTGAGATGGCAAAAGCATTTGAGGTCCCGGCATCCGGACCTGACATCTATCGCAACTTTGTGATCCCACTGAACCTTAAAGAGAACAAGTGGGTGAAGGCGATCGAATTTCGCCCCGGCAGCCCCTCAGTCGTGCACCACAGCCTCTTTTTTTACGACACAACCGGTGAGGCGGTGAAACTTGATCGATTGAGCCCCGAACCCGGATTCCAGCGCATGGGGCGTTTCGTGCGCAGTGGCAGCCTCGGGGGCTGGGCCGTGGGCGGCACACCACGTCCGCTGCCGGGTGATCTCGCCTACATATTGCCAAAGGGTGCCGATCTGGTGCTCTCGACGCACTTCCACCCCGTGGGTAAAACTGCCAAGGAGAAATCGGTTGTCGGGTTCTACTTTGCCGACAAGCCGCCGTCTCAGGGTTTCACTGACATCCAGTTGCCACCGCACTTCGGCGCGACAGCAGGAATCGACATTCCCGCCGGCGAAAAACGCTACGTCAA
Organism: uncultured Verrucomicrobiota bacterium; assembly: GCA_902589825.1. Taxonomy (GTDB): domain Bacteria; phylum Verrucomicrobiota; class Verrucomicrobiia; order Verrucomicrobiales; family DEV007; genus CACIUL01. The sequence goes on from CACIUL010000003.1 coordinate 91,720, forward strand.
GAAAGATGCGTTCGTCTTACCCGTCGATACCAAGGCATTCGGAATCAGTGCACACGCGCACTACCTGGGAAAGGAGATGAAAATGGACGCCGTGCTGCCAGGCGGCAAGCGTAAGCAGCTGTTGTGGATCAAGGACTACGACTTTAATTGGCAGGAGCCTTACAACTTCGCAGAATTCCTGCACCTGCCAAAGGGAACACGGATCGAATCTGAAATCGTGTGGGACAACTCAGCCGACAACCCGAACAACCCCAGCAGTCCACCCAAGCGTGTGGGCTGGGGGCGCGAATCGGAGGACGAGATGGGCAGCATCACTTTGCAGGTGGTCGCTGAGCAACCTCAACAATTAAGTCTTCTCAAGCGCGAATACAGCCAGCACAGTCGTAATGTGGTCGCTCGCCGCGTTCGCGATGCAAGCGAGCAGTTGCGCAACGCCAGAGCAGATAGCTTCGAGGACATCCCCAAGGCAATTCTCGCTCGCCACAAAGCGCGCTATGACAAGGACGGCAATGGAGAACTCAGCGAAGAGGAGCGCTCCGCCGCACTGGCAGCCTGGAAGAAATTTATCAACTCCCGGCGCAGGTCTGGAAATTAGCGTGAAGACCCCAACCACCTTGGTAAAGCCAAGAAGTGGTTGCGACTGACGATGCTCGAATAGAGTTCTCGAGTTAAGGATTCACCCAATCAAGCGACCTGCATCTTTGGGGAGTGCGTAGTTCACCCAACCACTGAGCCACCCGCCCTTGTGCGCTGTGGGTTGGTGTAAAGTTGGTGTGATTTTGTAATGGTCAGGTGTGGTGTGTGAGTATTAGCCGCACCGCACCTCGGTTCCTGACCCTTTCGTTCCAGCAGGCTGCCTTCTGCCGCTCCAAGCTCATTCACGACGGGAGCCACTTCTACGATTTTTTTTAAACTTTGGATATTCCTGCCAGCCGGCATCGCGCTCCCCATGTGGCTGATCACCGGTCTCCACCTGCTTCCTGCTTCCACATATAACTATTCGAAAGCGAGTTGATCCTTATGACCGTGCCCATGACTGAGAATCCGGTTAATTGAATCGTCAGGAACTAAACGTTCTGCTTTTTCTTGAAAATTGTATGTCCAAATTGTCCAAATTGGTCGACGTTGGGAGTGACATATTATGAAATCGATTAAAAAACGAAAGGGTCCCCCTATGAACCGGCGAGATGTTCTGAAGTCAGCGGGTTGCGTTTTGATGTTGCCTGCCTTGGAAAGCTTCGGGCAAGAGGCCAAGGGCGATGATGCCGTGAAGGCGAATCGATTATTCTGTATGAATATCGGCAACGGCATGTGTTCTGATAACTTCCCGACGTCGACGGGCAAGGACTACCAGAGCTCTTCCACTTTCCAGCCGCTGGAAAGCTTAAAGGATGATTTCACTCTCTGTACGAATTTAAGGAACTACGGAAATCATGAAAGCACGATGTATGCCTTTGCTGAATATTCTGACCACACCAATCCCCAGTTGATTCAAGATTCAGTTGATGAAATCGCGGCTTCTCACATTGGCAATGACACGCGCATTAGAAATCTGGTCGTTGAACAGAGGCATTCATATGGCATCTCCTGGAAGGGTGGATTGCCGGTTTCTCCCATCACGAATGGAAAGATTCTGTTCGAAACCATATTCGGCAAAGTAGACAAGAAAAAGCGTGAAGAATTACTGGTTCTTAAAAAATCCATGCTGGATGCGAGCAGAGATGAAGCTAAGAGCATGATGGGTAAAGTCTCTGAGGCAGACCGGGTCAAATTGGATGAGTACTTTTCCAGTTTGCGTGAATCTGAAAAGTCGATCCAGAGATCTGAACGCTGGTTAAGAGAAAAACACGTAGATGTTCCATTCCCTGAAAAGGTACCGTACAAAACAGATGGTCTTACCGAGTATCTGCAAAAGATTCTCAAATGCGCTTATTTCAATGAACGTTCCACTTATTTGGACTTACTATTTCTGGCATTCAAGTTCGATATCACTCGAGTGGCCAATGTGTATGGGGAATGGAATTGGCTTGGCCATCATACGGATTCCCACGCGGTTAAAAGCGAAGAAGGATATGTGAAGAACATCGAGGCCGATCAGGCCTATATGATGCAGACGGCGCGTTTCCTGGAAAAACTCAAGTCGACTAAGACAAAAGCGGGTGGTACGTTACTGGATCAAACAGTTTGTTTGATCACCAGTTCCCTGAGTATTAGTAAAGAAGAAGGGCCTCACGGCATGAAGAATAACCCCGTGATTGTAGCTGGTGGTGGCTTTGAACATGGTAAACATATCAAGTTTAATGGTAAGGATAACCGTAACGATGTTTACCTTGCAGCTCTGCAGCATCTAGGCCTCGAAATCGAACGTTTTGGCACGAGTGGCAGGAGTGCCAGGCTTTAAAAGACGCGGGCACAGTCACTTTGTAATGCAAGAAGGATTGCTGCCATGAAATCCGTTTCCTCTCTTCCGTTCTTGATGGTCTTGGCTCTAGGCAGCGCCATTGCGGTTGGTGCTGAGCAAAACCTTCCGAAGCTCGACCAAAGCAAAGCCTTCTTAAAGGCCCATTGCGTGAGCTGTCATGGCAATGAAAAGAGCAAGGGTGATCATAATTTCGAAACGTTTAATGACAAGGATTGGACCAATCACGAACTGCTGGATGAGCTATTGACTGTTTTAAAAGAAAAGGAAATGCCGCCTAAGAAAGCGGAGAACAAACCCTCGGCGGAGGCGCTGGCAACCTTTGAAAAACTATTGGCCGAACAGTATTTCTCGATCAAAGCAAAGTTGCCAGGGGTAATCACGCGCTTGAACCGCGCAGAATATGAAAACACGATCAACGATGCTTTTTCCTCAAATTGGGAAGTCAAAAACTACTTACCGGTAGACAACACCAGAGATGGCTTTGACAACGAAGGCGACAAACTTGTGATGTCACCCTACGCCATGGATAGCTATTTCCGGGTTGCCTCAGAAATCGCCGGGAAAGTTGTGGGAGCCATGCCCGCCCCTTCTACAAACGTTTATACTTATAAAAACTCAAAGTTACGCAGATTGGGCAGCAAAGGATTTGCATACTATGAAGATACTAATGACGGTTTGACCACCGAGGGGTTTTATTACAAAGACTATTCTCGTGGAGTTGGATTCGCGTATGATGTGAGAGTGGCAGGCTACTACGATGTGAAGATCAATGGGCATTTCACGTTTTATGATCGTTCGATTAAGTTTCAGGAACGTGATTTAAATTTCAAGGTTGATCTAGGTAAAGCAAATGAACGGTTGAGAATCACAACCAATATAGACCCAAAGATCAGTAGAGAACCACTTAGTACCCATGAATTTTTATTAAAGGATACAGTGCGAGTCTATCTGGAACCCGGGCAGAACCTTGTGCTTTATAGTCACAATTATGCTTATCCCTTGCCTGAGGATTTGAGCAAGCTCACGCGTATCCCCCCGCTGCCGAAAGATAAGAAGTTATCCGAACAGCCAAGGACCAGCTTGCACTTCATCTCGGCTGAAGTGACTGGCCCCTATTATAAAAGTTGGCCTCCCAAAAATGTTTTTTACAAAACGTATTACGAAGGCCTGAAGGGCAACGACCCACACGAGAAATATAAGCAATTTATTAGGAAGCTGGCCATTAAACTCTTCCGCCGACCGGTGGGTGACAAGGAATTGAATCGATATTTCGACGTCGCAAAAAAGAGATATGAATCGGATGGGGATGTCTTCAATGCGGTGCAATCAGCCTTGACGATGATGCTCTGCTCACCACATTTTTTGTATAAGTACGAAGGTGATTCTTTGAACCTTGATGATTATGCGATTGCATCAAGGTTATCTTACTTTCTGTGGAACTCACTTCCCGACGATCACTTGATCATGCTGGCATCTGAGGGGAAGTTGAAGGATCCAAGCGTTCGTTCTAAGCAAGCCTTAAGGATGCTGCAAGATCCTAAAGCTCAGCGTTTTGTTGATGATTTTACAGAGCAGTGGCTTGAGCTTCATAAAATAGATATTGTTAATCCGCAGACTGATATCCTTGCCTATACGTTTGGAGACAGAGGTGGCGAGAAAATAGCAAAACTAAAACCCTTTCTGGCGCAGGAGAGCATTGAGTTCTTCAAGGTGATCTTGCATGAGAACTTGAGTCTTCTGAACTTCATTGATTCTGATTTTGTGGTAATCAACAGACCGTTGAATGACATTTATAAATTGGAACTTCCTGAAGAAAAGGAATTGCCAAACATCGACGATCAAAAAGGTTCGAAGTTGATATTGAACGACAAGAAGTTGTGGCGCCAAAGGGACTTTCGAAAAGTCATGCTTGATAAAGAGTCCCGGCGTGGTGGTCTTGTAACACAGGCTGGTGTTTTGATGATGACCACCAATGGCGAATTCACGAACCCTTTCTATCGGGGCGCTTGGGTGGCTGAAAATATATATGGGATGGAATTGAAACTTCCTGCCGATCTTGAAGTAGAAGCCCTGAAAGCGCCTACGGAAACATTCACCATCAAAGACACTATTAATGAGCACCGCAATAACCCTGCCTGCGCCTCTTGTCATAGCAAGATGGACCCCTTTGGTTTGTCCATGGAGAATTTTGATGTTTTGGGTCGGCATCGCGAGAGTTACCAGCAGTTCGTCGTTACAAAAATACCTGAAGAAAAGAAAGACGGTAAAGTGGTGAAGAAAGAACGTATTACTCGCGAGTTTGTTGACACGACCAAGGTCGAGTCTGATGCGGTTCACCCTGATGGTCGTGCCATCAATGGCATTGCGGGTCTTAAAAAGCTGATGCTGGAAGACAAATATATTATTGCCAGGAATGTACTTACCAAACTTTCTGAATATGCAATGGGAAGAGAAATGACTTACGGTGATTCTGAGATGATTAATCGCCTTTTAGCAGCTTCAAGGGAGAATGATTATAAGTTGCGTGATCTGGTCGTTGGCATCATTGCGGATGAATCATTCGCAAAGCGATAATAAAAGTCGCTCATAAGCGGCACCGTCTTCGCATTCTATTCAATCTAGATGAATACCCACGCCATGGGACTGCCTCTGGATGATGTCGAAATGTCTCCTAAAGACAGGCCTTTAACGATCGCTGATAGAGGATGATGCTAACTCAGGTTCACCTCTCCTAGGACGTTCAACACTGATCCACCTCTACGGGACTTCCTCCACTCGGAAATATCTCTCCTCGCCTTCTGCGGAAACCGTGAACACCGCGACGCCGGTACCACCGCCGAGGTCACTGGTGAGAATCTCCTTCGGATCGGTGGCAACGGGAGTGAAGGTCACGAGGTCGACTGAGTTGGTGCAACGGTAGCGGGTCGATGCACGACCGGTGATGGCGATGGTCGCGATGGTGCCGGTCAAGGTGAAGGAACTGATGCGCAGGGAACCTTCGCTTTGGACAGGCTCCGAGGCCTGCCCGAGGGCCCAGAAGTCGATGGCGACACACTCGTTACGGCCGTTGAGGTCGAGGTCGTTCTCGTCGTTCAATCCACCGCCGATGAACGAGCGCGTAACGATCTGGATCATTCCATCGTCACCAGGAGCGATGGCATCGAAGCGGATCATGTCGTCGCCGTATCCGGTGAGGAATGTGTAATCCATCATCCCGGTTCCGAGGTTGGCCTGCACCGTGTCCCACCGCGTCTTGAGCTCGTCGGCGTCTCCTTCCATGGGCCGCCCGCCAGTGAACATCCGAAGGGTGCCATCCGGATTCGACATGGTCGCCGAGAGGGTGCTGTTGTTGAAGAAGGCATCCGCACCGGAGAGGGTTACCCTGGCGAACCCGCCGCTGCCGCGAGCGTTGCCGAACGGCGTCTGGGTCGCGATGGCGGCAAAGGTGTAGCGCTTGCCGGGATCGAGTCCGGAATAGGTGTAGACTTGGCGGGCCTGGGAGTTGTCGTTCTGATAGGCGCCGTTCTGCGCGTAGTTCGCCCCGACCACGTCGCCGAAGTTGAGCGCGGGAACGCTGCCCTCAATCGGCAGGGCGCCTATGCTGTCGCGAAAGGTGGCATTGTACCAGGAATCGGTTGGCTCTGTGATTTCGGCGGCGAAGAAGACGCCCGTGTCCGATGCGTCGGAGAAACGAAGCAGCGGAACCGGAGACGGAGTCGTCTGACCGCCCGACCAGAGCACGGAGTTGTTTCCGACCGCGGGCGGGGTCTGCGCGCGCTCGATACTGTAGTCGGTCACGTGCGGCACCGTGTTCCCGAAGCTTACCGCGAAAAACGGGGCTCCCGAAACCGCGTTGTTGTAGGCGACCCAGCTGTAATCGCCCGTCAATTCCGCTCTTGTTAAGGAGGTGGCGCCCGCCGTCAACAGAGTCGCGACCGCCCAGGAAACGGGCTTGTGGAAAAACCGATACATGATGGGGGCACACGGTACAGGAACGCCGGGCGCCGCCCATCCTAACACAACTCCCTCCGGGGAACAACGATTCTGATATTCGGTCCCCACGGCAACCGTGGAGGCGCGGACCACAGCGCCCTTGTGCGCTAAGGGTTGTTGTTTTCAAGAGGTGAAATGAAAGCGCCTAATAAAGCGATACAGCGAATGGCTTTTTTTTCAGCAGTTCATGCTGTGTGATGCGTATGCTTTCTATTTCCTGATGAGATATCGAACAAATCCCTCTAAAAAGTTCTAATAGGTTCCTCGCTTTCTGCGTTTGTGCATTAAATGCAGCGAGTGATGGAACTCAACGAAGAATGGGGCATGGCTCCAAAAATCACCTCAATAACCCAAATGGAACATTCCCAATGAAACCGACACAAATTCCGATGAAAGACCAGGTTTTCGCCCTTTTCCTACCCGTGGTTTGCCTGCTGGTTTCTCAGGATAATCTTAAATCCGCCGATCCTTCCAAGCCCACCACGGATGACTACGTCGACGCCATCCACAAGACTTCCAAGATGGTGTCCGACCCGAAGGTGCGGGCGTTGGCCGGCAAGCACGGCCTGAACGTATTGAACGTCACATGGGAGGACACCGGCAGGTTCAAGGATTCCTCAGTCGGTCCGAACATCAGCGACATGACGATCCAGGTGGCCCACGGGGATCCGAAGGCGGGTAAAATGGAAGTTACCTGCATGCCGGTGATACGGCAGCCGAATTTCTCTGATAAAACCTGCGACCTGGATCCACGCGATTTTACCCTGCTCGTCGGCAACCATAAGAAAAAGGGTAGTAAGCTGAAGCGAATCTCACTGTACGAATTCCTCGAACAGCCGACCCGCTACCTGAACAATCCGGGATCCTGGAAAGCGAAGGACAAGAGCCTGCTGTGTGATCGCGATGGCAAGGTGCTGGTAAGCGCACAGGCGTGCTTCCTTCCGGTGCCCAGGAAGGGCAAGGCCACTTTCAACCCGGTGCTCTTCAACTACCAGTCCTACAAGGGTGACCCGGCCGTACTCACCGTTCTGGCCACCCGGGAGGGCACCAGCGTGACGGTGATCGATAACACACGCGATGCATTCGCCAACGGATCGGTTTGGGGACAGCGCCTGTTCCATAATGCGGCAGGCGAGCGCGCCAGCCTGACAGGCGAGCGGCAGAGCGAATTCCTCAAGGCCAACCCGGATGCCGGCACAGGGGTGAAGATTGATGACAAGTTCAGTGCGGGCAAGGAGGAAACCGGGCTCAACATGGTATTGCTGATACAGATTCCCCTGAAACAAAAGAAGCCCGGGATTCGCGCTTTGGGGGAGGTGGCCTTCAGTCAATTCCCCAAGGGGTTTTTGTTCAAATCAAATGAGGCACTGAAAAGTAATGTCGAAAACGCGGTGATTGGCCATGGCAAAATCGAAGGGCCATTCACCGAGATCGATAATCTGGAAATAGAGCGCGACAGCCGGTTTCCAGTACGGGTGACGGTACAGTTTTACAAGGCCACCTCCAACGGTGTGGTTAGTGCCGAGGACATGCGGCAGATCTCAGAGCAGATCAAGCGCGTCTATGCCAAGAGTGATTACGTCGGCAGCCTGGTCACGGGAGGCAGAACCGGGAGGGTGACCGAATATGATGGCTCCAAGGTGCAACCGGCCGGCTGGTGGGAGGATTTCTGGAAACATCACCAACAAAACACTGGAGATTCCCGTGCGCAGGCAATTGCGAAGCTAATCAAGCTGCTCGGCAAAAACTACCGTAAACAGCCGATGTGCGACCTGTATCTTCGCGATCTTTTGGCTGAGCAGGCAAACTGAAGGAAAGCCAAAAATGAGGGAGTGGAGCAGATTGCAAGGAACAGGGGCAAGTGGATCAAGTTGGTGTATCACACTTGCCATTGCAAGCCCCGCCTGTAAGATATAAATTGATGTTTGCTCTCATACGATTCGCCGTCTTTGTACTTTTAACGGGTGGAGTCTTCTACGGCACTGGTTGGAAGCTAGCTGCAATAGACAGGGAGACAGTCCTAGAAGGAGCTCTGTGGTCAAAAATTCTAAACAAAAGCGGCATCCCCAGCGATGCACATAAGGGCATATATGAGGATTTTGTTTTCCGGGACGAATTCATAGGAATACAAATCAACGAGAGCTACTACGGATTCGAACAAACGAATCGTTTTTTTGAGTCTCCAGTAATTGAGCAAATTGGATTGTGGTTTGCTGTTGGATTCTTCATCTTCGGACTATTATCTTTTGTTGTGAAACTGTTCAACGGCACCTATAACGCTGAGACCAGCTCAATTAGCCAGTCACTCGACGAAGATGACGAAGATAGCTAAAATGCTGAAGAAAAAGAGGCCAAATTGGCAGGGCCTGCAGCGAGACCATGATCAGCGGAACAGTCAGCTGCCCGGAGAGCCCGAATGAAAAAGTGGATCAAGTTGGTGTATCAACTGGCCATTGCGAGCCCCGCCTGTAAGATAATGACAGTGGCTTTGATGCGCTAACCCCTTGTAAACAAGGTTCCTATAAAGTGGGCCTGGCAGGATTTGAACCTGCGACCAAGGGATTATGAGTCCCCTGCTCTAACCGCTGAGCTACAGGCCCCGCTTAAGGTTGCCTACTCAACAGGCATCTTGCCCGTGATTCAAGTCCCGCCGTTGAATAATTCAACGGCAAGGCCGAACAGGAAAACAAAAGAATTAACCCCGAAAATGTTTTCATAGTGTTTTGTTCAATGCCTTATTGGTATAAGGCAGGAACCAATAACGCAGACGCCTTATAAAGCCTTTATTCCGCGCCAACCACGGTCATGACCCCCTTCATCAGGCGCCAGTGCCCGGGGAAGGTGCACACGTAGTCGTATTGCCCGGGTTCCTTCGGAGCAGTGAAGCTCAAGACCTCCTTCTGGCCGGGAAAGAGCAGGCCGAGGGAGGCGATCACGTCCGGGGTATCCGGCACGTAGCCGCGCTTGACCGCGTTGGGATCAGTGAGCATCCGGTCAGCAGCCTGGCCGAGGCGCTCCAAGGATCCCGGACGACCAATGATGAGGTTGTGCGGCATCGAGTCGTTGTTGTCAAAGACCAGCTTGATGCGCTTGCCTGCGGTGACCTTGAGGGTCGTCTTATCAAAGAGCATCTTCTCTTTTACCGTACCCAGCCGGATCACGGTGGCCGTTGAGACATCGCCCAAGTCAGGTTCCGGGGCACTGCTGACAAGGCCGGTAATGCCCGCCTTCAGCGCCAGGGTCATCAGGTCGGTCTGCCGCTCCAGGGGCAAACGCTCAACCAGTGACTGCATCTGGGCAAGTTGTGCCGCCTCCAGGGGAACGGCAGCGCCAGCCGGCCAGCCGGCCGAAAAACCCTCAATCAGCGGCTCGACCAGCTCAGGGTTGATCTTCGGCAGAAGCTCAATCCAGGGCTTTAAGGTTTCCGCCTTGGCCTTCGCTGCAAAATTGCGTGCCACCACGGAGGAAACCCCGACGTTGAGCTGGTTGCCAAGGCTCGGGTGCAGTTCCACCAGCTCAAGGTCGTCATACCAGGCGGTGCCCGTTGACTTCCCCCAGCCACCAAACATGCAGTAGATGCGGATACGGGTATTGCCCTCGGTGTCAAACTCATGCTCAATGCGCTGCCAGTCATTGGTGCCCTTCAGCGACCGGGTGCCGTTGCGTGAGATTCCAGGAAGATAGAACAGGGCACCGCGCCCGCTGCCCTGAAGCCCCTCGGTCTTCACCCAGGCACGCAGCCGGTATACCATGTGCGCCTTGACGTCGACCTCCAGGTAATGGCCTGCCTCGGACGCCTTGTCCGCGGAGATGCGCACGCAGTTCTTTCCACTGGCCGCCGACTCGGTATCCAGTGCCAGTTGTGGCTCGCCTGACCAGGTGCGTGTCAGCCAGCCCTTCGGGGACTTTCCGTCGAGCTGCTCAAACCCGGCATTGGGAATCAGGTTCACCTGCTTGCGCGCCTTGACCTCCGCCGCGGTGAGTCCCTCTTCAGCCGGCGGGCGTGACTTGACCAGGGCATCCAGGAAACTCTCCGCATTGCGGATAGCAGCCAGGCTGAACGCTGTCGGCAGCCAGTGGTCATTGGTTCCTGAAAGCGCAGCCAGTGCCTCAACCAGGGCATCGCCGACCAGCGGGTCAACCGGCATCTCGATCAAGGTAGAGAGGGCGGCAAGCTGTACATTGGGGCTGTCGTCGGTCAGCGCACCGCTTTCAATCAACAGGTCACGGTGTGCCGCATCACGCGGCAGCATGATCACTGCGGCACGGCGAACACTGGCTGCCTTGTGCTTGAGGGCGGCAATGAGCAGCGCGTCGTTGACCTTGCCCAAAGACTGCAGAACCCACAGCGCATGCAGGGCAGCGGGATCAGAGCCGATGGCATCAAGTTCATTTTGGGCACGCACCACCTTCTCAAGGGCCGGGGCGACGTCAGCCTGCCCACGGTCCACCAGCATCCTGTGGGCAGACAACCTCCAGTGCATGTTGCTGTGCCCAAGGGCGGCAATCAACGATTCGGGTTTGCTGACATCCAGAACCGGGGGCTTGGCGGGCTGACTTCCCTCGTAAATGACCCGGTAGATGCGCGCGCGCTGCTGGTCACGCAACGGGGTGATATAGGCATTGCCCTTGCCCATCTTGAAGCCCTTCGGCAGCGGGTTGTGCTGGATGATGAAGTCATACCAGTCCGCCACCCAGACCTGACCATCGGGGCCGACCTGGGAAAACACCGGAGCACACCAGGCATCGGCACTGGCAAGCAGATTACGGCCATCCTTTTCCACAAAGCTTGACCCCTCCTTGACCAAAACCGCTGAGTGTACCAGGTGACCGGTCGGCTCATTGACAAAGGCAATGCGGTTCCAGTATTGCTCAGGGTAATCACGTGCCGTGTAAAGGTTATGGCCGGCTGCCGCAGTGAACCCACCATGCACGTCCACCTGCCTGATCTCATTGGTGATGCCGGTCATGTGGTAATGGCCGTCAATCTTGCGTGAGGGAAGCCTGCCCAGCCCGATGGCTCCCTCATAGAGGCGATCAGGCAAGCCCAGGTGCAGGCTGTGGGTATTGTTGGCCGTCGAGCCGAACCACTCACCGGTCTCGGACTGGCCGAGCCCCCAGGTGTTATTGCTCGACTTGGTGAGAAACTCCATCTGCTTGCCATCGGAGGTGAACCGGTAAAAACCATTGCCGAAGCGGTGGTGCTTGCCGCCAACCTCGCCACCAAAGGAGGAGTATCCAACAGCGCCGTATATCCAGCCATCCAGGCCATAATGGAGGCTGGAGGGACCCGCATGGGTATCCCCTGTTCCCCAGCCGCTGAAGAGGATCTCACGCACATCAGCCCGGTCATCTCCATCGGTATCCTTGAGGAAAAGCATGTGTGGAGCCTGAGAGACAACCAACCCGCCCCGGGCAAACACCATTCCGGTGGGAATACTCAGACCGTCTGCAAACACCTTAACCTTGTCACACCGGCCGTCCCCGTCGGTGTCCTCAAGGATCTTGATCGAGTCCTTGCCCTCACCGCTAATCTTCATGTCATTGGGGTAGTCGACCGTCTCTGCGACCCAGCACCGACCACGCTCATCCCAGGCAATTGCCGCCGGGTTGGCAATCTGCGGCTCGGCAGCAAACAGCTCCAGCCGGAAGCCGACGGGAACCTGGATGGTCTTCATTGACTCCTCGGCCTTGAGCGGATGCTGGAACTTCGGCGGGGGGTCACGCTTTTCGTAGTTGGGAATGTCTGCCTCGGTGAACTTGAACTCCGGCATATCAAGCAGCTCGAAGCGCTCGCGGGCATCCTTGTGAACGGCCCACAGGATACCCCGCTGGACAAGGTTATGGAAACCGGGGTTGGTCCATGTGCGCTGGTCATGCCCCCAGGCCGTGTAGAAGACGCGCCCCTTGCCATGCGTGCGAACCCATGTCCAGGGTTCACGCTTTCCCTTCTCCTCCCGATAGGCAAGCACTGTCCGGTCCACCTCATTGTGCTTGTGGTGCACGTAGGTCTCATCCCAGCTCTCAAACCCCTTGAACCCCTTGAAAAGCGGGTGGTCCGGCTGGGCAATGCTGGTGCGGAAAACACCGGTACCATGGCTCTTGAACTGCGCGCCGAGCAGGGCAATTAAATCCGGAGAATTGTGAAAGCAATAGGAGGCGCAGTGCAGCGGGATGTAGCCTTTTCCCCCGGCCACAAAGTCCAGAATCGCCTTCTCCTGGTCCTTGCCGATAGTCGTGATGTTGGCATAGACAATCAGGCCGTCAAACTTGTTCAGGTATTTGAGGTTCATGTCCTCAAGATCCTCGGTATAGGTGATAAATATCCCCTTGGATCCGAGGGCCGCCTTGAGTTCAGCCACCCGCAAGGCAGGCTGGTGATGTCCCTTGTCCCCGAGGAAAAGCAACTGGATAGGTCCCCCGGAAGGCTGCCCGTCCTTCTGCGCCGGCACGCTCAGCTGGCTGTATAGGAAAACGGCGGCGGCAAAGAAACCGGCAACAAGCAATGATCGAAACGCATTCATGGTAAAAAAGAAAAACAGGATAGTGCCATTCTAGCTTGCCTGCGGGCAGACAGGCAACAACTTCAGCCGCTAATTCACGGTAATAATGTGGACCTTAATCGGCTCCGGACAGGATACTTTCAAGCGCCGCCTTCTTCAGGGCTGCAGGCTGGAAGTCCAGTGCGCGAAAATATCCCGGCCTTTCCCCTTCCCCTGTCCCGGGATCCTTGATGATTTTAGCGATCAATTCCGCCGACCTTCTCGCGCGGCTCCTCCAGACAATCTCACGGCCGGCCGCATTGTCCCAGTCCTTTCCCACCTCCTTCAGCCAGGCATCAAGGCAGGCATCCCAGTCCTCTGCAGCGGCAATGCCCAGTGCCTCCAGTGACCAGCGGTCACCAGCCTCATGTGCCAAGGCCAGTTTCCGCCATAACTGAGCCTTCAAGGGACCTTTGACCAGCCTGAGGCACACCGCACATTCACGGCGCACCTTTGCAGAGGGATCCGCTGCCATCCTTTCAATCAGTTCCGGAAGTGAAACTCCCACCTGCACGGCAAGCCGCAGGGCAGTTACCCTGATATCGGCATTGGCATCCCCCGCGGCCAACCGGACATAATGCTCCCCGCGTCCGGAAATCTTCCCCAAAAGCCACAGCGCACGGGCACGGTGCCGCTGATTCTGCGATTGATACAGGTCAAGCAAGGCCTTCTCTGCCTTGACTCCCATGCCGTGCAGGACCTGCCATGCCTTGTAGCGCACGCAATAGTTCGGGTTCTTGAGCGCAAAGGCGGCCGCGGCGGGGGAATCGTATGCCGGTTTTCCAGGCACATAGCGCGCACCTTCCGGGGCAATCCGGTACAGGCGCCCCTTGGCGATATCGCGTTGCTGGAATCCTCCCACCACTGAGTCATACCAGTCACTGACAAACAGTGAACCGTCCGGGGCCACAGCGACATCCACCGGACGAAACGATCGGTCCTTGCGACTCTTCATCATCGCAAGGGATTGCCCGGCATATCCCGCCCCGGATTCCTTCATCGGGTAGGCACGAACCACGTTGACCCCGGACTCACAGTGGACGACCTGATCCCAGTAGGCACGCGGAAGAAGACGGCCCTCATAGACGGTAATACCCGTCGGTGCCCCGGCCCCGGTCTGCACCACGTTGGGAACCACCCCGGGGTCATTCAGGTGCCAGTGCCTTAGGGAAACATCCTCGTGCATCCCGGGCCGCTTCTTGCGCCAACCCTCTCCGGTCAGCTCATCAAGGTAACCGTAGTTGCCTCCCTCCATCACGAAGTTGATGCGGGTGGCACGGTTGCCGTCATCATCGTTATCCGACTGCCAGAGCGAGCCGAAGGAATCAACACTCACCTCATAGTTATTGCGGAAGTTGTGCCCCAGCACCTCCAGCCGGCTGCCATCCAGCTGGCAGCGAAACACCATGCCGCCCCAGAACGGCTTGCCCTTGTCCTCCACCAGCCTGCCATGGATATCCTTGAGGACCTTGCCGTCGGCACCGCGCAGGTTTTTTCCGGTATTACCGAAGTTCCAGTACATGTTGCCGTCCGGACCAAAGACCAGGGAGTGGTAAGAGTGGTCATGCTGCTCAACCCCGTCCCCGGAAAAGAGCAACTCCCTGCGATCCGCACGGTCATCGCCGTCATCATCATAAAACACCCAGACCTTGGGTGTCACCGAGACGATGACCCGGTCGGAAAGAACACACAGTCCCATTGCCGCATCCACTTCGGTGCCCTGATAGAAGACCTTGTGTGAATCCATTTTCCCGTCGCCGTCCAGATCCTCCATGATCATGATGCGATCCCCCGCTGCGCGCTTGCCCCGGTTGGGGCGGTAATTGACCACGTCACAGGCCCAGACACGCCCCCGGTGGTCAATGTCAATATTGCTTAGGCTGACGATGTCCGGCTCGGAGGAGGACAGGGTCACCTGCAAGCCTTCCCCGGCATCAAAATCCTCATTCGCATTGATGCCGGCAACAAGGACAGCGGATAGAAGCAATACACTCAGGTATGAAATCTTTTGAAGGCTGGGCATGACTAATAACATTACAACAAAATCCTCCCGGCAATTCAAGTACGAGAGTCATGGTTCATGACTCTCCTGGCCAGTTAGGCATTGCGAACCTGACCCATTTGCCCTAATTCACGGCAAACTGCAGGATACGTGCGGCACTTCCCCTGCTGGCCGGATTGGAATTCCCTGCCAGACGCAGGCGGGCGGTATGCTCCTTTAGCTCAAGGTCGGCGGCAAACATCACCGTGCGCGGGTAATGAAGGCCACGGCTATGGCGATGATAAAGGTCCACCTTCTTCCACGGCCCGCCGTCAATACTCACCTCGATTATTCCCGCATCCGGCCCTGCCAGGACGTAGGCCCCGAGGGCTCTCCCCTTGAACCGGACAGTGTTCTCGCGCTGCGGTTGATCGGCACAAAGCAGCTTCATCCCGGCAAAGGTGCCGCGGAAGGAGCCGGGGATTTTCTTCCAGTCCGGAACCTGCCACTTCCAGTCGGCATTGGCCGATTTCGCCGGGGAAAGGAACGCGCCGTTAAAATAGCTGCCCTGATCAATCACCTCGCCGGGCACGGGATGATCCCTTGGCACCTGAGGTGCCGGCCTCGACCAGGCGGTTTTAAGCAGGCTGCCTATCATCTCGTCAGCAATCGCATTGCCTGCCGGACCGGGGTGCGTACCTCCGAACTTTTTCCAGGTCAGCGTGCCTGCCGTAATGCGGTCGGCAACCTCACGGGCAAGGAAAATCGTGGAGACTTCGTATTTCTTGAGCACCTCCTCATGTGCCGCCATGGGAACAGGCATCCTGCCTGCCTGCAAATCCTTGAGCATACCGGGATTAACAAAGTAGGTCACGACAATGTCCATCCTGGGCTGCGCACTGCGCGCCTGCCTGATAATTCCCTCCATGCCGCGTACGCACTCCCGGTGAGCATGCCCGGCGTCCTGGTCATCATTCACCGCAAACTCAATGAAGAAGAGATCCACCCTGCCCTTCTCCAGGACCTGGGAGCGGAGGCGAAAGGCCCCGGTGGTTGAGCAGGTCGATGAAATCCCCGCATTAATGAAATCAAACCTGGTCTCGGGAAAGAGCTTCTTTAGACGCGCTGCAACCATGGGCCGATAACCGTTCATCTGCGTGATCGATCCCCCCATAAAGGCAACCCTGCCGCTTTTCCCGCCCTTGAACTGCAGCAGGGAGTTATCATAACTGCCGCGCAGGATCACGTTGCGGTTTATCTCCTCTCCATAAACGCAGGCAATACCCAGGAGAAACAACACCAGGAGATTAATCAATTTCATCAGGCCATTCTAGCCACAGGATCGGGAAGATATCCACCCCCGGCCCAAAAAAAATCCGGCATGCAATGGCATTGATCGGGCAAACAAATCATGCTCCAGTACATGAATCCCAACTGACCTCCATGCGCCCTGCCCTGCCCATTGGTCTTATCACGACCTGTTCCACGCTTTTTCTCATCAGCTCCCCGGACGCACGTGCTCAGGAGACCGGGCAACAATCCCCCAGGATCAACTCCGTTTCCATCAGCAACCAAGCCGTGGAGATCAAGCTTTCGCTCAACCGGCCATTTGACTGGAGGAAGATGAAATTTGTCTCCATTAAGACCTTCCAGAATGATCCTCCATGGTTTCCGCCAACCCGGCACCAACTCACCTTTGGTCACAATGAACCGGGGATGTTCGAGTGGTTCCAGTGGGACTTTATCGAGCTGGGAAAGTTTGAATTTATTGGTGAATATTCCCTTAGGGCAACCACCTTCGGCGGGCGCGGGATCACCGGCATCTTCAACCCCGTGACCAACCTGCTGAGCTTTGACGGACTGGACTATGTGCCCTCCATGCAGGCTCCGGGTGTCGCCGTGAAATTCTCCAGCGACATGGTCAACTGGCAGAGCATCGACCTCGGTGACCAGGTCCCGCGCGAGTTCAACTGGGGAGAACCCATCACGTTGCGCTTCAGCCTCGGGGATGCCAGGCAGGGATTCTTCATGGCCGAGATTGAGGAAAACTAAAGGCCAGAAACAATTACCTTCCCCTCCTTGAAAAATCAGCTGAGCAGCTGCCTGACGACCTTTGTCTTCTCCACCCCGGTCGGTGACTGGTTCAATCCCTGGAACTTGAAAGTAAAGCGCTTGTCATCAATACCCAGGCAATGCAGGACCGTCGCGTTGATGTCCCGGGTGTGAACCGGGTCCTTGACGATATTGTAGCAGAAGTCGTCGGTTTCCCCGACCATGCGGCCGCCCTGGACACCACCACCTGCCATCCACATGGTAAAGCAGCGTCCATGATGATCCCGGCCATTGTTGATTTTTCCCTGGCTGTAGATGCTGCGGCCAAATTCCCCTCCCCAGATCACCAGCGTATCATCCAGCATGCCGCGCTGCTTGAGGTCCTGCACCAGGGCTGCCGATCCCTGGTCCGTGTCCCGGCACTGTGCCTTCAAGTGCGGCACCAGTGACCCGTGCTGGTCCCATCCCCGGTGGAACAACTGAATAAAGCGCACATCACGCTCAGCCATGCGCCGGGCCAGCAGGCAGTTATAGGCGTAGCTGCCGGGCACTCTTGCCTCTTCACCGTAAAGGGCAAAGGTGCTCTCCGGTTCATCTGATAAATCGGTGATCTCCGGCGCCGAGGCCTGCATGCGGTAGGCCATGTCATACTGGAAATTACGGGTCTCGATCTCGGGGTCCCCGGTGGCATCCAGGCGGATTTTATTCAGTGCGGCAATGTCATCGAGCATTTTGCGGCGACTGTCGCGATCGATACCCGCCGGGTCATTCAGGTAGAGGATCGGTGCTCCTCCTCCCCGCAATTGCACCCCCTGGCAATTGGATGGCAAAAACCCGCTGCCCCACAGTCGCGAGAAAATCGGCTGACCCGGGTTCTTCCCGGTTCCCTGGGAGATCATTACCACATAACCCGGCATGTCCTTGTTGGCACTGCCAAGCCCGTATTGACACCAGGAGCCGATGCTTGGCCGGCCGGGCACCTGGGAACCGGTATTGATGAACGTAATCCCGGGGTCATGGTTAATTGCCTCGGTATGCACGGACTTGACCAGGCTGATCTCATCGGCAATGCCACAGGTGTATGGCAGGAGGTCACTGATGGTCACGCCACTCTGTCCGCGCGGGGCAACCGGCATGATCGGACCATTGACCGTGAAGTTGCGCTGCCCGGCCGTCATGCCGGTCACCCTCTGTCCGCCGCGCACACTCTTTGGCAACTCCGTGCCATGAAGTTTTTTCAAGGCCGGCTTGTAGTCGAACAAGTCAACGTGTGAAGGGCCTCCCGACTGGAAGAGGTAAATCACCCGCTTGGCGGTGGCATCATGATGCGGCAGGTCCGACCCCGGGGCATTGCGGGCCTGGAGATTTGGCATCCCCAAGAACGCCAGGGTTCCAAGCCCTGATCCCATGAAGGCACGCCTTGTTGAAGAATGGTGTTTCATCTGGAGCAATTATTGCCGGGTGATGGTCTCGTTGAGGTTCAGGATGGTGGAAGCCACCATGGCATAGGCGGCAAGGTCAATGGCACCGGGTGATTCCTGTTTTATCGCAAGGAAACGGACCGCTTCAGCTGGATGTTCAGTGAAGCGCTTCTTCTCGCGGGTAAAGGCGGCATGGAGGATCTTGAGTTCCTCACTGCTGACCTTGCGGGCGGTTGCCAGCCGGAAGGCATAGCTGATCCTCTCCCGGGAAGTTGCCCCACCCTCCTTGATCATTCGCGCGGCAAGTGCCCTGGAAGCCTCGATATATTGCGGGTCATTGAGCAGCACCAGCGCCTGCAGGGGCGTATTGGTATTCAGACGACGCACCGTGCAGGTCTCGCGGGTGGGCGCGTCAAAAATCGCCATGCCCGGGGGCGGTGCGGTGCGCTTCCAGAAGGTATACATGCTGCGCCGGTGAGCGCGCCGGCCAATGTCACCGAAGTAGGCCTGGGCGGTGAAGGCCCCATAGCCAAAGTGGCTGACCTGGCGCCACAGCCCGTCGGGTTGTGAGGGATAGACACTCGGCCCGCCGATTTTCTTGTCGAGGATGCCGCTGATGGCCAGGGCATTGTCACGGATCAACTCAGCCTGCAACCGATAGCGCGGGGCGCGGGCAAGCAAGCGGTTATAGGGATCGGATTCCAGGGTGCCCCCGGGAATCTCCGAGCGCTGCCGGTAGGTTTTCGACATCACGATTTCCTTGAGCAGGCCTTTGAGGTTCCAGCCGTCCCGGCGGAATGCGACTGCCATGGCATCGAGCAGTTGCGGGTGGGATGGCCATTCCCCCTGGGAGCCGAAATCCTCCGAGGTGCGCACAATGCCGGTACCAAAGATCATCTGCCAATAACGGTTGACCACAACCCGGGCCGTCAGCGGGTGCTTTTCATCAATCAACCACCTGGCAAGTGCCAGCCGGTTCCCCGTGGTATCGCCGGGAAGTGGCGCAAACAACCCCGGGACACCGGGAGTAACCTCCTTGCCCGGGTTGTTGTATTCCCCGCGCATGAGAATGCGTGTCTTACGCTTGCCCGGAGCATCCATGACCATGACGCTGGTCTGCCCCTGTTCCTTGATTTGCTTCTCGACGATTCCCTGCTCAATACTTAGCGCCTTGTCCATGCGCCGGGTAAGAAGGGAAGACTGCTTCTTGAACGCCTCATTGACCTGCCGCTTCTCGGCAGCGGAACGTTCAGCCCCCGCTTTGCGCAGGATCCCGGCCAGAGTGGCGCCATCGGCTGCCGGGGCAGCTCCCGGCATCGGAAGCTTCCTCCATGGGCCCACGCCATGGCGACCAAGGGAAACCGGTGCCTGCCAGCCCTCTTCCCCTGCAAGCATCTCGGCAATGTTCCCGGGCGCGGGCTTTCGCCAGAACCAGCCGGGATCAGTCAGCTCATGCCGGGTGGTGCCATCCTTGTAGCTAAGCTGCACCCAGGCAATGAACCCGGCCACCCCGCCGGCATTGGCGGCATCCGCAGCAATGATGTTCTCACCCTGCTTGAGGGCTGAGGCAATATCGACCAGCTGCGGCTTCATCCAGGGATCCACGTGTCCCATCTTACGCCCGTTGACATAGAGTGAGGCGTTGTTGTCGCAGGTATAAAAGACGTATGCCGCTTCGAGCTGCCCCTCCACCTTGATTTTTTTCCGGATCAAGATCCTCGGAGTGGCACCGGACTTTTCCGACCAGATCCATTCCGGCTGCCGGTCGGGCCCGGGTGCACGGAAGCCGGCCTTGCTGCGGGAGGGCGATGGCACATCTTTCTTGTCGGCAAGGGGCGACTTGGCCAGCACCTCCTCCCTCCACCGGGCAAACTCCCCGGGGTTTGCATCTCCCAGGTTCTCCCGCAGGTGCCTGATGCGATCAAGACGCACTTTGAGCTCATCGAGGAAAGCGGCCTGCTCATTTAAGGGGGACGCCACCTTGATAAAGGGCGCGGTATTGCCGTTGGTGGCCCCGTGCCCCCTTTCCGTCGCGGAATCAAAGAAAGCGTAAAAGCGGTAGTAGTCCTCCTGGCTGATCGGGTCATACTTGTGGTCGTGGCACTGCGCGCACTTCATGGTCATTCCCATGAAGGTCGTGGCGACGGTGTCGACCTTGTCCACGAGGTAGGCGACCCGGTATTCCTCAGGGATGGTGCCGCCCTCATGGGTGTTCATTCCGTTACGCAAGAATCCCGTGGCCATCTTCTGTCCGGGCGTGGCTTTCGGGAGCAGGTCGCCGGCCAGCTGCTCAATGATAAATTCGCTGTAGGGCTTGTTCTCAATGAAAGCCTGAATCACCCAGTCCCGCCAGCCCCACATGTCACGGTGATCATCAATGGAGTAGCCGTTGGTGTCGGCATAGCGAGCGGTGTCCAGCCAGTCGAGCGCCAACCGTTCCGCGCAGTGGGCGGAAGAGAGCATCCGGTCAACCAGGGACTCCCATGCACCGGGTGATTGGTCGGCCAAAAACTGCTGCACCTCGCCGGCCGATGGAGGAAGACCGCGCAGGTCGAGGGAAAGGCGGCGAATCAGGGCTTCCCGGGCAGCCGGCGGCGAGGGCTTGAGCCCCTCCTGCTCCAACCTCCTGCCGATACCCTGATCAATCATGTCGCGAATGGCACCGTTTTCCCTGCTCACCGGCGCGGCATACGCCCAGTGTCCCTGGTATTGGGCACCGCCCTTGATCCACCGCTCCAGCAGCACCTTCTGTTTTTCACTCAGCTTGTAGTGGGAATCTGCCGGGGGCATCACCTCGTCCGGGTCAGTGGACCGGATCCGGAAAACCGCTTCACTTGCCTTGAGATCACCCGGCACAATCGCCCGCACCCCTTCACGATCGGCATACGCACTGCCGGGCTCATCCAGGCGCAAGCCTGCCTTCCTGCCCTCCTCTGCTGGTCCATGGCAATGAAAACAGTTTTCCGAGAGGATCGGGCGGATATCCCGGTTAAAGGAAATCTCCTCCGCGGAAGCCGCCTCCACAAAAAACAAGACCGCAAAGCCTGTCAAAAAAACAAGGTAACGAATCAAGCGCATCATTAAAAAAGAACCTGCATCCAACATCTGAAAGGACACTTTAAAAAAAGACTGACCTGAAAGCAAAGACAACTGCTGAAAAGATGGTGATCTCTTCCTTCTTATTCGGAATGATCAGGCACGATCTTCGGCAAATCCTCATCCTGCTCGATAACGTTTGGCTCCGACAATTTGTTCAATGCGTGGAAATCCGTTTGTATCGCCGCACTGAAATCCATCAATTCCCAATTCCTCTCAACACTCCGTACGAAATTTTCGCGCACAAGATTGGATTCCGGACGACCACAAACCTTCACCGTAAGGCCTTCTTTGGTGATTTGCTGCAAGTCCGGGTATCGCTCCTGCAGTATCTTGGCTCCTGCCGGGTCCATGAGTGCCTCGCGCAATCGCCTTACCGACTCCGCGGCGATGCCGGCATAATCAGGACGAGAGTCCCACCCCAGACAACGACTATCGATATGGACAAACACGGGAGCACGATCAATGACATTGCGCTGCACCATGTTGCTGCGCCCTCCACCCATAAAGATTGCGCAAAATGAACTGCCTTGGACAACATTTTCTTGCACCTTTGTTCCGGAAGTTCCGTCATCAAGATAGATACCACGAGACGCGCCGATAATGTGGTTCCAGCGCACAATATTGCCACGAAATAGTGAAGCATGAGGACCACCCCAAAGGTAAATCCCTCCCGCATCATCCCTGGAAACATTCTTGATGACATTTCGCTCAATCACATTGTCGCGTCCCATTGCCCGAATGCCATTGCATTCAGTTGGTGAGTCGGAGATGAAATTTCTTGATATGGTAACCCTCTGGTCAAAAACGGTGATTGCGTCATTACGCCACTTCGCCTTCTTCAAATTAAACCTCTTGATGCGGTTACCACTGATGACCCCACGTTGGTGGCGTTCGACTCGAATAGCATGAGGATCATTCCAGACATGGATCGCGCTTTGTTGGCAATCCTCAAACGAGCAACCTTCAATCGCATAGCGATCACTACGCCCACCCACGATCACAGCGTGACCTTGGCTGTTGACGAACCGACACTTCTTCAAAGTAAGGTTGCGACCGGCCATGAAGATCGTTTCCGCCTCATGGGGCAACTGAGATCCATCGAGCAGAGCCATTCCTGAAACCGTCAAATCACCCTTTCCCCACCAGTTAATTTTGATAGTGGCAGAGGGCGCAAAGCTTCCCTGAAGAATCAGCCTGTGGGACTCGTCTGGGCTTTTGGCCATACGCGCCAACGACTCCGCCACGGCTTCAGGAAATTCTGCGGACGTCGTCGTGGCAGCACTTAAAATGATAGTATCTGCCCTCGACATGCAGGGATGCCAAATCCATCCCGTTAAGATGAGAGCAAAGAGCATTCGAAAAACAAAAAACATAGCAATGTGGGTGACTCAGATCGGGTTTCGATGGGCTTAAACTTCTTCTTCCAATTCGGCACTCCCATTCATTCCGATTTTTCAATAAGGATCATTCCTCACCTACTTGTTATCACCAAGTCAACGCAGTAAACGAAATCCGTCATAGACAGTCATGCAATCATTACTAGGGGATGACGATACCCCAAT
>CACIUL010000004.1 GCA_902589825.1 uncultured Verrucomicrobiota bacterium
TCTCCATGCCGTTGCCGAGGACCCGGGCGAAGGAGGTGAAACCGCCGTTCTGGAAGTCAAGGTTCTGGGAGTTGTCAGCGAGGTTGACGAACCATTCGTTGGTGGCACTGTCGGGCAATCCACCCAGCTTGGCCATGGAGAGGGTGCCGCAGGCGTTGGGGCGCAAGTCACTGTATTCGTTGATGACCGGCGGGTCATCAGGGACACTGACAAAGTCACCACCTTGCCCCGGGGCATAGCCACCTGCCTGGACGATGAACCCGGGGATTGCCCGGTGCACGATGGAGTTATCCCAGTCCCCGTCATCCATGTAGGCCTTGAAGTTTGCCGTGGTTGCCGGGGCGCCGGTGTCGAACAGGGTCAAGGGAACATTCCCGAGAGAGGTCTCGATGAGGACGGTGGACTCGGTATCAGGATCGTCAAACACATCCAGCAGGTTGATTTCCGTGGCCTGGTTGCCATTGGCTCCGGAAATAGAGGGAGAGTTGATAACCCGGGGCGGCTCAATGACGGCAATGCCAATGCTGGCCTTGCGTTGGTTGCCGTTCTCCGTTGCGGTGAGGGTAACCTGGAAGTATCCGCTTTCCGTGATGATCCCGCTGATTGACCGGGTCAGGGGATCGTAGCCGATTCCCCCGGGAAGTTGCCGGGCAGTGATATCCGGTTGCTGAAACCCCGTGAAGGTGACCGGGATATTTACCGGATCTCCCATGTTGCCGCGCAGGCAGGGCTGCTCAACAGAAAGGGTGCAGTCAAACAGGCGGGCAGGGTATATTCCTGAGAATGGCGAGGCACCATCGGTGTTTACTGCCCTGATCCTTACCCCGATGGTGATTCCGACCGGGAACCCTGAAATACTGATTGAGGTGCTGTCAGCAGCAGTCTGACCCAGCAGGGTCCATGAGGCATTGTTGTCCTGGGAAATATAGAACTCAAATCCGTCCTCGTTGTCCGAGTTGTCCTGCCAGGTGAAGAGCACCTCGCGTGGCTTGAGGGATATTCCTGAGAAATTATCCGGTGCAGCCGGCGGTGCTGCAATACCGGCAGAAACAAGCCAGAGTGCCGCCATCAAGGGGATGGCATAGTGCTTGGCCTTTAGCGGCCTTGCGGGGGATTTCTTTGTCAGCACGGTGGCGAAATATTTTTTCCGCCCGCAATGATTCCTATTTCATCAGGGCGAAGCGCTTTTGCAACAGTTCACCGGCATCAGCACCAGCGGTCTTCTCCTGGCTGGCATCAATGAGTTGCTGCTCAAGGGTGTTTTTTGACGGGCGTTCATTCTGGTAGAAGACACCGAATTTTCCGGGATACTGGATGTCGGCGATCGCGTAGGCATCGGCCTCACTGGTCACGTCGTGGCGTGCCTCATCCTCCGGCGTGTCATCCCACGTTTTTTCCTCGATCAGCTCGAATTCCCCGCCCTTGCGCGGGTTGGCATTGTCAAAGGCGCCCTTGTAGAAGATCACGCACTCGGAGAGGACCTCGACCACCGAAAAACCGGGGTGCTTGATGGCCCGCTCGAACATTTCCATCATGTGCTTGACCTGGGCCGCGTGGGTGCGGGCGATAAAGCTTGCCCCGGATGATACCAGCTTTTTCATCGGGTTTACCGGCTGGTCAATGGCTCCCCCGGGGTCTGTCTTTGACTGGAATCCGATCGGCGATGTCGGCGATGTTTGTTTCTTTGTCAGCCCGTAGACAAAGTTGTCCATGATGACGTAGGTAAGGTTCGGGTTTTTCCTGGCACAGTGCTCCAGGTGATTGCCGCCGATGGAGAAACCGTCACCATCCCCGCCAAAGGCGAAGACGTGCACGTCGGGGCGCGAGAGGCTGACGCCCATGGCAAGGGGCAGGACCCGGCCATGGATAAAGTGAAGCCCGTGGCTGTTGACGAAGTAGGGAAATCGGGAGGCGCATCCGATACCTGCCAGTGTGCAGATTTTTTCATGGGGGACCTGGAGTTTCTCAAGGACCTTGAAGAAGGCCGCTAGGACGGCAAAGTCGCCGCAGGCCGGGCACCAGGTGGGATGATCGGAAAGTAGGGACTTCTTGGTGAGTTTCTCGGGCTCGGCCGGTGCTGCTGTTGACATCAGGAAACTGGGTTTGGCAGTGGAAGTAGTTGGTTAATTACGGCAATAATCAGTCGGAGGAATTCTCGATCCCGGCTATGATCTGGCGGATCTTGAAGTTGAGCCCGTCACACTTGGTCAGGCTCTTGATCTTGTTGTCGGCATAGCGGGCACGGAGGAGGGTGGCCAATTGACCATATCCATACATTCCCTCATCGTTCATCTCAATAACGAGTACCCTCTTGAAGGCATTCATGATCCCGTCAATGCCCTCAGGCATGGGATGGATATGGCGCAGGTGAATTGCTGATACCTCATGGCCGCTCTCCCTGGCAACATTCACCGCCTCGCGGATCGGTCCCCAGGTTGATCCCCAGCCGATGAGCAGGACCTCGCCCTCTTTCTCGCCATGGATCTCGGGCAAGGGCAGGGAAGCAGCAAGGCGCTTGTGCTTGTCACGTCTGCGGTCCGTCATCTTCTGGTGGATCTCAGGACTTGAAGTCGGGTGTCCCCACTCGTCGTGCTCCAGCCCGGTAACGACGGGATACTTGCCACCTGCCATTCTGGTGCCTGGCGGGGCATGACTGGTTTCAGCATCAAAGGGGTAGGGCTTGAAGTCCTCATCCCGGGGCTCCAGATTGAGTTCCGGGGAGGTGACACCGGATACGTCCGGCTCGGGGAAGGCCTCAATACGGCTGGAGAGGGCCTGGTCGGTTAGGATCACGACCGGGGTGCTGAACTCCCGCGCGATCCGTCCGGCCTCAATGGCAATGTAGTAACAGTCCTCGACATCCTTTGGGGCAATGACCACCCGCGGGGTATCCCCGTGGCTGCCGTAGATGGCCTGCATGAGGTCACTTTGTTCAACACTGGTGGGCAGGCCGGTGGATGGACCACCGCGTTGCACGTTGATGACAATCAACGGCAACTCGGCCATTGATGCGTAGCCCATGGCCTCCATTTTCAATGACAACCCGGGACCGGAACTTCCCGTGGCGGCAAGATGCCCGGAGTAGGCAAATCCGATGGCCGTCGAGATGGCGGCCAGTTCGTCCTCGGACTGCACAAAGATGCCACCATACTTTGGCAGTTCACTGCGCAATAGCTCCATGATCGATGACCAAGGTGTAATCGGGTAGCCGGCCCCGTAACGGACACCTGCGGCAAGCAGCCCGTAGGTCAGCGCGGTATTGCCGTCGGTGGTAATACGGCCGTCGGATTTCGCTTCACCCGGCTCGAATTCATAGCTCCTGTTGAAGATGTCGCCAAGCTGGTAGGCGTAACCGGCATCAAATGCCAGCATGGCATTGCGCAGGACGCTCTCGTGCTTGTTCTTGAACTGGTTTTCAATGATGTGGACAAGTTTCTCGCGCTGGAGGTCGAACAGGTTGGTGATCAGGCCCAGGACAAAGATATTCTTGCCGCGGTCACGGGCAGATCCGCCGATGGCCTCGACGGTGGTGCTGGTCATTGGTACGCCGACAAAGGTAAAGCGCTTGTCGGTCATGTCAGGCTCAACGTGGTCGCTGTCGTAGAGGCAAACCCCACCTTCGCGCAGGTTGTTGATATGGTTCTCGTAGCTGTCCTGGTAGAAGGCGACCAGGAAGTCGGCCTCATCACCGGGTGAGAGGACTTCACCGGAACCGATCCGGACCTGGAATATTGAGGCGCCACCACTGATTGTTGAGGGAATCGTCATGTAGGTCATGACTTCCTGCGCGCTGCGCCCGGCAAGCTTTGCCAGCACTCCGCCAATGGTCTGGATGCCATCCTGGGAGTTGCCCGCAAGGCGGATCACGGCATTGTTGATGTCCTCTGTCCGTTCGGCGGCTGCCTGGTCAGCGGTTGACGGTTCTTGTTCGGCGGTTGGCGTTGAGCTCATTCGGTTTAAAAAATTACTTTATTCACCTTTTTTGGCAAGCATTTCAGGGAATTGGCCGGGCTGGTTGAAAATGATCAATAATTGGTTTGTCCAGTGAACCATGAGAATGGATTCAACGGTAGAAATATACCTTTAATGACAATCCTCAAGCGATTCTGCACAGCAGTCATCAAAGAGGCCGAGTTATTGCCCGGCGAAACCCTTCCACAGGGCATCAATCTGTTCGGCATTCATTGTTTTATCGCTGACAATCAGCCTGTAACGCATGGTTGAGGGTTTCCCGGGCATGAGATGCCACGCGGTTTCCTGTGCCGGCACATAATTAAAGAAAATAGCCCCGTTATGGGAAGTGGGTGGCCAGATACGCATCCTCTGGGGTGCGTCATGGTTTTTCGGGTGGCAGAGGATGGCAACCAGTGCATTGCCCTTTTCCGCCGGGCCGGTAAAAGCACACCAGCGTCCTCGCGTGGCGTGGCCATTGCTGCGGTTTTTGCCCTCGGAGGTAAAGACCCTGCTGTTGGAATTGTTCCAGTTTGCCGGTCCGCGGTAGGCAATGGGCCCGCCATATCGGTATGCCGGGAGCTTGAGGGGAGTATCCGTGATGTTTTTCTGCACCGTGGTGTGGTCGACCAGGTATGCATTGTCCGCGCTGTGCACGGTGAGCGTGAATTCCTCGGCAAGCACCACCACGGGATTGGTACCTTTATCCATGGAAATAAATTCCTGAAGGACGGTAAATGAGGCCATTTTTCCACTTGGTTCTGGCCGTTGCAGGGTTTTTGCGTAACGCACCCTGCCGCTTTTGGCCTTGAGGTTCCAGAAGTCCGGCTTTCGCTTGCCGTGCACGGTCTTTACCCAGGCATGCCACAGGCCCATGTGGTGGATGTGGTCGGCGGGATGGATTGCGGTGACCACACTCCCTGCCGGAGTGCATAACGGGTGAACAAATCCACTGCGTCGATAGGCGGGGTCCGCTCCCTTTGGTGGCTCTACCTCGGCCTTGTGATAGACCAGGACGGTTTTCCCCTTGTCCAGGACCCGGATAGCCTTCCCGGTTTCCTCAACTTCCAGTGCACCTGTGGTTGCCGGCAACAGGCACCCTGCCAGGGTGAGTGCGGATATATAAAAGTGGCGCATCGGAAGCAAAGGGTAATGTGCCTTCCCGGGTTTTCCTAATTCTCCTTACGGGGCAGAAGCCTGATCTTTTTGAGTGCTGACCGCACCTTGCTTCTCAGCGTTGTCCGTTTTTCTTTGCCCTCTTGCGCATTTTCCTCGGCGGCGTCAGGGGAATGATTCTTCACTTGCGTGGCTGCATGAGCGGGGGCAGCGGCGGCTGCGGCTGGAGCCGTCGTTGTCGGCCCGGATTGGCCAACTTCCTTGCTGCCGGCGAAGACCTTGGAAAGGGATGTTCCCAGTGCCTCCTCAAGCTGCAGAAGCGCGAGGTTGTAGGCATGTTCAGAATCGAGGCGGTGCCGGTCTGCATTCAGGGTGCTGCGGGTCACGTCGTAGCGTGTTTCTTCAAGCTTGCGGCGGTCGATTCCTGCGATCCTTTCAAGGAAACCGGTATTTTGTTCCTTGCGCTGGCTCGCATGCTCACGTGCCTTGGAGCGGTGCGCGGCGCAACGTTTTAAATTCTGGTAGGCGGCGACGATTTCCGCAGTGACAATGTTCTGGATAGCACCCATCTGGCTGTAATGGCTCTTGACGGCGGCTTCATGGATTTTTTTCTCGTTGCCCATCCATGAGAAGACCGGCAGGGACATTGCAAACTGAATGCCCCAGTTTGTCCCTGACTTGGTTCCCCCCTGTTCATCCCTGCCGAACTCAGCCTGGAAGTAGTCAAACCACGGGCGGTTTCTGGCCTTTGCCTCATTGAGCTGTGCCTTGGCGATCTCTCCCTTTTCCGAGTTGGTGGTTAACTCGCCACGGTTGGCAAGTGCCATCCGGATGAGGTATTCAAGGTGGGTGTGGTCGAGCTCAACTGCGGGGCTGATTAATTTGTCACTGATACGGATCGTTGATGAATCGCGAAGGCCAACCCTTGCCGCCAGCCTGTCCATGGCTGCCCGGTAATCAATGGTAATGCCGTCCGAGGCAAGGTTGTCGATCTCGACGTATTCAATCTTGTCAATGGTGGTGAGGCCGCCTGCGAGCAGCTTGTCCTGTGCCTCGGAGTATATCTTGGCGGCTGCATCGTTTTTTTCCTGCAACCCGATACGCGCCTTGAGATACTGGAGCGCCCCATATTCTTCACGGATCCTGTTGACTACCTTGCGCTCCTCTGAGAGGAGCTCTGCACGGGCAAGCTCGATTCGGTGCTGGGCTTGCTTGAGTCGTGCCCTCCTTATCCCGGGGTGGGGGACGTAAAGGCGGAACTGGGCAACGAGGTCTTCCTCGCTGGCAAACGGGTCACTTTCGTGAAAGCGGGTTTCCCTTCCGCTGCGCTCAAGGTTGCGGGTTTCCGAGGTAATTCCTCCCGGGTCACCCAGCAGCTGGTTGGGAGCAGTTTGTGTCACCTCGGAGCTGTTTTCACTGAACGTCTCCTCAATAACCGTTTTGTCCTTGCCTTCGGTGATCGTCCTCTGTGAGCTGCGGGCAACATTTTCATTGATAGTCGAGTTGGTGATGATGCCAAGCTCATCAGTCTCACTGCGGGTGATCTGCTGGTTGTAATTTTCCGTGCGGTATTGTGTGTATGGTGCCGGAATCTCATTATAACCCCATGACTTGCGGAAACGGACCTGAGGATCGGGCCAGTCCCGGGCTGCCTTTTTCCGGGCGGTGGCGATACTTATCTCGCCGCGCAGCGCGATGAGTTGCGGGTCATTCTTCAGGCCGAGTGCAATGAGTTCACCCAGGCCATTTTGTTCACTGCCGGCATCGGTTTCGGGATCTTCCCCGTTGGCCGACATGATGAGCGGGCTTGCCAGGAAAGTTGCGATACTAAACAGGTATGCGTAACCCGTGAGGGAAAAGTGTCGGGGCATATCGGGGAGGTGATCTTTGATGGGCAGGTTGAGAGGAAAGGCGGGGCAACAATCCTTTTAGCATTGCCATTGCCAGGCTTGCAAGTCCGGCGCTGAAAAAATCGCTGTAATGGTTGAGGCTTTTAACCTGCTAAAATATCAAGGGATATTAGGCATGGGGAATCCGCCCGGAATAGAGCGGGCCTAATTGTTGGCAGATTGGACAGGGGTTTTACCAAAACCCCAGAAGTCAAATTTTCCGGGTTGCTTGCGGTGGATATGGACCTCGGTGCCCGGCAAGAGGTGCTTGAGCTCGTCCGGCAACCTGCAGGTAAATGAGCGCCCGCGCAGGAACCTTGAGGGAATCGGTGTCCCGAGGTTGGGCAGGGCCTCGATGCCGGGGGAGACAGACAGGATTTCAGTTTGCATGGCTTCCGGGTTCTTTACCCTTTCGCTGATCCAAACGGTGTTGCCCGCCTTCAGGCCCTCGGGGTTTTCACCCTGCAATACAAGGCCCCTGACGGTTTTTTCCGGCTGACCGTCCCCGGGTGAGTTCAGCACGATGGTCAAAATAGGGTCACCAAGCCTTGCCACTCCGCGCAGCTTGTGCACCTCCCTTACTTTCCCGTCACCGGAAGCCTTGAGGGTCTTGTCGGCCAGGCGCTGGTTCAGGACAAGCAACTCATCAGGGATTTTCAGCTCATTCAGGCTGGCAATCAGTTTGTCGGCCTCCTCCAGGTCCTTGGTCAGTTCCTGGATCGATGCCTCATGGGTTTCAAGCTCAACCTCTATGGCTTCCACTGCGGCTATTGCGTTATCAAGTTCACGCTGCAGGCTGAGCTGCTTCTCCACCTGATCAGCGATTAGTTCCTCATTGCGTTGCGCACTCTCAAGCCGTGATTGCGCATTGGCCTTTTCCGCCTTGGCTTTCTGGATATCGGCATTGATGTCAAACCTGGTGGCCTTGAACTTCCTTTGCATGTCCGCCCTGAGGAACGGGAGATTGGCCTTGTAGTCATCAATCTCCTTCTGCACCAGTGAAGGGTCGAGGGTGACCAGATCCTGCCCGGCCTTGACAATGTCACCCTCCCTGACATGGACGGTGAGTATCACGCCGTCCTCTGGAGGGGCTACTTCCTCCGTGCTGGCGGCGATCATGCCGTTGATGCGTGAGTAGCTGCCGCGCTGCATGTAGAGGATGATGACCACGCTGAGCATTCCCAGCCATATGAGTACTGGCCATTTATGCAGGATCCTCCTGTATTTGAATGAGGACCCGGAGCTGACCGCGGCTCTGCTTGGAATTTCGTTACTCATGGCAGATTCTCTATATCTCGACAGTTGTGCGCTGCATTACCAGGCTGACCTCGGAGATGTCTTCAAGTTTGGAAAGGGTATCGATCAGGTCTGTCTTGTAGGATGGGTCTATAAGGCGGATCTGATAAGAGTATTCCTGGACTTCACCCTGAATGGCTTCCCGCATGGCCACCATCTCAGTCTGGGTTGTGTAGTTTGAGAAGATATCATGAAGCAGGGCATGTGAAGCGGAATCCGCCGGCAGCATGAACCGGAGAAGTCCCTCGAATTCCCTGCGTGATGCGAAGGGTGACCAGCTGAGGAAGATGGCCGTGAAACCGAAATAGATGGTGCCGATGATGGCGACATCAAAGACCTGTGCCCCGGAGGCAATCCCGACGGCCAGTGAAGCAAAAAGGAAAATAATGTCTCGCGGGTCGCGAATGGGGGTCCGGAAGCGCACAAAGGCCATGGCGCCCATGATTCCCAGGCCGCGTGCCATGTTGTTGCCAATGGCCATGATCATGATGGTGATGACGATCGTGGCCAGCACCATGGTGTGCAGGAACGAGCGGGCATAGGAGAAGCTCTGGTGGGTCCAGCGATACACGGTGGCCAGGACCAGGCCGAGCACGAAGCTGATGCTCAGCGAGAAGATGATGTCCATGCTGGACAAAGGCTCTGTTGGGCCCAGGGCTGTCAAAAAGGATTCCATTAGCTGATAAGGGGGAAGGAAGAAGCTGAAGCGTGAACTGCCAAGCTAAATTTTGGAATTAAATGCTGTTGTCTGTGATTGTGGTGTTTTGCGAGGCACTGTCGTAGCTGAATCCGCGAAACAGTGTCTCAAGGCGCCAGGCGGTGGCATACTTGCAGAAACCGGTTGTGGTCAGGTTGAACCTTTCCACAAGTTCCATCATCCATTTTGGGGAATTGCGCATGGCCTTTAACTCAAAGATGTAGCCGGCAAAAGGGCGGTTCAGGGCTGTCTGGTGGTCCATGGACCGCCAACCTTCTGAATCCTCAATGCCCGGCAATGTCCAGCTCCGGGTGGGACGGTAACAGATTCTCCGGTCGAAAGTCAGCCGGGCGTAATCATCATTGGCCCCGAAATAGCTTTCCCGGATATAGCGGATGAGCATCTTGGGCCGTGCCCCGACTGCCCGCGCCACCCTGGAATACTCGAGGAAGTAGTGGTTATCGACCGGGTTCTCAAGCAGGGGAAAGTCTTCGGGGTGAAGGACGATCGGCCTGCCGCTGCCGTTGCCTTGATATTGCTCCATGGTCATCTTGCACCGGCTCTTGATGATGACACCGCCCACCTTGCGCTTGAGTTCAAGGAAAACAGGTGCACTGCCCCCCTTGCCATAAGTCCGGATACGCAACTTGAAGCGGGCAAAGGTCTTGCGCTCCTTGGCAAGGGCCAGGTCCATCGTCGGGGTGTCCAGTTGCAGGGTGGTGACTGCATACTCGGGGATCTTTCCCTTCCCGTTCGGGTCCGGGATACAAAAGGGCTTGATGTATTCCCTGATCTTGGGAACTAGCCGGGGGTGGATGATGTATTTTTGCTCGAAGCGCTCAATGATCTTGTCCTTGACCTCTTTACGCGATGGCCCGGCATCAACCTGCAGGCGGGTTTTGGGCGCAGAAAGATCCATCCCTTTGGATTCGGCTTCAATGGTATGGGAGTCTTGAGGCATCGGCAGGTTAGAGGGGGGTAAAATCCCTACCTTCCCCGAAAATCGGAGCCCTTAATATAACCTACAAAGCTTGTTAATACCATATGAAAGTGGCGCTATTGTGACAATTTGGCCATTTTTGTGCCCTTTCGGCAATCCTTGGTGCCAAGCGCAGCAACGATCAACTATCGAGCAGGGTAAAACCCGGAGGCCGTTTTACAGTTCAACCATGCCCTTGACCACGCCTGTTGACGGATTACCCCAATGCTCGAATTTCTCGGCGATCTCATCGAATTGGCAGCGGTGGGTGACGAATGTGGAAATATCGATTTTTCCATCCCTCAGGCTATCCATGACCAGGCTGAAATCCGACCTGGTGGCATTACGGCTGCTCATGATGGTCATTTCCCGTGCATGCAAGAGCGGGTCGGCAAATGAAATGCTGCCCTTGACAATGCTGACCAGGATCAAGGCCCCCCCGTGACCGACATACTCGAAGGCGGCTTCCATTGCAGCCGGGACACCGGTGGCATCGAAGACCTTTTGCGGAAGATTCCCCTCAGTGATTTCGCGGAGTTGATCCACTGTTTCCCCCCGCGCGTCAACGCAGGCGTCCACACCGATAATGTTGCGACAATACTCAAGGCGATCAGGGTTGACATCGATGGCAATGGTCCTGGCCTTTGCCAGGCGCGCAAAGTGCAGGACGCCGATTCCGATCGGGCCGGTTCCTGCAACGGCAATCCATTGTCCCTGCTCAAGGTTTGCCCTCCTGACTGCATGGGCACCTATTGCCAGGCATTCCACTGTTGCCACCTGCTCATGGCTGAGGTCATCGGCACGCATCAGGTTTTTTGCAGGCACGGGCATCAATTCACGCATGCCTCCATCAATATGGACTCCCAGCGTGCGGATGGAGGGACAGCAGTTTGTTTTTCCGCCAAGGCAAGTCGGGCATACTCCACAATGGATATAGGGTACAGGAACGACGGTGTCCCCGGCATTGAACTCACCGGAACTCTCGGCCACCTCGGCAGAAAGCTCGTGGCCAAGGATACGGGGATATTCAAAATAGGGCTGCTCGCCGGCAAAGGCATGGAAATCCGTGCCGCAAATACCGATCCTGCGGATGCGCAGCATGACCTCACCCTCTGCTGCTACAGGTTCAGGAACATCAAGGAACTGGAAATGGCCGGGTTCCCGGCAGCTGATTGCTTTCACGGCAAGCAGGATGCCTCATGGATCCGCGCGGTGCAAGTATCCCGGGCTTGCTAGATTTCGATCCCAACTCCAATGTAGTGAAGTGATGATCCGCGTAACCCTTTTATTTGTCTTTGTTGCCGCCCTCTCGCTTCAGGCCGGTGAGGACGCGCGGTTAAAGCTCCATGCCAAGCCGAAGGCCTTGCCGGAAGGCGCTGTGACTGAGGCCTGGCCACGATTTCTCGGTGCACATGATGATGCAAAAAGCGGGGAAACCGGGTTGTTGGCAGACTGGCCGGAATCGGGGCCAAGAATTGTCTGGGAGCTGGCCCGCGGCGAGTCCTATGCCGCGCCAACGATAGCCGATGGTCGCCTGTTTAGCTTTGACCGTGCTGTTGTCGGGGAGGTTGGCCTTGAGGGCAATGAGCGACTCGAGTGCCGTCATCCCGAGACGGGGAAACTGATCTGGGACCTTATCTACCCGGTAAAATATCGCGACCGCTTCGGGTATGCGAGCGGGCCACGGGCCTCGCCGGTCATAGACGGGGACCGGGTATTTATTGCCGGGGTGACGGCGCAGTTGCGGGCCGTCGATGCGAAGAGTGGCCGTGAGCTGTGGCACCGTGACCTGCTCAAGGATTACGGACACCGGCTCGGCTTTTTCGGTTATGGGCCTTCACCGGTGGTATGGAAGGACCTGGTGCTGGTGAACGTGGGTGGTGGCGGCGAAGGGGAGAAGGGTGTTTGTGTTGCCGCCTTTGACCGGAAGAGCGGAGAGGAGAAATGGCGCTATCTCGATGCCTGGGGAGCGAGTTATTCCTCGCCTGTTGTCGCAAGGATCATGGGGCGTGAGGTCCTGCTTGTCCTGGCTGGAGGGGAAAGCCGGCCGGCAGCCGGTGGACTGCTTGGCATTGAGCCGGCCAGCGGCAAGCTGCTCTTCCGCTTTCCCTGGCGTGCGGATAAATACGAGTCGGTCAATGCCTCGGTACCCATTGTTATAGGTGAGAGGTATGTCTTTGTTTCCGAGTGTTACGGAAAGGGTGGAGTTTTGCTGGAACTTGACAAGGAGCTCAAGGCAAAACCAGTCTGGGAAGAACCGATGTTTGGCATGCACTGGATGACTCCTCTGGAGATAAACGGGCACATCTACGGATTTGCCGGCCGCAACAAGCCGGACGTGCAGTTCAAGTGCATGCGGGTTGCTGACGGAAAGATTCTTTGGCGTGATGACATGCGCTACGAGCACGAGGTCAATGGGCGCAGGATGACGTTGAGTTTTTTCCGGGGCAGCCTTTTGCGCGCTGATGAGCGGGTTTTTGCCTTGGGTGAAGATGGCGTCTTTGCCGAGCTTGAAATCAGTCCCTCAGGGGTCAAGGTCCTGAGTCAGTCCCAACTGTTCGTGGCCGAGCAGAGCTGGGCATTGCCGGTTGTCCACCGTGGATTGCTCTATATCGGGCAGCATTCCAGGGGATTTGTCGATGGTAGCAGGCCGAGGTTGATCTGCTATGATTTCAGGGGGCACAAGCCGGAATGAATTCCTGGGCCTCTGGCGGATACCCGGCAAGCCTAGAGGATGGTACCGGGCGTATAGTTGCTGGCGGCAGGGTAATTTTCCTCAATGCGGGCGACGGCATCAATGAATGTTTTTACCTGTGAATCAGCGGCCCCGGCTTTCGTCTGTGCGGCGGCAAGCAGCGCATCGAGTCGTTCCCTGCTGATTCCCAGCCGGCTGTCAGCGGCAAGGCGGGCGACAAGGTCATTTTCCCCGACATTCCCGACACGCAAGTCACGCAGGGTTGCCACGGCATGTTCCTTGATGGCTTCATGGGCGGCTTCCCGGCCGGCACCTTGCTGGACAGCTTCCATTAGGAAGGTGGTGGTCGTCAGGAAAGGCAGGTAGCGCTTGTTCTCGGAAGCGATCACGTCCGGGTAGGCCTCCATCTGGCCGAGGATAGTGAGGAATGTCTCAAATAAACCGTCGGCGGCAAAGAAGGCATCGGGCAGCATGACGCGCCGCACCACCGAGCAGGAGACATCACCCTCATTCCACTGGTCCCCGGCCAGTCCGCCGGCCATCGTCAGGTAACCCTTTAACAATGCATGGAAACCATTGACTCTCTCACAGGAGCGGGCATTCATCTTGTGAGGCATTGCCGAGGATCCCACCTGTCCCTCTGCAAAGCCCTCGCCGGCAAGCTCGTGACCGGCCATGAGGCGGAGGGTCCTGCAGAAGCTTGACGGACCAGCGGCCAGCCCGGCCAGTGAGGAAACAACTCGAAGGTCCATCGATCTCGGGTATACCTGGCCGACGTTGCCCGCGGATCTGGGCATGCCAAGGTGGTTGATGATCCTTGATTCCAGTTCTGCGACCTTGGCGTCATCACCGCCGAACAGGGCAATCTGGTCAAGTTGAGTACCGACGGCACCTTTCAGCCCGCGCGCGGGATAGCAGGCTGTCATTTCCTCAAGGTGGGTAAAGGCGTCCATGAGCTCCTCACCGAACATGGCGACGCGCTTGCCCAGCGTTGTCGTTTGCGCGGCGACATTGTGGGTGCGGGCTGAAATATAGAGTTGTTGCCACTCTGCGGCCCGCCTGGCCATGGCCGAGAGCGTTGCGGCGGCCTTTTCACGGATAATCTGCAGGGAGCGGTAAACCTGCAACTGCTCAACATTCTCAGTGAGGTCACGACTGGTCATGCCCTTGTGAATGTGCTCGCAGCCGGCAAGCTCGCAGAATTCCTCGATCCTTGCCTTCACGTCATGGCGGGTAATCCGCTCACGGCGCATGATTGAGTCCATATCGACCTCATCCTTGACCTGTTCGTAGGCATTGATGTCCTCCTTGCTGATATCGAGGCCAAGCTCCGCCTGGGCCTTCATGACAGCGATCCAGAACTCACGTTCCAGGATTACCTTTCCCTCTGGCGACCAGACGGACTGCATCGGTTCGGTGGCATAGCGTTCGGCGAGGACATTTGGGATGCTGGACATGTCAGTTGGGCTTTTAACTACATTGATTCTGGCGCAAGCATTTGTGCATGCAAGCCCAGTAGTGGGGAAGTGAACGATTTTTTTCCCGGAAACCAGGCCCTGTCAACTTCAGTCAAAGCGGATGCCGGTACGACGGGCAATGTCACGCAATTCCTCGACAACCGGCATGACCAGTGGAATTCCCTCCCTTGACCTTATTGCCTCAGCCTCACGTTCCGGGTCCCCGGGAATAAGGGGGCCGTTGCTGCCAGGGGCCGGGGCAGTGCTGCGCATGGTGCGGATATACTCATCGGTCTGCGCCTTGAATTCATCCACATCGATAAAGGCATCAATACGCATCGCCCCGAAGAAGTGGCCGATGCCCCTGCCCACGCTGCGCTCGGGGATTTCCTGCCGCAGGGCGAATGGGGGAGTGAACGGGCCCCAGTTTGCCCCGCTGAGAACCGCGCAGAGGAAATCCACCATGACGGCCATGGCGTAACCCTTGTGGCCCCCGGATTCACGGCGTGATCCCAGTGGAAGCAGGGCACCCCCGCCAATCATTTCCTCCGGGTTGGTGGTTTCATGGCCTTCACTGTCTATGGCCC
This sequence comes from uncultured Verrucomicrobiota bacterium, assembly GCA_902589825.1. Classification (GTDB taxonomy): domain Bacteria; phylum Verrucomicrobiota; class Verrucomicrobiia; order Verrucomicrobiales; family DEV007; genus CACIUL01. The sequence goes on from CACIUL010000004.1 coordinate 14,668, forward strand.
AGCCATCAGGAATGGGGTGGCCTTTACGCTTTGCGATTTCTATTTTCCCGTAGGCAGCGGCACAGGTGGCCAGGTCAACGACAATGGGAGGTTCCTCCTTGCCCGGGAAGGCGATGGCGATCGGGTTGGTGCCAAGCATTCGTTCTGCTCCCCAGAGAGGAGCGACAAGCTTCGTGGTATTGGTCATGGACCAGCCAATCAGGTCGGCTTCAAGCGCCTTTAATACATAGTAACCGGCAATGCCATAGTGGTTGGTATTGCAGACGGACACCCACCCGCTGCCGACTTCTGATGCCTTTTGCATGGCGATTTTGTTGGCTTTCGGGCCCACCACCAGCCCCAGCCCGTTGTCTCCATCCACTGTTGCCGTTGAGGGGGACTCACGGATTATCTTTAACTCGGGAGTGGGATTAATCCGCCCCTGGTCCAGCATGTCGAAATACGTGTGCAACCTGGCTACCCCGTGTGAATCAATGCCACGGAGGTCACTGGCTGCCAGAACTTCTGCTGCCAGGTCGGCATCCTCCTCAGGTACCCCGAAATGCATGAAAGTGGACCTTGAGAAGTCGTGGAGTTTCTCCACGGGATAGGTGATTGTTTCCACTTCAGGCATTGTGTCGTTTTTTTTGGGTTTGCTTAAGGTTGTTTCCTCCGCTTTTTTCCTGCCTCTGATTTTCCCCTGCAAGGGGTTTATCCATCGATACCCTCGCTGATGGTTTTTCCGATATTCAGGGCAGCTGTGGCTGCAGGGGAGGGTGCATTACAGACGTTGAGGATGCTCCCGTTGCTGGAAAGGTGGAAATCATCGACCATTGACCCGTCGTGGCCGACGGCCTGTGCGCGCACGCCTGCAGGGGCGGCCACAAGATGCTCGCTGCGGATTTCCGGGATGAGCCTTGAGAGGGCCTTGACGAAGGCCCTCTTGCTGAAAGAGCGCCACATTTCGCCAGCGCCGGTTTTCCAGTATTTCGCCGCGAGCTTGAGAAAACCAGGGTAGGTCAAGGACTCGATCAGCTCTGCGGGATTGATTTTCAACTTACCATATCCCTCACGGGCAAAGGCGAGAACCGCATTCGGGCCACACTCGACACCGCCGTTGATCATGCGGGTGAAGTGCACTCCAAGGAAGGGAAAGTTGGGGTCTGGAACCGGATAAATCAGGTTGTTGACCAGTTGATGTGCGGATGGCTTCAATTCATAATATTCCCCACGGAAAGGCACAATTTTCAGGGGAGGCCGGTCGCCGCCCAGGTCGGCGACCCTGTCGGAGTAAAGACCGGCACAGTTAACGACATGTCCTGCCAGGAAATCCTTTCCGGCGGCAGTCTGAACCGACACTGACGTTGAGGTGCGCGTGATAAAGGTGACTTTCTCGCCGGTGAGGATTTGGCCGCCCGCCTCACGGATTTTTTCCGCAAGCCGGCAGCATACCTGGTGGTAATCAACAATTCCAGCCTCTGGGACATGGATGGCTGCTATGCCTGCGGCATGGGGTTCAAGGTCTGCAAGTTCATGTTTTCCTATCAGGCGGCATTTGACCCCGTTGGCCTTGCCTCGCTCAAGGATGCGGTGCAAGGCCGGAAGCTCATTCCCGTCAAGGGCGACGATGACTTTTCCGCAGATCTCATAGTTGATACCCTCCTCAGCGCAAAAGCGTTCCATGGCGCGTTTCCCCGCACGGCAGTTGAGCGCCTTGAGGGATCCCGGCTTGTAGTAGATTCCGGAGTGCAGCACCCCGGAATTATTGCCGGTTTGGTGCGCAGCGAGACGGTTTTCCTTTTCAAGGACTGTCACGGAGCGCCCGCCATTGCCCTTGCAAAGGTGATAGGCGGTGGCAAGGCCAACGATCCCCCCTCCAACAATAAGGGCATCGGTTTTCTCGATCATTGCGGGGGGGTGGTATATGCGCGGTCAAGGTGGGTATAGCCGCCATCCGGATACATCACCTGGCCGGTGGTGTGGGATGATCTCGCGGAAGCCAGGAATACCACCAGGTCGGCTATTTCACTTGCCCGGGTAAAGCGGTTTTCGAGCGGGATGGTGGACTTGATCCTGGCTTCGGCCTTTGCCGGGTCGGGGTTTTTTTCCAGCCATTTTTTATAGAGCGGAGTCATGACCTCGGCGGGGATGACACAGTTGACGCGGACACCGAACCTTGCGAGGTCAATGGCCCACTCCCTGGTCAGTGAATTCATAGCCCCCTTGGATGCGGCATATCCCGAAGTGCCTCCCTGCCCGGTATCAGCGACCTTGGAGCCAATGTTGATGATATTACCCCGGTTGTTCCTGAGGTCACTCAGCAGGTAGTGGGCAAGGGCGAAGGGGTGTATGAGGTTTTTTTCCAGCGAGGCAACAAAATCCTGTGGGTCTTTTTCCAGCCCTGCACCGTCATTGACTCCCGCGTTGTTAACCAGGATATCCACTTCGCCCACCTGTTCGTGGACCTGTTCGATCGCCTTGCGGATTTGTTCAAGTTCGACGAGTTCGACATTGAAAAAATGGCCGCACCCGATCTCCTCAATCAGTCCTTCTGCCTCATCCGGGTTGCGGTCGAAAATCAACGGAATAGCTCCTTCGGCAGCGAAGCCACGCACGATGGCGGCACCGATCCCCTTGGCTCCTCCGCTGACAAGGACTATCTTGTTTTGCAGTTCTAGATCCATGGCGCGGGCAGTTGAGTTTTTTATACCCTGGCTCAGCTGCCATGGGCGACAACATTCTGCCTTGAACTGCCAAGTCCATCAATACCCAGTTCAACAATATCGCCTGGACGGAGGTAGCGTGGGGGATCCATTCCCATGCCAACACCGGCCGGGGTGCCCGTTGAGATTATGTCCCCGGGCAGCAGGGACATGAACTGGCTGAGATAGCTGACAATGTGGGGAATATTGAAAATGAGGTTTGAGGTATTGCCATCCTGCATTTTTTCACCATTAAGGGTGAGCCACATTGCGAGGTTGTTGACATCCTCTATTTCATCGGCAGTGGCCATGAAGGGGCCAAGTGGCGCAAAGCTGTCGGCACTTTTTCCCTTTACCCACTGGCCTCCGCGGTCCTTCTGGAATGAGCGTTCACTGACATCATTGTGCAGCACATATCCTGCAATATGTCCGGGCGCCTCGGCTTCCGTGATGTAGCTGGCCCGTTTGCCGATGACGACGGCAATCTCGACTTCCCAGTCGGTCTGCTCGCTGTCCCGCGGTATAATGATATTGTCAAAGGGTCCGCTGAGCGCGGAAGTGGCCTTGCTGAATAGGACCGGCTCCTCGGGAAGTGGAGTGTTGGTCTCGGCGGCATGATCCCTGAAGTTCAGGCCGATGCACAGGAGCTTGCTTGGCCGAGCCACCGGTGATCCAAGGCGCTCATCGGGATTGATCCCGGGAGCGTCTTCCGCTTTTTCCTGTGCCCACAGCCGAAGTTTTTCAAGGCCTCCGGAAGCGAAGAAGTCCTCGTCATAATCCGGGGTGAGCTCCGAGCTGTCAATTTTCCGGCCGTCATCAAGCAGCAGGCCGGGACGTTCATTTCCTGGTTTTCCAAAACGTATGAGTTTCATTTTCTATGGGTTGGGGAATTTATTTCAGAAGGGTGAATCCGCCGTCGATGTCAAAGGCGGCACCGGTGACAAAGGCCGCCTCATCAGAGCAGATGTATGCGGCAAGTGCTGCGATTTCGTCCGGCTTTGCCATTCGTCCGATAGGTTGGGTGGCTTCCAGTTCAGCAAACATGGCCGCTTCCTTACCGGGATAATTGTCCTTCAGGTAGTTGTCCACAAAGGGCGTGTGCACACGGGCCGGGCATAGGCAATTGCAGCGGATCCCGCGTTTCACGTAATCGCGTGCAATGGAGAGGGTCATGCTGTAGACAGCACCCTTGCTTGTCGAGTAGGCAAAGCGGTCGGCAATGCCCAGCTGGGCCGCTACCGATGCAAGGTTGAGGATGGTACCCTTGCCCTGCTCAAGCATGGATGGCAATGCGGCACGGCTGCAGAGATAAGGGCCGCGTACATTGACGCGCATCACGCGGTCAAAGTCTTCCGGGCAGGTGGACGTGATCTCACCTATATGAGCAATGCCTGCGTTGTTTACCAGTATCGATGGGGAAGGGTCATCGAGTTGACTGAAGGCATCACTTACAGATTGTTCGTCAGCAACGTCACAGCGGATGTATTGTCCGTCGAGGGCATCAGCGATGTTCCGGCCGTTGACTTCATCAAGGTCGAGTATCGTCAGGTTTGCCCCTTCCTCTGCAAAGCGTTGAGAGATGGCTGCACCGATGCCGGAACCTCCGCCGGTAACGATTGCCTTTTTGCCTTTGAGTCGCTGGTTCATTGGGGGCTCATTCTAACCCCGTGAAACCTCATGCCAAGTCGGTATTACCTGCCGGGATGGATAAAAACCGTGATGAATACGCGAAGATGCCCTTTTTTAGCCAGGGGGGACACTCGTGATCCGGGGCAGATCGTGCACACTGAACCTGAAATTATGGAACAGAAGGGATGGAGCAGAAAGACCTGGGAGTGGAATTTATTTCCTTGGCATGTCCTTGAAATCCCCTTCCTCACAGCAATTGACAAAGCCCTCGGTGAAGGACTTGAGCGCATCCCATACCTTCCGGATCCGCTCCGATTCACTGGTGCTGATGGCGTCGTCATTTGCCGCCTTGCTGATCTCGGCAAGCAGTGCTGCAAATTGCTCGACAATCTGTGATGTTGCAGGCATGACCTCATAGTTCTCGTTGCCTGAGTGTTCCGGGTTGCGAACAAAGTAACCTCCCGACTGCTCGCAAATCCATTCGATGATTCCCGGGTCCCTGGTGCTGTTGATCAGCTCAACAACACGGTCGAGGGGGTTGCGGCTTCCGCTTCCCTTATCTGTCTTGGGTTGCGCCCACTTGTATACAAGGGAAAGTGAAACGCCAAGGTTATCGGCAATTTGTTTTGTCCCGAGTTTTTCACAGGCATTCCTGATGACTTGGTGCGAATTCATGGCCTGCCATTATAGGCGAGCACATCAGGAAAAGTGATTACAAAATCATGTTTCTTTTGTAATGGACATTGTCCAGCCTAGAGAAACACCGTCACCACTGCCACACTTAACAGGCAGGCCCCGGCAAGGCGCTTGCTCATGACCGCACGGCCCCGCAGTGCGGCCTCGTAATTACCGAGCTTGTGGCCAATGAGCCATACCAAGAGCACACCCCAGAATGCACGGGTGGAATAGATAATGTTCATGGCTGTTGCCTGTCCGAAAAATGCCAGTGATAGATTGAGGATAATCCCCTGGATACCAATGACCATTCCTCCTGCAATGGCCAGGTTGCGGGCATGGCGGGGAATTTCCTTTAGCGAAGCGGAGAAGAACGGAACAAATGCCAGTGAGCAGATCGCCACCACTGACACCATGACAATGATAAAAGGTATGCGGCCGAATTCCGCACTGCGATAACCGGCCAGGCTGTCACTGGCACCAAAGCAGGCACAGGCACACAGTGACCAGAATACCGTGCGGCTGTTCTCGCGCAGGGACTTCAGGTTGGCTCCTCCCAGCAGGAAGATGGCCGTGGCGGCCATGATTGATCCCAACCAGAGCAGTGCAGGCACCTCATCCGGCTTGAGGAAAAAGGAGAAGAAGGCAACAAAGATCACCTTGATGCCCATCAGGGGTGCCTGAACGGAGACATCGCCGGCACGAATGGCGAGGAACGTAAATACCTGGCCGCCGAAAAAACACATTCCTGCCACCAGCGGCCATCCCAGCTGGGACCACTGCGCAGCCTGCTGGTTAAATAGGAGCGCGGGAAGGAAAACTGCAAACAATACAATATTTGAGAGGAAGGCGGTGCGCAGCAGGCCTGCGCCCTCCCCGATTGCACGCTTCAGGAAAAGGCTGGCAAATGGATAGATGAGCGCACTGGTGAGCGGGGCGAGCAGATACATTCGCTATGGAGCACCGTTCACTGTTTCTCCAGTATCTCCACCTCGTAGCCGTCAGGGTCAGTGACAAAGGCCATCTTTGAATCCTCGCCGGCAAACTTTTCCCGCCAGCCTCCCGGCCATATCTCGATACCGTCCTTTTCCAGTCGGTCGCAATACTCGATGATATCCTCAACGCCGACGCAGGTATGCATGAGGTCCTCTGGAAACTCCACCTTGAAATCAGGAGAGTAGCACAGCTCGAGGAAATGCTCACTGGCTTCAATTTCCAGAAATGCCAGGCGGTTTCCTGCAGGTGACTTGTCGTTTCTTCTGGTCAGCTTGAAGCCAAGCTTCTCGTAGAATTGGATCGACTTGTCGATGTCGCTGACACGGATTCGGGTGTGGAGGAACTTAATGGGCATGTTTAAAGAATATCCCGGTATTTTCCGGGGGGAAGGTCTTTTTGTCTCAGTGTTTATCCGCTTCCCAGTAACCCTTAAGCCAATGACTTCCCTGCGGACGAATGAGGTCCACGGGATTGTCGGGGTCGGCAAGGCGGAAAGCGATTCCCAGCGGGGTCCGACCCGGCCGGGAGCCTTTGGTATAGGGCCCATCACCCCAGTGTTCACCCAGCGCGACAAGGTCAAGGCGCGTTGGCCGCCCTGCAGGACCGGTCTGGATTTCTCCATAGATATTGACGTCAAAACCACGCTTGGCAATGGAGGGATCAGACGCAGTTGCCATCAGGGCACTGCCCCGGATGCGGTAGTGACCGGGGCCATTGGCGGGAACGATCTCCAGCTTGAAACGGTGAACTTCCTGACGCTTCCATGCTACCGGTTCCCCACGCGTGAAATCCAGCAGGTGATAGCGCAAGAGACGATAGGCGAGGGGTTGGGGAAATTTACCACCGTTTTTGGCTGCGTGAATGAGTCCTTGCCACTCTTTTTTCTGGATCCACATCCGGTCAATGGCAGCCATGTGCCCCCAGCCATGGTCAATGTCATCACTAGAACAGATTTCAAGCTGTTGATTGTCCGCGGTTTTAAGGATGCGGGATGAGGCCACCAGCACGATGCCGCCGGCAGGCGGGGCGGCATGGTATTTCGGGTCAAGTTGCCCCTTGCTGGCTGCAGCGGTATCGATTGGGAAGGGTGCCCTTTGAGATTGAGGGAGTGAGTGCCATTTTTCCAGGGCACTGTCAATGAATGCCTTGCGCCGTTGAATGGATCGATTGTTGTTAAACCCGAGGAGTTTTCCGGAGGCGGTGAGGATGTAGTGCCCCTGCTTGGTGCCGGATCCCTTGCGTGGTCCCTGGGCCGCCACTGCGCGGAAGAATTTGCCCGCGGCGTCCTGCCGGCGACGGTTATACCAGTCGTTGTCAGTGGCCGGGATAAAGTTTTGACGGATCGTGTTGATAATGTCCGGATCTGAGAAACTCGACAACCTGTCGATGACCCCGTTATTTCAGGTGCAACCCAGCGGGTGACCATCCATCTCCCATAGGTAAATGGGCTTGCCGGCAGCGGCGGCATCAATCCTTGCCTGCCAGAGGCTGGTGCGCCACGGGATCTGAAGCCACCGGGTTTCTTCCGCGGTTGGTTGCATCAGGGCATGGAGCCGGGCAAGGTTGTTGCTGTCCACTTCGGGAGTGGCGCCAGCGTGTGTGCCAAAGGCAACTAGTAGAGTCAGATAGCGGAGCATTACGGGTAAGCCTAGTTCTAGTTGGTTTGACTTGGGGTGGTGCAGCTTAATTCCTCGCAAATCGCCACTTTGCGCTGCCTGGCGGGAGGTCTGCCTCAATGCCAAGGCCGACATACCGTGTCGGTACGGGCTTGCCATCAACCAGCACTTTCCATTCCGGGGCAACCAGGGGAGGCAGCACCTTAATGTTGAAGATCTGCTGGCCGGGCCCCAGGCGTGACATGCCCACGATACTGATGGGCTTGGTGACTCCCAGGTCCTTGGCGGCCGGAATACCGGTTAGCTGTCCCTCGAACTTTATCCAGTCCGGCAGGGTGTTGAATTTAAAGGAGGCAGTGGGGACGCCGGTAAACTTGATGGCATAATCAAATCGCTCGCCCACGTGGATGGTTTCCTTGGGAGTGGAGGTGATCACGAAGGGTGAGGTTTTCCTGCCCACCAAATTAAAGCCGCTGATTTGCTTTTCGTTGAGCGGGAAGTTGTAGATTCTCAGGTTGTCCACAGCCCCGGCGAAGCCGGAAATGGTCACGGGTTTTGCATCTTTGCTGTATTGAATTGCCTTTCCGATGTGCAGTGGGCTATCTACCGGTTCCGAGTCATATGCACGGTTGAGGTCAAGTTGTCCCTGGAGTTTCGAGTCAATGTAGAGGCAGTGCTGCGCAACAAGGCTTACCCTCATGCCCTCATCAGCTTGTTCCCTCACTGTCCAGGCGACATGGTGCCATTTGCCATCATTGACCTTGGCTTCACTCAGGATGGTTTCCTCCCCGCTGCCAATCAATGTCAGCTTGACCTCTCCTGTGGGTGTTACCTGCACCATCCTTGAACCGGGAAGCAGTTGATCGCCCTTGCCTGCCACTTTACTTAAAAGCAGTCCCCCTGAAGTGGTCTTTATCCATAATGCAATGGAATTACTGCCCTGAAGATCCTCGGTAAAAGAGGTCTGGATATGGGCTTCGCTCTCCAGCGTGACCGAGCTGACCTTGCCAAAGCCAACCCCCTTGTCCCAGGCTTTCTTTGGGTCCATGCCAATAATTGCGGATTTCTTCCCGTCAGCCTTCAGGTCCATGCATTGGGAACCTTTGCCTTCATCAAATTTCCAGAAGGCCAGCAACCGTTTGTTCTGTTGCTTTGCGGTCTGTGTGGGTAAGCCGAACTGAAGCCGCAGGGTGCCTCCCTTCTCGGCAAAGTAGTGTCCGCTGATCCCGGTCACTTCAACTTTGTGCATGGGATCTTTCAGGGGCTTGGCAATGGTGCCCTCAATGCCTACGTTGGCTCCCTCGATTTCCAGGCTAACGAACCGGGTAGCAACCCGGTTCGTTGACTTTTCCGAGTTACCGAGGGCAACCAGCCGGGTGCTCTCCTTCCCGTTTTCACGAATGAGTGCCGCGTGAGCGTCGACTGCCCAGTGGGTGTTGCTGAGGGTGACCGGATCACCGCTGTGACTCCAGAAAATCCTGTCCGTCTTCCCGGCTTTACGGGCAACGGCCATTTGCTGGCTGATGCCGGGTGCAATGTTCAGGCCAGGATTCCCGGCTACCCCGTTCACCGTTACTTCCCGGGCCAATGGGATAACAGCAATGTTTTCAGGCGTGTTTTTGCCGCTTTCATACAGGGTAAGTTGCTGCAGAGGGGACTTTTCCCCGGCCTTGATTTTTTTTCCTGCAGGGTGGGTAAGGAAAACACTCATCTCTTTGTCTTCGCCCTGCCATTGGATGCCGGATGTGGCACTGTTGTCGAGGAAGACAATGTAGCGATCCTTGACAAGTAAAGCCCTGCGGGAGTGATCAATTTTATTGCCGTTGTCTCCGGGCAGGGAAAAGAGGACCTTGCTGCTGATGAATGGACCGAGGCTTTCTTCCTCTTTGCCGAAACGGATCTCATAGGTGCCCCCCGCCGGAATTTCCTTGGCCGGCACAGGTGGTTGCTTGGTGTCAGCCTGCAAGGCGGCGACTAAGGCGGCGGTTGCGATAACAGGGAATAGAGTTCTTTTCATCAGGATCTATTGCTTGGAGCTGGTTACCATAAGGTAATACCGGAAAGATATGAACCGGTTTTTTGCCTTGTTGTGCATGAGATCGGTCCTGGTGAGCCTAAATTGGTGCTTTTCTTTGCCCTTGAACATTAATGGCCAAACGGTCCTCGATTGCTTGCAAGAGCTCCGGGGAAAGGTTATTTTTTCATTATGCTAAATGTGGAGGGAGGGCACTTCAGGCACTGTGATGGTGTTTCGAGAAGAAGTTTCTTGAAGGTAGGCGCCCTGGGTATTGGTGGTCTCGGCCTTGCCGATGTTCTCCGGGCAGAAACCAATGCGGGTATCGGGTCTTCCCGCAGGGCCATTATCCATATCCACCTCGATGGCGGTCCTCCGCAAATGGACATGATTGATCCGAAGCCGGATTCCCCTGTTGAGTATCGCGGTGATATCAAGCCTATCAGCACAAGTATACCGGGACTGCATCTCTCGGAGTTAATGCCCAAGGTCGCCAAATCCGCGCACCGCTTTGCCTTTCTGAGGTCACTGGTTGGTGCCGATGGGCAGCATAATGCTTTCCAGTGCCAGTCGGGTTACAAGGGTTCAGACCCCGCACCTGCGGGTGGATGGCCGGCAATGGGATGTGTGGTTGGCAGGCTCATTGAAAACAAAACCAAAGGCAACACCCCGGCATTTGTTGACCTGATGCAGGGCCGTGGGTTGGTGCGCAACAGTGCGCGCCCGGGATTTCTGGGGCCCGCTGCGAGCCCGTTTCGCCCTGACATTTCATCGATGTTCAAGCGTGAACTGGAAGAGGGGATGAAGGGGGAACTGGCGCGTTTGCGTGCCGGGCACACGACAAGTTTGCGCATGAGTGAAGGATTGACTGTGGGAAGGCTGGATGACCGGCTCAGCCTGCTTAAGGGCCTTGACCGCACCCGCCGTGCCATCGATGCCGCCGGGATGATGGGCGCCTTTGATTCATTCACCTCCCAGGCATACGGAATTTTGACTTCGGGTGCTGTTGCAGAGGCAATGGATCTTTCCAGGGAAGACCCAAAGACATTGGCGCGATATGTCCCGCCAATGAAGGAGTCAAAGCTTGCGTTTTTTACCAGTGAAGGACCGCAGGCTGCAAAGAAACTCCTGCTTGCACGTCGTTTGATTGAGGCGGGTGCGCGTGTTGTGAATGTATCAATCAGTGACTTTGACACCCACTCGAAGAACTTCAGCAGAATGAAGCAACTGGTGCCGATCTTTGACCATGCGATTGCCGCCCTTGTGGATGACCTTTCAGAAAGGGGAATGCTTGATGAGGTCACGGTCCTTGCCTGGGGGGAATTTGGCAGGACTCCGAAGGTCAATAAGAATGCCGGGCGTGATCATTGGCCGAAGGTGGCCATGGGCATGATGGCAGGAGGGGGCCTCAATGTGGGGCAGGTGATCGGCGCCACGGATCGGTATGCGTCCGAGGCCATTGACCGGCCGGTGCATTATCAGGACGTGATTGCCACACTCTATCATGGACTTGGCATTAACCCGCAGACGACGACCGTTGCCGACAGTAATGGCCGGCCTCATTACCTTCTAAAGCATGGCAGGGCAATCAGGGAATTGACCGGGTAACGATTCTGCAATCGTGGTTATTCAGCCTAAGCGCTTCAGCGCAGTCTGTTTTTTTGACACGGTGCCCTGCACCTGACTATTGTGCAAATAAGCGTTAAATAAACGCAAATAAGCGTCCTTTACATTTTGTCGCTTGGGCATATTTCTATATGTTCGAAGATCCCAAATATGATCTTCTTTATGTCATATAGATGAATTCCCCCATTGCCCCTACCCCAAAAGACGGCAATCCCACTAAACCGATCAAGAAGCGTTTCCAGGAACTGGCTAAATGCAGCGCCTGCGGCACGACCCTGTCCAACACCATGAACCGCTGCCCCAGTTGTGGTAAGTGGAAAATTGCCTGGTGGAAGTGGTTAATAGGAGCGTCGATATGGTTACTGATTGGCTTGTTAGCACTGTATTTTATCTATAAGTTCTAGATGTAACACTTTTAGCTGAAGGCATTAACAATCCTTCAAGCCTTTCATTTCATCAGGCAGGGAAATTTTTGTTATTCAGCTCTTGTTATTCTCATCATGAGGCAAGCGAAGCCGACAGGTGAAAAAAGCTCTGCTTATATTATTGTAACGAAGATCCGAAACGCGGACATCTGCGTATAAAACGTAGGTGAGACAAAGACGTTCTACGCAGACAGCCGGGGCATCCGCCATTCGCACGAAATACTGCCGGCATTGTGTGGCTTACTTTCCGGCATCTTCGGCCCGTTGCCCTTCATGCAAGCGTTATTACCACACTTGGGTGAGGTGGTTGGCAGGCGTTCTTGTTTGGGCCATGGTTGCCTTTATTACGATGATCTGGCTGATTCAGTGTGCAGGTTTCGTGCTGCTGGATAGTTGATAGCAGAATAAGTTGTTCCTGTGTGTTTGTGCGGGAAGTCGACGTTAATCAGCCACGCTGTCGCTATTCAGAGTTTTTCCTTCCTTGATGAGCATGTTTAATCCCTTGCCGTAACGCCAGCGGGTAAAGGTAAAGAGCAGGGCTACCCCGATGGCAAAGTATGCCGGCCACCAGGTTAGGGTGTAGGCAAAAGCCGCCAGTTCCGGGTTTGGTAAGTCTGTGAATTCTTCACTCCAAAGGAAATGGGCTGTAACAATCCCGAAGATCTGTGTGAGTATTCCAAAGGAAAGGTTCATGCTGGCACCCTTGAAACTGAGTACGGTGGCCCTTTGTTCTGAGGGGGTGACCTGATTGAGGTAAAGGGAAAGGAAATACTGCAAAAACCTCATGGAGGTCAGCATCGGCAGCAATAGCACAACACCCCATAGAGGCACGGGATTGGCCAGCGCCATGCAACCAGCAAAGGTGAGTATGGTCACCAGCATGAAGTTGACTGACGGGCTGCAGTTCTTTGCCATGCGTTCACAAAGCAGCGCAACACCGATGCCAATAATGGAAGCGGAGGCCCCAACAAAGCCCCATGTCCATTCCGGTAGCTTGATCAGCTTATAGACATTGGATGAAACTGTATAGAAAACACGAATAATGCTGTCGTAGAAGAGGCCAATGAGCAGCAGTGTGCTGGCAGCCGGTGACTGGAGTATCCAGCGGCCTGCCCGGATGGTTCCCGAGAAACTTTCCCGTATTGCATTGAAGCGTTGCCCAGAAGTGTGTGCCGTCTTGGCTTTTTCCTCAAAACGGATGGCGATCAGGCACACGACGAGTGCGGTAACGAGGTTAAGAAAGAGTGGAAATTTGAGGGTCTGCGCCTTTGTGATATCCCCTTCAATGCCGATTATATTAAGCAGCGAATTGACGAATTCCGGAGAATACACCAAGGCACCTGTGATTGAGGTGATGACAAATCCAATCGACATCCCGATCATGGTCCGCTTCATGGTTCTGCTCCAGAGCAGCTGCCGGTTGGCTGCCGGAATGCTTTCGTAGGCCATTGCCTCGTCCGCACCGCTGGCTGCCGCTTCAGCAGCGCCACTAAGGATGCGGTTAATGACAAACAAGCCAAAGACAAAGGAAGATCCTGCCGGTGTGAGCAGCAAGACGAGGATCTCCAGGATCATCAGGATTGCTGAGAGCACCACGAGCTTTTTGCGTCCCAAATGGTCGGCGAGTGCGCCGGAGGGCACTTCGAGCAAAACAATGGTAATGGCCCAGATCAGGTTTAGCGTGGCAAATTGCGCAATGCTCAGCCCGAACTCGAGAAACATTACGAGATAGACCGGGTAATAGAAGCGGCAGTTGAAAAACACCCGGAAGAGACAAAAAAGTCGGGCATTTCTGGGCAGATCGCTCATTGATTGGGGTAGGGGAAGGAAATGTAATTAGGTGTGAGACAGGGAGATAGTGGTTTCTTTTTTTTAAAAAAAACTATCAAAGTCACTTGATTTGTTCAATCGAACAGTTATTATGTTCATATGAACAAATCCCTTCCTAAGATTTTAATGTCGCGTATGAATGATAACCTCCGTAATTGTTGCGTTGAATTGGTGGATTTTCTACGCCGACGTCTTTTTTTAAGAAAAGCATCCTGCCCGGTTGTCAGGGTCGTGCAGCAGGAATTTTGCTTCCAGAAGGAAATTTAATCCTCGGCTGAAGTCGCATTTTTTTTGCATAAATCATTGATTATAAAAAACAAATGAGGAAAAACGGCTTCTTGGTATTTTACTGAGAATAGTTGCATTTTCCTGCACTTTGGGCGTTACATTGCTCTCCCGGGTTGTTTAAGCTTTCCGGGATCATTCAGTCAATGCCCCGATCGTTTCTTTCAAAGATATTTTTGCGATTCTGTGCCTGTATCCTGACACCTTTTTTAGGGTGCCAGAGGGCATTGGGGCTAGGCATTGCCGTGCTGTCCTTGTTTATTGTTGAGATATTGCCTGCTCAGCAGGATACCAATAAAAAGGTTTCAACGGCGGAGGGCGAGGTGGCGCGCAGGCAGAATCAAATTTTTGAGTCGGAGAAGTATCTTTTAGCGGGAAAAACACTCGTGGCTGAGGGCAAATACAAGGAGGCAATTGCGCAGTTTGCCCAGGCCTATAATGGCATTAATCCTTCGCCAATGGCTGAGGCAGTGCGTAACAAGGCACGACAGCATTATTCCGCCACTTCTGTTCTGTATGCATTGCAGTTGGTCAAAGCTGCAGAATATTCTGAAGCGCAGCAGGTGGTTGAAAGGGTACTGGATCCGAGCGTGGCTCCATCATACGAACCAGCGCTGAAGCTCCAGCAACGCCTGCTCGACCCAGAATGGTATAACAAGGCAAGGAGCCCAGAGCATCTGGCAAATGTTGAGGAGGTCAAGCGCTTGCTTCACCTTGGTGAGGGAGCCATGGCACTCGGCGATTTTGACAAGGCTCTTGATTATTACGCCAGGGTTCTACGTCTTGACCGGTTCAACCGTGCTGCCAGGCGAGGGATGGAGGTCGCCGAGAAGCAAATCGTGGCATACCACCGCTCCTCCAGAGATCACACCAGGCAGAAAATGCTCAGGGAGGTGGATGCGGCATGGGAAACACAGGTCGGGTTAGCGAGAAATTTTGACCTGCCGGATGCCAATGCCACTGCGATTGCCCCCGGCAAGCAGTCTGTTTCGGATAAGTTGAAGTCGATTGTTATCGACGTGATTAACTTTGATGATTCCACCCTTGAGGACGTGGTTGAGTATTTGACCATCAAGTCCAAGCAACTGGATAATTTTGGTGATGGGATCAACTTTGTGCTCAAAATTGATCCGGATGACCAGACGGCACGCAATGCAAATGTGAACCTGAAGCTCAGGAATATGCCGATAGGCGAGATTCTCCGGTATGTTGCCCGCGATACCGGAACCCGCTTCAAGGTTGAAACATTTGCCGTGAGCATTGTTTCAAGGAATGCCTCGACGGAAAACCTGGTCACAAAGACCTTCAGAGTGCCTCCTGATTTCCTGAGCACGGCCCCCATCGCTGAGGATGATGTTGCCGATGATCCTTTCGCAACAGGTGCGGCTACGGGCACTGGGGGTCTGGCCCTAAAGCGCCTTGGTGCCAAGGAGTTTCTCATGAAACAGGGGGTGACTTTCCCGGAGGGGGCGAGTGCCATTTTTATACCCGGATCCAGTTCACTGGTTGTGCGTAACATTCCAAGTAATATTGAGCTGGTGGAAAGCTTCATAGACAGCTCGTTTAATGAGGTTCCAAAGCAGGTGGAAGTGAATGTGACCATGATTGACATCAGTCATTCAGAACTCAATGAGCTTGGCTTTGACTGGTTGCTCGGGCAGTTCAATGTACCTGGATCGAACCGGGTCTTTGCTGGTGGCGGTACGGAGGGAAATGTTGCGGCAGGTGGTGCCGAGACCCGGGCTGCTGCCGAATTTCCCTTTATTCCTCCGGGATCAGGCACCCCCTTGGCAGGGTTCCCGGTTACCTCAGGGTTGCGCACCGGGCAGCAGTGGAATGAGGGTAGTGCCATTAACAATATCCTGCTTGCCGGCGGTGACACTGTCTTCCGTACAAACAACACTTTGAAGGCACCGGGTATTTTGGGTGTCGGCGGGGCATTGACAGACCCGCAGTTTCAGATGGTTATCCGTGCCCTGTCGCAGTCCAAGGGTGCAGACCTGATTACCCGCCCAAGTATTGTAACCCGCTCCGGTCAACGGGCTACGGTTGATATTATCCGCGAATTCCCTTACCCCACGGAATATGACCCTCCCGAGATCCCTCAGGATTTCAATGGAGGAAATAATTTTGGTGGCGGCGGGTTTGGACAGCCTCAGGCTCCGGCCAGTTTTCCCGTGACCCCGGCACATCCAACTGCCTTTGAAGTGCGTAACGTTGGCACTCACCTTGAGGTTGAGCCCGTGGTTGGACAGGATAACTTTACGGTGGAACTCAACCTTGCGCCCGAGTTGGTGCAGTTTGAAGGATTCATTAACTACGGGTCTCCCATCCAGACGAACGGCACCGATGCACTGGGCAACGTGACGCCAGTTGAGTTGACCGATAACCGAATCCTGCAACCTGTATTCAAGATTTTGCGTGAGAATACCAGCGTGGTTGTCTGGGATGGTGCAACGGTTGTGATTGGCGGCCTGATTGAGGACAAGAGCGCCATTGTTGAGGACAAGGTCCCGTTGTTTGGAGATGCCCCGTTCATCGGGCGCTTTTTCCGTTCAAAGGGTGTGAGTCGAACTCTTCGTGCAGTGCTATTTTTTGTGAAGGTCAATGTCATTGATCCATCAGGGCAAAGGATCAATGCCCGTTCCTGATCCCGTTGTTTGGGGGATTGTGAACAGTTGCTCTTCGTATACACTATAGCCCGATGTCAGTGTGCCGATTTTTCAGGATGTTATAATCTGATGAAACAAGCAGGGCCTTAATGAATTCCTCCGATCCTAAAGACCAGCAAAGCAATTATTCCCACGAGGAAATGCTGGATAACCTGCGTTCCGGTGACAAGGGAAAGCGCGGCGATCGACCGGCCAGCCTTGAGGTGGTTGAGGGTGCGGATGGCAAACAGATTATCAAGCAGGTTAAAAGGCGCCGCAGGCGCCGGACTCATCAGCCCAAGAAGATCAGGGAGCGTCGTATTCGCCTGGTCAAAAAGATTCTGCTGTGTGGCAGCATATCGATTGTCCTGCTGCTAGTAGCTTTCTACGCACTGATGCTTTTCGGGATCAGGGGTCAGCGATTCCGGGCGAGTGTGGGGGAGCGCGTCAGTGAACTGGTCAATGTGGATATTGGGTTTGGATCCTTCCGTTTAAGTGGGCTGAACCTGGATAACAGTAAAGCGGTTATCAATGATGTGCCAGGCAGTCTCTTTCATGGGGCAGAGGTCACTTCCTTGAGGACGAGGGTCAGCCCCTGGACAGTTTTCTCCGGGGACTGGCACCTTGGACCCGTGCATGCGGGAAAAGGTGAGTTTCGATTTGGCTTACCTGATGCCAAAATAGGCGATTTTAGGTCGGGCAGACAGCGAAGGGCGGGACAGCGCCTGATGACCCTGGCTGGATTTGGCCTTGATCATGATCCTGGCATGATTAATTGCAATGGTATCAGGATTGCTGATTGCACCTTGTATTGGGAGGAGGAAGCAATGGATGATGAGCCATTCCTGGCAGGTACGGTGGTCAATATCAGTGACATGATTGACAACTCATTTCAGTTAAGGTTCAAGGGGGGGGGAACTGAAGGTGCCGGGATGGCCTGCCCTGCAGATAGAGAGTGTTTCCGGCCTGGTGCAAAATGGCAAATACCATGTCAGGCAATCCACACTGTCGAATGGAACCAAAGGTTCCGTGACACTTAACGGGTTCATTAATGCGGGATCCAAGGGTGACTTCCGCCTGATGGCACCATTTACCGGTTTATCACTCAGCGAAAATGTCCACACGTTCTGGCAGGACAAATTGAGAGGGCATATCCATGGGGAGATGGAGATATCGGGATCGCTGGCCCAACAAGGATCATTGTTGGCCGAAGGGAGCTTTTCGAGTAATAACCTTGTTTTAAGTAATCATCCCATCCTGCAGCGCCTGGCCATCGGGCTGGGTGAGGCGCTGCTGGCTCGGATTGATTTCCATTCTGTGGAGGGGCGCCTGAAGCGGACCACTGAAGCACTTGAAATTTATGATATAAGGGCGGTGAATCCTGCTCTTTTCCAGTTAAGAGGTGATATTACTGTGCACGCCAACGGTGTGCTTGAAGGACAACTTGACGTGGGTATTCCCGCTGTTTTCCTGCAACGAATGGGCATTGCTGACCCGTCAATATTTGGTGCGGAAGTCCAGGGATTTTCCTGGGCTAAGGTTCAACTGGGAGGGGTCATCGGGGCTCCTGAGGAGGATTTAACCGGACGCCTTGAGAAGATCCGTGCACAGATCCTCAAAGATAATCTCAGGCGGCTTCCCTGAGCATAGCCTGCGGTTTTGCTCAGGGGGTAACCGGAAGGGGGTTGCTTGCCCTGCTGGTAATCTTTTCGCAATCATGTAGTTAGGTGTCCGGAGGTGGCTCCTCAGGATAAAGAGTGCTTGGTATGAAGGTTGAATAAGCCTTCAGGCAATGCGCTAAAGACCTGAAAGGAGTTCGATTTAGCTCGCTGAGGCATTGCCAAAGCGGTTAGCCTCCGCCTTTATTAGCAATTATTACTCGACCCATTCATGGTATTGGCGGGTGGACTAGATGCATCTTTTGACTTCCATACTTCCTGTTTTTTTTATATCGGTTCTCCTGTTGTGCACTGGGATGAGGGCACAAGCTGCAGGTAATGGGTACGAGATCCAGGTGGTGCGCCTTGCAAAGGGAGCTGTTATTGACGGAGATCTTGGGGATGAAGTCTGGAAATCGGCAGCCATTGCCGGCGGGTTTGGCCAGGTCGAGCCAATAAGCGGTGCGGCTCCAAGTGAAAGGACGGAAATGCGGATTTTTTCAACTGCGCAAGCCCTTTATATCGGGGTGCGGTGCTATGACTCGGAACCTGACCAGCTCCTGGCCAGGGACAGGAGAAGGGACTCACCCGGTCGGGGGGATGATCGCGTCCGGATGGTGTTTGATACATTTGGGCAGGCAAGGAACGGGTATTATTTTGCCGTTGCCGGCGGAGGTGGTAAGGCCGATGGCGTTGTGCGCAGTGGCGGTCGGCCGGACTTGACCTGGGATACGATATGGTCAGTTGAGACTTCCCGTGATGAGAAGGGATGGGTTGCAGAGTTTGAGATTCCTTTTCGCAGCCTTGCCTTCGATGTCAACCAAGGTAGCTGGGGATTTAACGTGGAGCGCGAGATCCGGCGCAAGCATGAGAAACTCCGCTGGGTTTCACCGACCCGCTTACGTTCGATGTGGACCCTGCAGGGGTTGGGTAAGCTGACCGGTCTCGACAATCTGGATACGGGTATTGGAATTGATGTTCGTCCCACCCTCGTTGCGCGATACCGCTCGAGGAATGGCGAGGAATCCGAGCTTGGCTTTGAGCCTTCCGTTGATGGGTTTTACCGGTTGACCCCCTCGCTGACCGCGACCTGGACATGGAAGACAGACTTTGCGGAAACCGACGTGGATGACCGCCAGATCAACACCACAAGGTTTCCTCTGTTTTTTCCGGAGAAACGTTCCTTCTTCCTTGAGGATGCCAAGAATTTCCGCTTTGGGGGGATTGTTCGCAGCCCTCTTCCGTTTCATTCCAGGACGATTGGCCTGGCATCCAATGGCAGCCGGGTACCGATTGAGTTTGGCGGCAAGCTCACCGGCAAGGCTGGCAAGTGGAACCTCGGTCTCCTCGGGGTTCAGCTTGAAGGAACAGAGGAACTAAATCCTGATGAGGTCTATGTGGGAAGAGTGTCCTATGACGTGCTTGATGAGTCCTCACTCGGCGGAATTTTCACCCTTGGTGATCCCCGATCAAACGGTGATGCGCAGACCTATGGCCTTGATTTTGAGCTGAAGAACAGCTCGCTTGGAGAGCTGAAGGAAGGCCGCTTGCGAGGCTGGGTCATGGGAACCGATGGCGAGAAGGACGACTACGGCTGGGGGCTCTCGGCGGTTTATCCCAATAAGCCGCTTTATGCAAGGGCCAGTTGGCAGCGGCTGGGTGAAGACCTTGACCCGGCGGTTGGTTTTATCCGGCGTCCGGGTATTCATGAGTTCTATGGTATGCTCAGCTATGAGCTCTACCCTGAGGGAAACTTCCTCAATGAGGTGGACCTTGATTTTAGAACACAGGTGGACACGGACCTTGATTTAAGGGTGCTGTCCGAGGACAACGAGTTGGAGACGGATTTTGAGCTGGAAAGCGGAGACAATGCCGAATTTGCCATCAGCAGGCGCCGGGAGCTCTTTGAAAGGGATTTTGGAATCTATGACGGTATCGTGATACCTGCTGACGACTACCATTACTGGCGCGGCAGGGCATCCATTTCAACGGCGCCATCAAGGGGTTGGTATGCCTATGCCGGCACGAATTTTGGGGGCTACCCGAACGGGAACAAGCTCGGGGTAAACGGTAAATTGGGCTGGATACCCTCTCCTTCATTTTCGGTGAATGTCGGGGCGGACGTGGACTGGTTTGAACTGGAAGGCGGGGAATTTGAAACCCTGATCCTGAACAGTTCGGTCCGCCTGACTCCTACAGAAAAGATATCCCTATCCAGCAGAGTCCAGTTTGATACGGTATCCGGACAGATGGGCCTCAACTCCAGATTGCGCTGGATGGTGACTCCCGCCAGTGACATTTACCTTGTGTTCAACCAGGGCTTCCGCCGGTTTGACGATCGATTTGACCGGACCAGCACTGAGGCGGTGGCCAAGGTGGGTTGGACATTCCGCTTCTGATCCCCTAGGGTCGTTATGCCCGGGGTTTTTCCCGTTGGAGCAAGATTCGGATGGAACTGCAAGAGGCAAAGATTCCCACCATGTATTTTATCGGGGTTTCAACCGGTGCGTCTTCAAGCGTGCGGGTTTTCCCAAGGTGGGCGCAACTGCTCGGCCTGGGGGAATGCCGTCTGGTTGGGCTTGATTTTCCCCTCCACGATGATCCGCAGCGTTACCGGCAGGTGGTTGAGTTTATCAAGTCAGATCCGCTTTCTCTTGGGGCACTTGTCACCAGTCACAAGATGGACCTGCTGGCGGGGTGTGTGGATCTTTTTGATGAACTGGATCCACTTGCTGAAGAGATGGCTGAGGTCAGCAGTATTTACAAGCGCGCGGGAAAACTCATTGGAAGAGCCACAGATCCGGTTTGTGGAGGAATGGCCATGGAAAACTTCCTTAACCCCACGCACTTCCGTGAAACCGGGTCTGATGTTCTCATCCTTGGGGCGGGGGGCAGTGCCCTTGCCCTTGTGTGGTATTTGCTTAAGGGCAGGGATGATTTGCCCGTTCATATCCACGTGGTCAATCGAAGCCGCCCCCGCCTTGACCACCTCTTGGGCCTTGCCGCAAAGTGGGGAGGTGCTGAGAGGGTGACCGGGCATTTAAGCGGCGATCAACCGGAACTGGCTGATGCGCTTGCCGGACAACGTGTTCCTGGTTCCCTGTTGGTCAATGCGACGGGACTGGGCAAGGATGCTCCGGGATCTCCGCTTACGGATGCGGTTAATTTTCCTGAGCGGGGCATTGTGTGGGATTTCAATTACCGTGGTCAACTTCTCTTTCTTGATCAGGCTCGCGCACAAAAGGAGGAAAAATCCCTGAGGATCGAGGACGGATGGGATTACTTCGTGATTGGTTGGTCACAGGTCATTGCCGATGTCTTCGAGCTTGAAATCCCGCCCCGTGGTGGGCTTTATGATTCCCTGTCCCGCCAAGCCCTTGAGTTAAGGTAACAAAAAAGGGCGCCCTTTTTAAGGACGCCCTTTTCACGAATTGTTTCCCCAACGGGGAATTGATTGCTAGACACTTCAGCCGCCGGATGAGTCACCGTCACCGTCGCTCAAATCAAGTGGCTTGTATCCACCCCTGCTACGGAAGTAGAGGTAGAGTCCTATATAGGCGAGGAGCATGATTCCCGGGAAGACGGCCATGTCTGCGAGTGCCTTCTGTGCACTGCCATCTTTTGCAGCTGTGATGGCTGTCTTGGCGTCATCGGATTGGCCTTCCAGCAGTTTGTCCAACTCACCTTCTTTCCATGTCTGGTATTTAATGGTGCCATAGTAGATTGCTTTATCCTCCAGAGCGGAAGCAGTGACTTGGCCATTTTCCAGCAAGCCAGGAACAGCAGCAGCTGCCTCTAGCTTGGTCACTTCACTTACTGCTTTTTTCTCCTGCAGCGCACCGATATAGGGGAAGCCAAGCACACCAACAGCAAGCATACCAATTCCAGATACGGAGTTTAGTGTCAGTGCTCCACCTTTTGGAGTTTGCTCGGAAACAATACCAAGCATAGTCGGCCAGAAGAAGGTCTTACCCAATGCATAGAGGGTGGCTGCCCCGAAGATCATGGTCACTCCGCTGACTCCCGAGAGGGCAATCAGACCTATGATGGCAAGGATCGAGCTGAGAATCAACAGTGGCACAGGTTGCAGTGAGTGAACAATGGGACCGGCGTAAAAACGCAGCACCATCATGATCACGGAAGTGTATACAAGAATCCATCCGGGATGAAAATCTACCACACCGGCCATGATGCCGGAGATCCATCCGTCTGTGCCGATTTCTGTGGTGGCCAGAGGGGCCATGATCAGGATGAGCACAAACATCAGCGGGCGGCCAAAGCTCATGGTGTAAACGCCAAGGGCTACGGCCATGGCGATGCAGAGGCCACCCCAAAGCCAGCTGTTATCTAAACCCTCAATCATCTCTCCCTGATAGGTTTGATCCAGTTGCAGGAAGATCAGGAAACCGACAACGGCAGCACCGCCGAAACCGAATTCTTTCAGCATGTCCTTGTAGCTGACTCCTGCCGATACCCTCTCCTGAATCGGGAAGTCACACTTCAGAAGCATCAGGAAGTAGACGGCTGCCGGAACAATAATAATCCCAAGCTTTAATCCCCAACCGGCATCACCCATCATGATGACAATAATTCCAGCGATGACTAGTCCGCCCGGCCAACCGGCGTGAAGGATATTCAGCCACTTGGTCTTGTCCTTATCAAAGATGGTGGCAACGACAGGGTTGATGAAGGCCTCGACGGTTCCGTTTCCTAGCGCGAGTATCAGTCCGCCCCAGAAAAGTAAATCCTTGGCAAGTTCTACGTTTCCGCTGTTTGCCGCAGACAGCCCCCAAATACCCATGATCGCCCAGAGAATCTGGCAAACAGCGGCAAAAATCATCGAGAACTTGTAGCCGACCTTATCGATGATCAGGCTGAAGCCGATGATACTGACGGCAAAGGGCCATATCTGGATGCCCTTAAAAATCCCGACCTCGGCATCGTCCAAGTTAAGGAGCTTAGGACCAGTGATATCTGGGTCATCGAGGAGAAACATCCTCGTGATGAAACCGAAGGAAGTTGTGATCAGTGCAATGAAGCAGCCCCAGAAGAGGACTGAATTCTTTTTGGCGGTGTCTGAATCGCTCATAGCTATATTAGGTGTGTTATTGTGGGTAGAGAGAGTTAGGGTGATCCTTTAAAGGATAGGAATGGATAAGAATGTCCCCCGACAGGGATTGTCCAAAAGTTGAGAAATGTTCAATAAAGCGCATATTTTACACTTCTTAAGCTCTTCGGGCAAGACTTTTCCTTGGATAGCGGCTTATCGGGTGCCCAATTGGGCCGAAATGGCCTATAAAATCGAGAGGTTTAGGCTTTAATTGAGTGATCCCATGACTTTTTTCCAGAAAACCGCCCTGGCAGCCCTTTTAGCCACGGTTCTGCTTATCTTTGTTGGTGCCATCGTGCGGGTGAGCGGGTCCGGGCTGGGTTGTCCGGACTGGCCACGGTGTTGGGGGGCGTTGTGGCCGCCCTCAAGCATTGAGGAGGTGGATTTTGACAAGATCGACTTCGAGAAGTTTCGCCGCAAGGATGGCGATATTACCATTGAGAAGTTAAAGGCGGAGTTTAACCCGGTGCACGTCTGGGTGGAGTATATCAACCGGCTCACCAGTTTTCCGGTGGGGTTATTCTCACTGGGCACCCTGCTTCTTGGCTTTGGCTTTCGCAAGCGACGCCCTGCTGTCTTTCTGGGGTCAGTGCTGGCATTTTTGCTGGTAATCACCAATGCGGCGCTTGGGGCGATGGTGGTGCGCTCGGGGCTAAAGCCTGGAATCATTACCCTGCACATGGCCTTGGCGATGTTTTTGCTCTGTGTGCTGGTGTTCGTGATCCACCGGGCAGCTGAGGTGCGTCCAAGGGTTTCCCTGCCGGGGGGGAGAAGCATCTGGTGGATTGTCCTCATCCTGTTTACCCTGAGTGTTGCCGAGGGGGTGATGGGCTCACAGGTGCGGGAGTTGACCGACCGGCTCGCTCTCGAGAATAAGGACATTCCGCGGGCACAATGGCATGAGACCCTGGAGAAGAGCACCATCTATTTGGCGCACCGCAGTTTTTCCTGGGTCATTGTCATCGCCGCGCTTTTTTTCTTCTGGTGTTCAAGGGGCATCAGCGGGCTGATAGCCGTGCATTGCCGGTGGGCCATTTTTTCCATCGTGCTGGCACAGATGGGGCTGGGAATACTGATGTCCCATGTCAGCGTGAACCCGGTTGTGCAGGTTTTGCACATTGGGCTTTCCGCACTGCTGGTGATCGCGCTTTTCTGGATGCTCCTGGGAGCGGGGAGAAAAGATATCCGCGAAATTGGCTAAGACCTGCCTTTGCGCCGGTTACTTGGTGCCCGGCAGGTAGCGGTAATACACCTCCATCATCAGGGTGGAGAGACAGGTGGCGTAGAGCGTTGCATCAGCACCAACACTGTTGGCATGTCCACCCGGCCCGGTCCAGCTGCCATCCTGCTGCTGAGCCTTGGCCACCACTTCCTGGTAGGAGTCATTGAATTCACGCCAATGCTTGCCCTGTTTCTGGAAGGCTGCCTGGGAGTGGTAATACCACGCATACAGGTTGGGACTGTTCCAGCCACCGGGTTTTCTTGCGAGGATCAGGTCGAGGGCCTTGTCCTCAAGCTTGGACGGGCTGCCAAGCATGCGGGCACAGACAGTGCCAACGCCGGTCAGTGATAACTTGCCCTTCTGCCCATCGTTGACGCGGTAGCGGTAGAAACCAGCCGTTCCGTTCGGGTCCTCGGCGGCCTCGAGGTAGCGCACGGCTTTTTTCTTGGCCGTTGTCAGCCCGGAGAACTTCAGCCCGGTGAACTCAGCTGCCTTGAGGGCCTGAATATTCCAGCCGGCCACGGAAAGGTCGCCGGTGCCGTTGGAGCCGTAGGAATAGAGCCATCCACCGCCGTTGGTCTGTCCCTCAATGACGATTGGCACAGCCTTCTTCAGGGTCGGGGAGATGCGCTTAAAGGGCTTGCGGGCATTCTTGTTTAATGAGTAGGCCTCGGCGAGTGCATAGACGGCGATGCCGTGCTCGTAGGACATGTTGCGGTCATTTGAACTCATCAGGTAGCCCTTGTTGGCATCGGCAACGTTGATCAAAAACTCAATGGCCGCCTTGACGTTCTGTCCGAATTCCGGTGAGTCGACAGTTTCACAGTGTCCACAGAATGCCAGCAGTGCAAAGGCAGTCATGGCGACAGGGAACTTACCTGTCCCGAAACGGCCGTCCTGCTGTTGCTGGGTCTTGATCCAGCGCAGTGCCTGGAGCACCTGCTTGTCATACCCGGCCTTACCACCCGCCTTGCGCATACGGGAAACGCGGTCCGCAGCATTGCACCGTCCTTTCATTACGCTGGGAACACCCATGCCACCACCAAGTCCGTCGCCAAAACCGCCACCGCCGAAACCGTTGCCGAACGATGAGCCCAGATCCGGTGAATCAATGTCGGTAAGCGCGGGAACGGAAACCGGGGATGCTTTGGCAGCAGAGATCACGTTGCTGGGGCTGGAGGAGGGGCGTGAAGGCTTTTGCCGCACGCTCTGCTGGAATTGTTTCTTTTCCACCACCGCTTTCTGTTCTCCCTGGGTCGCGGAGACAATCAACTCGATCTCCTCATCCTGCAGGGAAACGATTGTCCACCACGCAAGAAGGACAAAGAGAAGGGCGACAAGGCCAAAAGAGATGCCAAGTGAGATGGCCTTATTGCGGTTGGCCAGCTTCTGGGAGAGCGTCTCCATGGTGCTTTCATCCAGGATGGCGGTATTGCCAACGGTGGTGGGAGCCTGAGCGTATGCCGGATCGGCCATGTAGCCGGACTGTGCCGCGTTCTGGAAAGTTGCGGGTGGTTGCCCATAACCTGACGCTTGTTGTTGCGGATAAGGATTGTTCGGATCGTGAGGCTGCTGCTGCATGAAACTAATGATTATTGGGGGTGGTCTATGGTAAATCGATTCTGACTAATGCTTCTGAATGGCTTTACTGCGTTTAAGATACCCGTTTGTTGGCATTCTGCCAAGTGCCTATTCATGCACCCGGGTGGCTTTGTCATATTGGATGGCTTTTGTTCCTGATGCCTGATTCTTTGGGCAAGCTGGCTGCTTCTTATGGTAATTATAGTTAATTATTGCGGGATATCTTGGATTGGCCCGGATGAAGCCGGGAGGTTACGGTTTTTATTAACCTGTTGTCTGCGAACTGATCAACGCACATTGAGCACTCCCTGCATGATACGCCAGTGTCCCGGGAAGGTACAAAGGAAAGGGTAGTCACCCTTGGGCAGGGCTTTCACCTTAAGGGTTGCTGTCGTGCCTGGGTCGAGCAGGCCGGTTGCAACGATCACCTCCTCAGTCTGCGGCACGTAACCGATCTCGATGGCATTTGGTGCGGTGATCAGCTTGTCTGCGGCTGTACCCAGCCGCTGCAGGGAGCCGGGCTTGCCCAACACGAAATTGTGCTGCAACAGGTCAGGGTTGGCGACAATGATCGCGATGGGTTTGTCTGCCTTGGTTTCAAGTGAGGGCTGGTCAAACTTGAGACCTTCCACGGCATTGATCTTGAGCACCTGGTGGGTCTTTGCCAGTTCTGCAGGATCCTCGTCGAGTTCCTTCATGACGACCTTGGGCTTGCCTATGGTATTCTTGATCCGGTTACCCAGCTCGGTCGGGTTGACTGCGATCTCATTAAGGACCCGGGAGAACTGCACCGCTGAAGTGTGTGCGGCAAGGTTGGCGGCAACAATCGACTCGGTATCCTCGCCGATGTCGACACCCTGACCGGCATCGAGCTGGATCAGCTCAATGTCGTCATAGTAACCTTTCCCCTTGGCTGATCCCCATCCCCCGAACAGGCAGTTGATACTGATCGTGCCGCGGTCATCCGTCCTGAACCTGATACTTACCTTTTTCCAGTCACTGTCCCCCTTAACCTGTGTGGTGCGCGGCTGGCCGGAAAGGGCATGGATGTTTAGCTGTGCCCCGGGACCGGTTGCCCCTTCTGTCTTCAGCCAGGCACTGAGTAGGTAACTGGTGCGCTTTTTTACCTTGAGGTCAAAGTGCATGGACGTATTGGCACCATTCTCTGACTCAATCATCAGGGCATATCCTTTGCCCCCTCGACCCGGCTGCACAACACGGTGCTTGGCGCTGCCTCCGTAGTTGCGCACGCGCCACTGCTTTGGCAAGTCACCGTTGACTGCCTCGAAACCGGGATTGAGGATAAGGTTATTCTTGGGAATCTCGACAGGTTTTGGTGCTCCGGTTGCTGCGGCAGCCTTGGACTCGGCCAGTGCCGCAAGAAGATAGCCTGATCCGTGCTTAGCCGATGCCATCTGGAAGGCGGTCGGCAGCCAGCGATCACCGGTAATGCCGGCATCCTTGCGCATGGAGTAAAGTATGCGCCCGGCAGGTTCATCCGAGGGCATCTCGGAGAGGGCGAGCAGGGCGTCCTTGCGCACCTGTGGATCTTTATCCTTTTGCGCGGCATTCAGAATTAACGCAGTCAGGGCGCCGTCACGCGGTGCAACAGAAGCGGCAGCGCGCCTGACTCCCGGGGATTTATGGGCAAGCCCGGCCTCGACAGTCTTGGCGTCAACGGCACCCAGCCCGTGCAGGGTCCAAAGGGCATGGATGGCGCCGCCGGCTATTCCGATGGCATCGGGTTGCGCATCCTTGATGATTGCCTTCAGCGCAGTTGCAAAAGTGGCCTTGTCGCCACTCTCGACTATCAGCCTTTGTGCATGCAGCCGCCAGAGCATGTTGTCGCTTTGCAGAGCGGCGAGTAATTGGGCGGGATTTTTTTTGGAAAGGTCAAATGTTTGGCTTGGCTTGCCGCCCTTGGCCGTGAACCGGTAGATCCTGGTTCGCGAGTAGTCTCGCAACGGGGACTCAAAGGCGTTACCCTTGCCCCTCTTGGCATCAAATCCGCCCCGTCCCCTGTTTGGAGTCGGGTTATGCTGGATGAGAAAACTGTACCAGTCGCTCATCCAGATGGCCCCGTCAGGACCGACCTCGGAATAGATCGGGGAGAACCACTCGTCAGCGGAGGCGACCAGGTTCCAGCCGTTCTCG
This sequence comes from uncultured Verrucomicrobiota bacterium, assembly GCA_902589825.1. Classification (GTDB taxonomy): domain Bacteria; phylum Verrucomicrobiota; class Verrucomicrobiia; order Verrucomicrobiales; family DEV007; genus CACIUL01. Next base: position 42,821 of record CACIUL010000004.1, read on the forward strand.
GCAACAAAATGGGATCCTTCCGGCCTGATCTGTGCCCTGTAGACAAGGTTGCCGGTTGGCGCGTTTACCAGTGCCGTGCTGTTCCACCATTCACGCGGGAAACTGCGTGCGGTATAGAGATGATGGCCTGCGGCTGCGGTGAACCCGCCAAACACGTCCACCTGCCGGTAATTGGGCGTGATAGGGAAAAACTTCTTGTTGGAATCAATGCCGGGCAATGAGCCGGGCTGGTCCAGGCCCTCAAAGCGATCATAGTGGGTCCTTGCAATCGGCATGTAGACACTGGACTGGTTGTTGGCCGTGGAAATGAAGACGTCATTGTTCTCGGAGAAGCCAAGTCCCCAGGTGTTGTTTGAGGTGCGTCCAAGGTATTCAAGCTCTGAGCCATCGGGCCTGAACCGGTAGACGCCCTGGCCGAAACGGTGCTGTTTATCGCCAACCTTGCCGTTGAAGCCGGCATAACCCATGACTCCCCAAATCCAGTTGTCGAAACCGTATTTCAGGTTGGAGGGCCCGGCATGGGTATCCCCGGTGCTCCATCCTGAGAAGAGGATTTCCCTCACGTCAGCCCGGTCGTCGCCATCGGTGTCCTTGAGGAAGAGGAAGTGCGGGGCCATCTGCACGATGACGCCTCCCCTGGCAAAGCACATGCCGGTCGGGATGGAGAGCTTGTCGGCGAAAAGGATGGCCTTGTCCGCCTTGCCGTCGCCGTTGGTGTCCTCAAGGATCCTTATGCGATCCTTGCCGAGCTCAGCCGGCTTGAGTTCGTTCGGGTAATCACGGGTCTCGATGACCCATGCCCGGCCACGCTCATCCCAGTCAATCTCGATAACACTGTAGAGCCCCAGCTCCTCGGAGGCGAAGAGAGAGATATCGATCCCGCTGGCAACCTGAGTATGTTTAAGTGACTGCTCGGCAGTGAGTGGCTTGTGGACCTTGATTGGTTCAGGACGCCGCTCATAGTTGGGCACAAGGTCTCCGTCGCGCCTGACCAGTTCCGGGAGCTTGGTCGCGAGGAACTGCTTGCTGTTTTTTTCGCCGATTGCCCACAGTAGCCCCCGGTAGACAAGGTCATGAAATCCGGGGTTGCCCCAGGTTCTCTGGTCATGCCCGTAAGCGGTGTAAAAGACACGCCCCTTTCCGGGTTCCCTGGTCCAGGTCCATGGCTCTCCTTCCCTTGTCTGCAGGATGTTACGGTCATTGGTGCCCTTATGGTGGACGTAGGTTTCATCCCAGGTCTCAAATCCCTTGAAGCCCCGCATGACCGGGTGAGAGGGTTGCTCAATCTTTGTGGTGAAAGTGCCGGTTCCGTGGGATTTAAACTGGGCGCCGACCAGCTTGATATATTGCGCGGAGTTGAGGAAGCAATACGAGGCGCAATGGATTGGCAGGAAAGCGCCTCCGCCGTAGACATAGTCGAGCAGGCCTTTTTCCTGTTCCTTTGTGATCCTGCCGATATTGGCAAAGATCATCAGTGCGTCGTATTTCTCCAGTGTCCCGTCATGCAGGCATTCCGGGTTCGAGGTGTAGGTGAAGTTGATCCCCCTTGGGCCAAGGCCCTGCATGATTTGCGGAATTCTTTCCGAGGGCCTGTGATGCCCGTTGTCACCAAGGAAGAGCACCTCAAGGCGTCCGGCCTGCGCGATGCTGGTAAAGGCGATGAAGGCGGTGAGCCAAGATAGGATTTTCATCAGAATCAGGAAAGGCTGAAGCCCGGCAGTTTTTTCAGTTCACCGCCGGCGAGGGCACTTTCGTGGGCAATGATCCCGGTGCACGTCCAGTTGGCGGATTGGACTGCATTGGGGAAGGGGTCCCTGTCTTCTGCAAGGGCAGTGAGGAATTCATGGACAAGGTGCGGATGCGATCCTCCATGTCCTGCGCCCTGGGTAAAGCTGAGGTGTTCCTCGCCATCATCCCCGCCGTAGACGCCACCAGTGGTAAACGGTGCAATTTCCTCAGGCAAGAGGTGTGCATAGTCAGGGCATTCGACTTTCTCGGGAATTTCAGGTTCCGGTTTCTTGGCCGTGTGCAGGATCAGCGGTTCACCCTCGATCAGCGGCCATTCCATTGCTTTCTTGTCGCCGTAAACCTCGAAACTTTCCCTGTATTGCCTGGCAACATCAAACAGTGAACGATAGATATAGGCGCTGAGATCCGAGTCCTTGAACCGGATGTGCGTGGATTCCACGGCAAAGGGTGAGTTGTAGCACTCATGCATTTCCTCACGAATGGTTCCTGATGGGAAACAGGAGACATATTCGGCTTCTCCTTTGGTGAGACCTAATACTGGACCAACACAATGAGTGGCGTAATGCATGGGCGGGAGTCCCGGCCAGTATCCCGGCCATCCATCCATGTCCTGCTGGTGGCTGGCTTTTAGGAACTGGATTTTACCGAGTTCGCCCTTCTCATACATCTCCTTGGCAAAGAGGAATTCCCGGGCATACACGACGGTTTCCATCATCATGTATTTCAACCCGGTTTCCTTGCACAGGTTGACGATTGTCTCACAGTCTTCGACCGAGGTTGCCATCGGGACCGTGCAGGCGACATGCTTTCCGGCCTTGAGGGCCGCGATGGACTGTTCGGCATGGTTGGGGATCGGAGTATTGATGTGGACGAAGTCAACGTCCGGATCTGCCAACACGTCTTCATAGTCCTGATAGCGGGTCTGAATCCCGTATTTGTCACCTATTTCATTCAGCGCGGCTTCCGTCCTCTGGCAGATGGCGTACATGTTTGCCTGGGGATGGCGTTGGTAGATGGGAATGAACTCGGCGCCGAAGCCAAGCCCAATGATTGCAACGTTGTATTTCTTGTCGTTCATGATCTTTTAAAAAGGAGCGTTAATGATACCGTTTTCCCGCTCTTTGTCGATAGCCGGATGACGGTGAGTGAAGGCGAGTGCAGGGGAGACCTTGTATTTGCACGGCACAATCACGCAATTCAACTTGCCCATGTTACTGTTCTGGCTGTAGCCTGAGCATAAGGTATGCTTTCAGTGGGCCACAGCGGAATTCAGGGCAGGCGCAGTTTCCTGCGTGTGGGAGGGCTCGGGTGCCTTAGCCTGGCTGACATGCTTGCCTGGAAAGCGAAGGCTGCCGAGGCCGGGTTGCCGGTAAAGGATAAATCCGTGGTTTTTCTCTTCATGCATGGGGGGCCGCCACAGACCGAGACTTTTGATCCAAAGATGGATGCACCGGATGGTGTCCGCAGTGCCATCGGCGAGGTGAAGACAAACATTCCCGGGGTGACTTTCGGCTCAACGCTCAAGAAGCTGGCTGCACAGGCTGACAAGATGGCTGTGGTCCGTTCTTTTGTTACCGGCAATGGCAACCATGATATCAAGCCGATTGTCGGCAAGGACTCCCTGGGCGCAAATCTGGGTTCACTTTATTCCCGCGTTGCCGGCGGCAACCGTTTTGATACCGGTATGCCGACCAATATCGCGCTCTTTCCTCGTGCCGTTGTTCCCGGGGCACAGGAACGGGTGAAGCAATTCGGGGATTTTATTGCTACCGGGCCGCTGGGCCGCGCCTGTGCTCCTTTTGTTCCCGGGGGAAGTGGTCAGTTGCAGCGTGACATGACGCTGGCGATGCCGCAGGGTCGGCTGGATGATCGGCGGCGCCTTCTCTCGAGTGTGGATTCACTCAGGCGTGAGGTGGATGCCAGTGGTTCTATTGAGGGATTGAGCGGGTTTCAGCAGCAGGCCTTCGACACGATCCTTGGTGGTGTTGCCGATGCCTTTGACCTTTCGCGTGAGGATCCCCGCACTGTTGAGCGTTATGACACCGCGCCACTGGTGCCCTATTCGTCAATTCGCAGGGTCTGGAATAATCACAAGAATTACAGGGACCACGTCAATTCACTCGGCAAGTTGATGCTGATGGCCCGCCGGCTGGTGGAGCGGGGGTGCGGGTTTGTCACCGTGACGACAAACTTTGTCTGGGATTTCCACGCTGACCAGAACAATGCCACGGTGCAGGAGGGAATGCACTATGTCGGGTTGCCTTTTGACCATGCCGTTTCCGCCTTTATTGAGGATGTGCATGCGCGTGGGCTGAGTGATAAAGTTTTGCTGGTGTGCTGTGGGGAAATGGGTCGCAATCCAAAGATCAATGCCAAGGGAGGAAGGGATCACTGGGGCAAGATTGCGCCCCTGATGCTTTCCGGAGGAGGGCTTAAAATGGGACAGGTCATCGGTGAATCTACCCGTGATGGCGGTGAACCAAACAGCGAGGCTGTGACTTCCTCTCACTTGCTGGGAACCATTATGCACACGCTCCTGGACATCGGCCAGGTGCGCCTGATGGAAAACCTTTCAAGGGAAGTAAAGTCCCTTATTTCAGGATCCGAACCCATCAGGAACCTGGTGTGATGTCCTGAAAGGGTTGCCTTTTTCATTGAGGCAGGGCATGGGATTGGGCCGGTTGATCCACAGAGCAACTTACCTCGTCCTTATATCGGCCATAATGTGTGTTAGCGATTTATTTTTTGGGTGATAAGTAATCAATTGGGTGTATTACTTTACCGCATTAATCAACGAAGGGCAGATGTTGCCTTTCTGAATCCTCAACACGACTTAAAACAAATAATCATGAAAAAGAACATTTTTGCAATATTGGCAACATGCGGAGTGATGACTGGCGTTGCCGCCAATCTCGCCACCGCGGCTGAAGAAGAGAAGAAGGCCAAGAAGAAGCCGGATCCGGCTGCGCGTTTTGCCAAGCTGGATAAGGATAGCGATGGCAAATTATCAGCCGAGGAACTCAAGGCTGGCTTCAAGAAGAAGCCTGAGATGGCGGAGAAAATCCTTAAGGCCAAAGACAAGAACAAGGACGGCAGCCTCAGTAAAGAGGAGTTTGTAGCCAAGCGTACCCCGAAGAAGAAGGGTGATGCTGCCAAGAAGCCTGCCAAGAAGAAAGACGATTCTTAAACCCTTTCATTTGGTTTACTGGTTAAAACAGTAAAAATGCATTGCCTCGCAGGATCTCCTGCGGGGCAATTTTTTTGTCACCAGACTTCGTTCAGCGCATTCGAACGATCCTGTAGAAGCGCCGGGAATTTGATGTCGAGTTCTCCTGCCATTGCAGGGGCTCGCTTTCCACGTCGGCAACAAAATGACCGTCCGCTGCGTCCTGCCAGCTGGTCAGGTCGCTGGTGAACTGCACCTGGTATTCGCCGAGAGGGGCTCCCGGCCAGGTTAGCGTTAATGGCATGGCGCCGGTGAATTTCACATGCAGGGGGACTTCCACGGCAAGGTTGTCTGCGGGATTGGTTCCTGCAGCAAGTTCATCCGAGTTGATGATGCCATCGCCATCGAAGTCGTTCATGCCGTCAGGAATGCCATCAGGTATTGTTGAACCGTTATTGCCTGTGCTGTCTGTGCTGTCCGGACGAAAAGGATTCTGCAGGCCGCTGATATTGGGGGAAAAGTCACGAATTTCATCGAAGTTGCCAATGCCGTCCCGGTCCCGGTCAATGCCGATGCGCTCACCACAGGACCGGGGGACACAGGTGAATGTGATCGGGTTCTCCACAGAGGCCTGCATGAGGAGCTGCGTGGTGGACTGCCGGGTATTGCCCGAGTCGGTACCAAACCGGTCATTGCCAAGGTAGAGCCAGCCACGCTGGCTGCCTGCCACTGTGGCATGAGCAACGAGTTGCACCTTTCCTGCATTGCCCAGGGAAAGGAATGCCTGCAGTCTCGGCGTTGATTGCTGCGAAACCAGGGTCAGTTGTTGCCCTGTTGCCGCATGGGCATCTTGACTGGAAGTGCCCGGTGGCTCAAACCCGTCAGGATCGCCCGGGAAGTCCGATCCGCTGAATGCCAGTATCAGGGCGACCATGTCGGCAATCTCCTGGTTGTTTTCAGGCTCAAATGCACTTGCAGAGAAAAAGCGTGAAAGTCCGTCAATGCTGCCATCATGCAGGAAGCCGAAGCCTGACCTGCTTCGCCGTGATGTCATGTCAAAGCCCATCTTGTCATAAGCTGTGCGGGTCTGCGGAATCTTGAACGCCCGTTGGCTGGAACCGTCCACTGAGACCAGCGCATGGTGAGCTTCCCCGTTAGGGCCTGCGGGAATAGGTAAAAAATTAATGAAGTCCAGCGACGTGTTGCTGCCCAATCCGGTGGGTAGTGTGTGGCAGGTGACACAGGCAAAATTGCCCCTGTCGATACCACGATCAAATGGACGGTAGACATCCTCCAGGGCACGCAGCGCATTACCATTGGGCAAAGGGCGGCCGGCCTGGCCGAAGCGGCCGCCTGTCACATGACCCGGTAGCGGCAGGTTTGTTGGCAGCGTGTTGTCGAGGTTGCGGAAAGGATTTGGCGGAATGGTTATCGTCGCGAGGTAATCCTCAAATTCCTGCATTTCCAGGGAGTTAAGGCGCGTGTCATCGCCGAGCAGGGTTTCAAATGTGTCATTAAATGCCTCGATACCATCCCTGTCCCCGCGCCAGTGGTGTGGTTCCTTGCCGATAATATCCTGCATGGTCTGGGTTGTCATCGGGCCTTTCATCGGGTGAAAATTGGTAAACCCGGACCCGAGGCCGGGAAATCCCGCACCAAGGTTGTGCCTGCCCGCTTCAATGGCGATCATGCTTCCGGCAGGGTCACCGAGGTCCCATGCCAGCCGGTCCGTGCGCGCATCCACGTGGCATGAGGCGCACGAGACATGGCCAAGGCCGGATGTCCTGTGGGTGTCATAGAAATGCCGCCTGCCGGTGCGGATGTTTTGCGGGGTGGGATCAAAGAATGCCACCCGGGTCGTCTCACTGAGTGACTCCATGTCAATAATGGAAAGCGTGCTTTCAAAGCGGTTTAAAACGTAGAGCTTGTTGCGCTGGTTGTCCGCCACGATCCCGGTGGGACCTTCACCCACCTCGATGACGCTTACGCCTGCCGACCGCTGGCCGGCCGCATTAATAACAATGACATTGTTAGACCCCATGCCGGTTACATAAGCGAGGCTGCCTTCCGCATTCCACGTGATGCCACGCGGATCACCAATGGATTGTTCCCGATTCATGGCGGTGGTGGTATGGCTTTCGTAATCCAGGTGCGGGTTGAGGTCCCCGGTCAGGTTTTCCAGTGTGGTGGGGTTGGTAATTCCGTACATGACACGCACGAAGATCCCGTTGAGATTCGGTTCAAAGCGCACTTCATTGAGAGCATCGGTGCCAACAGTGAGTAATTCCCCGCTTACAGGATTCACCCCGGTTGCCATGCAGATGTTCATCAGTCCTGTCGCGTAGCTCACGGCGCCACTCCGGGTGTCAATGGCAGCCAGGTCATTATCAATCAAGTCCCAGCCCGGAATGCGGCCGGAAAGAGAGGCAAGTGGACCGCCGACCATGTCCGACCAGTCGGCATTGTTGTCATCACGCCATGTTCCCTGCAGGTTTTTTTTAACGATAAGGCCAACGGGTGGGGCACCGGGATTGCCGCGTTTTTGCCGGGGCTGGAAGGCATTTCCGTTATTGGGTGGGGGATTGATACCCCCATAGGGGCTGCGGGCATCCGAAACCGCATTGGGCGGAAAATTGATCACGTCATCGCCGCTGCCCCCGGCGATGATGGTAGAGCGGTTACCCGATTCAAAGATGGTAACATACACCCGGTCTCCCCCGGGGCTTGTGCAAAGTGCCCGGGGGTCCTCGCCCTCGATGGGGATACGCAGGGGCGGGGCAGTGATGTCATCGGGATTGAAGACGAGGACGGTATCACTTTGCGAGCAGGATATGTAGGCGCGTTTCGGGTTGCCGGCAAAGACCACGTCTGCCGGCTCGTCATCAGTCTGGAGGGTTGCCCTGACAAGACGGCTCCTGAGGTCGATGATGCTGATGGAATCTGAAAGCTGGTTGACCACCCAGACCTCTTGGTTTGTGCGGTAGGCGAGACTGACCGGGTCCATGCCCACGGTGATTGTCCCTGAGGGTTGCGGATAGCTGCCGCTCAAGTCAAAGAGCTCCACGCGTTGATCTGCCGTATTGCAAACGGCCAGAGTGTCGTGGTCTGGGCTGATGGCTACCGGCCTGACCTGTGGAGTCTCGAAATTAACAAAGTCTGCGTGGGCAGGCAAAATGCCGGCCACTACCAGTAGGAGTGGCAATAGTCTAGTGATGGGGGGCACTGCTGGTAATATATACCAATGCCCTGCCCGCGTGCAAATAGATCGGTGTGATTTCAGGAAAACAGGTTACGGATGTGCTGGACATCACTACATCCATGCTAATGTATCTAACTTTAAAGCTCATGGTATCCCCACGGCAGAACGTCTTGCCCCCTAACCGATTGTTTCGGGAACTTGAATCCGGCAGGATGTCGCGGCAGGATTTTCATGCGGCAATGGCGGTTCACGCCCAGGAGTTGATCACCGAGATGGAGGAGCAGCGGCGTAATCCCCTGGCTGCGTTTTCCGAGTTCATTCGCAACAGGAGGAGTGCCAGGAAACTTGCCCGCAGGCACGGCGAAGCAGTGGTGCGGGAGGTTTTCGTGACACTGTCCGAGGTTGATGATTTTGCGCCGGCAAGCCTGCTCTGGAATGCCGGGCACAGGCACGTGCCCCTCTACTGTTTTTTGCGGATGAGGCACCGGCCTCTATTCAAGGTTATCACCATGGAGTCCAGCCTGGTAAGGGTTGATCTTACTGTTGAATACCAGTTCGGAGCTGCCCGTTGCCCGACTCGTGAAATGTTCATTCTCAAGCGGGACCCTGCCGGGGACATGAGGGTCGAATCCCGTAAGGGGGTGCGTTAGGCTGAAAACTGTGCAAAAAAATACCGCCTGTTTTGCACAGGCGGTATTTTTAAGAGAAAACTTTAAAGTTGGGCGTTAGTCTTGCTTTTTCTGCAATTTTGCGAAGAATTTTCCGGGGTCGGCTTTGACCTTCTTCTCACATTTCCCGCAGCATACAGCAATGTGGATGTCCACGGATTCGCTGGCTGCCTTACCACTGAATGCGCATTTGCCTTTGGCGGCTTTGGCTACTTTCTCAGCATAGGCAGTGGGATCCTTTTCGAACTTGGCCACACACTTTCCACAGCAGAATTCGGCTGTGTATTTTACGCTGTTTGAACCGTCAGAGGCCTTGCCACTGATTGGACACTTTTTGTTGACCGCATCAGCGGCAAAGGCAACACCGCTGCTGAATGCGATGAAGCAGAATACTGTAGCGATAAATTTCATTGTCGTTTTCATATCTTGTTTAAACCATATAAGGGTAAGCGCGTAATGTCAATCCTTGTCGCCAATCTTCAGGTCCACCATCAAGTCAGCGGCAATTTGCTCAAGGTTGCCCTTTAAATCATCAATTTGCACGCCTTCCGGCAGGCCAATGGTTGCATGGGCCCTGAAGAGGGAGCCTCCGCCCATGGGAGCACTGATGCACTCGGTGTGGAGTTTTTCAACGTTCACGGAGTGCTCGGCAAGTGCGCTGGAAATTTCGCTCAAGATACCGGGATGGTCCACGCCGATTAATTCCAGGGTCACTGTTTCGCCGGGAAGCGGACACTGATCCTCAGGTTCTGTGGTAACCACATTAAGCCTTTTGATTGCCTTAAGGGCACTGAGAAGCAACTCTGCCTTGGCCTCCTCATACTCGATCCTTACAATGCCAGCGAATTGTCCACAAAATCTGGCCATACGGCTCTCCAGCCAGTTTCCGCCATTGGCCGCAACCACCGAGGAGAGTTCATCGACGATGCCGGGCCGGTCCGGGCCGATGGCGGTAAAGACGAGCGATTTCATTTCAATAGCCGGGGTCAACTTTGGCGCCCTCCGGTTCAGAGCAGTTCCGGGTAGGTTGGTTTCAAGTCAAGAGCGTCGCCGGATTCTTTTTGCAGCTTGAGCAGTTTAGCGAAGAGTCCCTTCATGATTTTTCTGGAACCCTTGTTACTCGAGATGTCCTTCATTTCCTCAGGATCAGCTTCCATGTCGAAGAGGAGTGCCTTTTTGATCTTTGGGAAAAGGAGCAACTTGTGCCCATTGGCAGTGACTGAACGTTGAAAATCCACATAGGCACCGTATACGGCATCAAGTCCTCCCTTTTTGTTTTCCCTGAGCATCGGCAACAGGCTTTGGAACTGGACATGTTCGGGCCTTTCAGCTCCGGCAAGTTCCAGGGAGGTGGCCATGACGTCCTGGAGGTAGATTGGTGAGGAGTTGCGTACGCCGGCCTTAATCCCGGGTCCCGTAACCATGAACGGGACACGCACACTGTGATCGAACAGGCTTTGTTTGCCGATCAAGCCGTGGTGTCCAACAGACAAGCCGTGGTCGGCCGTGAAAAAGATGTAGGTGTTTTCCGCCTGTCCGGTCTTCTTCAGGTGGTCCATGATGCGTCCAATCTGTGCATCCATGTGGCTGATGATCGCATAATACTCGCGGCGGTTGACCTGCACGGCATGTTTTGTGCGGGGGAAAGGGGCAAGTTTCTCGTCGCGCAGGCCCTTGCCGCACCCGATGGCATCCTTCCAGGGATATTCAGGCATGAAGCTTTCGGGAATCGCGATTTTCTCGGCCGGATATTTATCCACGTATGATTTCGGCGCCTGGCGCGGGTCATGCGGGGCGTTAAAGGCAATATACATGAAGAAGGGCTTGTTCTTCTTCTTGGCGTCATTGAGATAGTCGAGGGTATCATCGGCAACCACTTCACTCCAGTGTTTGCCTCCTGCCCAGAAACCTCCAAACTTCGGGTCGGTGGGGTCCCAGGGATCGGTGCCGTCGGCAAGGGGCCTGTTGTATCCCTCTGGCGTCTGCTTGGGCATGCCACCGCGGATGTTTCGTGCGGTTGCGAAGAGGTGGTTGGCGTCTGCCTTGACATGCCATTTACCGGTAAAGTAGGTGCCGTACCCGGCCTTGGCCATCAGCTGTGGCCAGAGCTTGCCATCCAGTGATTTCTTGAGCTCTTTTTCCGATTTTCTTGCATGCCATACGTATTTTCCCGTGATGAGCATGGTTCGGCTGGCAACACAGACCGCCCCGTGGTAGCCGCCCATGTTGTAGGCGTGGGTAAAGGTGGTTCCACGATTGACCAGTTGATCGAGGTGCGGGGTATGAATTTCAGGATTGTTCAGGGCCCGGATTGTTTTATAGCACTGGTCATCTGCAAAGATGAACAGGATGTTGGGCTTTTCATTGGCACGTGCTTGGCCAAAGGCGACCAGGATAATGGTGAGGATGAAGAGGAATTGATGCATTGTGATGAATGATACCGTTGTATCAGCTTGTTTGGCGATCCCAAAACTGGAACGATTTGCCACAGGCTGGCAAAATTGCCATAAATATGGTCCTTCATGTGCTGATTTGCATCAAGCTTTCAAGGAAAAGCGCACTTTATTGAGAATGCGTTGCTGCCCATTTCCAGCAGATGAAAAGTGATATCAGTCTCAGGCAAAGCTTGAACATTTTCACGAGAACGGTGAGAATGAACGATTAATGGGAGTGAAACCGTAACATCATGCATCGTCGTTTTATTATACCTTCATTATTTTTCAGCCTTACGTTTGCTGCGGGCAGCGTGTCCGGTGCCGAGATTGATTTCAACCGTGACATTCGCCCGATCCTGTCGAGCAATTGTTTCATCTGCCATGGTCCTGATGCTGCGGACCGTAAGGCTGACTTGAGGCTCGATACCCGTGAAGGGGCCGTGAGGCTCAACGACGGTGTCCGGGCGATCAACCCCGATAAACTTGCCGACAGTGAGTTCTTGCACCGGATTTTATCGGATGATGAGGATGAGGTGATGCCTCCACCGGAGTCACACAAGGTCCTGAGTGCGGAACAGAAGTCGCTTTTGCGGCAATGGGTTCTCTCCGGCGCAGAATACAGGGATCACTGGGCTTTTGTGCCTCCGGCGAAGGACAATGTCCCGAACACCGAAAACAAAGGGCGAGTGCACAACCCGATTGATTTATTTATCCTCGATCGCCTTATCAAGTCAGGACTGAAGCAGTCCGGTGAGGCGGATCGTCGAACACTGATCCGCAGGGTCACCTACGACCTGACAGGACTGCCGCCTTCGCCCGGGGATGTCGAGGCATTCGTCAATGACCAGTCACCGCAAGCCTATGAGAAGGTGGTTGACCGCCTGCTTGGCATGGAGCGATACGGTGAGCGGATGGCCCTGGCATGGATGGACGCGGCGCGTTATGGAGACTCCTCGGTCATGCACGCCGATGGTCCTCGTGACATGTGGGCCTGGCGTGACTGGGTAATTGATGCCTATAACTCCAACATGCCCTTTGACCGGTTTACCACCGAGCAACTTGCCGGCGACCTTTTGCCGAATGCAACGATTGCCCAGCGGGTGGCCTCCGGCTTTAACCGCAACCACGCCACCTCGGATGAAGGTGGTGCCTTCGCGGAGGAACTGCGGGTTGAATATGTCGTCGACCGTGTCAAGACAACCGCCAATGTCTGGATGGGTCTGACAATGGAGTGTGCCCAGTGTCATGACCACAAGTATGACCCGATTACTCAGCGAGAGTATTACCAGATGTTTGCTTACTTCAATAATACCACCGACCCGGGCATGCAGTCACGCGGGGGCAACCAGTCGCCGGTGGTCAATGTGCCGCCAAGGGAGCAGGTAGCCAAGTTGGCGGAGTTGCGCAAGGGGATTGAGGCCAGCGACAAGAAGATGGATGAATACAAGCGGGGTGCTGTGCCGGAATACGTCAAGTGGTTGCGCGTGGCGGAGAAGTCCGCCGGCAATGCTTTGCCGGAGCCGCCCGGACTGGCCCATTTCTTTCCCCTTAATGAGCGGGGAGGAAACCAGGTCAAGGCCAGCGTGGGCGGCGGTGTCGGACAGATCCAGGGCAGGGTATACCCGGCCAAGCGCGGGGAAGATGGCGGGTTGCGCTTTGACGGCAAGACAGCCGTCACGTTTGGCTCCTGGCCGGCCCGGGAGCGCAACCAGGCCTTTACCTTTGCTGCCTGGCTTAAGGTTCCCGGCAATGGCAATGGCTCGGTGATTGCCCGTATGGATGTGGGACAGGCCTACCGGGGCTATGATTTCTGGTTCCAGAACCGTGCGGTTGGCACCCATATTGTCAGCAGTTGGCCCGGAAACGCCCTCAAGGTGGTTTCCGCCCAGCCCCTTGCCGCCGACAAGTGGCAGCATGTAGCCGTCGTGTATGACGGCTCATCCAAGGCTTCGGGGGTCAAGATCTTCATCGATGGCAAACTTGTGGGTAACAAGGTCGAGCAGGATTCACTCAAGGATTCCATCGTGACGCAGACACCCTTTAAAATCGGCAGCCGTTCCAGCCAGGGCAATTACAACGGGGAAGTTGATGAATTGCGAATCTACAACCGGGCACTTTCCGAGGCGGAGATCCAGCGGCTTGGAGGGGACCCGATCAAGGGCATCCTTGCAACCCCGGCTGCAAAACGCACACAGGAGCAGAAGATGGCATTGCTTGAGCACTTTCTTTCTTCCCAGGACCAGGAATACCAGAAACTGGTTTCAGCACACAGCAAGCTCTTGTCGGAGGAAAGTGCCATCAAGGGTCAAAAGGCCACCAGTGTGATGGTGATGCAGGACCATGCGGCAAACAAAACCCGCAAGACCTACATCCTTGATCGTGGTGCCTATGACCAGCCGATCAAGGAAGGACCCGACGCCGTGGTCAATCCCGGGGTTCCTGCTGCACTTCCAAGCCTTGCAGAAGGGGCTGCCTCCAACCGCCTCGGACTGGCACAGTGGCTCACTTCTGGAAAAAATCCGCTCACTGCCCGGGTGGCGGTAAACCGTTACTGGGCACTGCTTTTCGGGCGTGGTCTGGTGAAGTCTGTTGATGATCTGGGCAACCAGGGAAGTCCGCCCAGTCACCCGGAGTTGCTTGACTGGCTGGCTGTGGATTTTGTCGAGAGCGGCTGGAATGTGAAGCGGATGCTCAAGCAGATTGTTCTTTCCGCCACGTATCGGCAGGCTTCCCGTTTCACACCGCAACTGGCCAAGGCCGACCCGGAGAATATCCTGCTGGCCCGCTCTCCACGGTTCCGTTTGCAGGGGGAGTTTATTCGGGATACGGCATTGGACCTTTCAGGCCTGTTGGTTAAAAAGGTTGGGGGAGCAAGTGTTAAGCCCTACCAGCCGCCCAACATCTGGAATGAAGTGTCCCTTAATGGTGGCTTGCGCTACAAACGCGACAATGGTGAGAAGCTTTACCGGCGTTCCATGTATACCTACTGGAAGCGTTCCGCACCCATGCCCAACATGTTGATATTTGATGCTCCCACTCGCGAGAAATGCATGATTCAACGACCGATTACCAATACTCCTCTGCAGGCGCTGGTGACCCTGAACGACCCGCAGTTTGTCGAGGCGGCCCGTGCTTTTGCCCAGAGGTTGCTCAAGGAGGGTGGCAACGACACGGCATCCAGGATTGACTATGGATTCAAGTTGGCATTGTCCCGCCCGGCAACACAGGCGGAGGTTAAGGTGATTGAGCGTGTCCTTGGTGATCAGTTAACCAGGTTCCGGAATGATCCCAATAAGGCTAAGGAGTTTCTCGCTGTTGGTGAGATGGCGCGTGATGAGACGATTGATGCGGTTGACCATGCCGCCTGGATGGTTGTGGGGCAGCTCCTTCTTAATATGGATGAAACCCTGACACGCGGGTAAATTTTTTTATCATTAAACACCAGAAAAAATGTATCACGATCCAACACGGCGTCGATTTTTGTTGAATACCGGACACGGCATGGGTGCCGCTGCCCTTAGCAGCCTGTGGGACCCGGGACTCATTGGTTCCGCGCAGGCAGCAGGAGGATTACCGGGATTTCCGAACTTTGCCCCGAAGGCCAAGCGTGCCATTTATCTGTTTTTTCCGGGAGGTCCCTCGCATATCGACACTTTCGACTACAAGCCGGCATTACGCGATATTCATGGCAAGGAATTGCCTGATTCTGTTCGTCAGGGGCAGCGGATCACCGGCATGACCAGTGGCCAGAAGTCCTTTCCCTGCGTGGCGCCGATGTTTGAGTTTGAGCGCTTTGGCAAGCACGGCACATGGGTCAACAAGGATCTCCTGCCCCATACCGCCAGCATCGTTGATGACATCACGATCATCAAGACCATGAATACCGAGGCGGTCAATCATGACCCGGCGATCACCTATATTAACACCGGTGTCCAGCAGCAGGGCAAGCCCAGCATGGGCTCATGGCTGAGTTATGGGCTGGGCAGTGTGAATGAGAATATGCCGGCATATATTGTCATGATTTCCCGTGGTCGTGGCCAACTTCAGGCTCTTTATGACAGGCTTTGGGGAAGTGGATTCCTTCCCTCCAGTCACCAGGGGGTGAAGCTTCGCAGCAATGGTGAGCCGGTCCTGTACCTGAATAATCCTCCTGGAATCGATCGTGATGCACGTCGCGGGATGCTGGATGGCCTCAAGGAGCTTAACAGTGAGACGTTCAAGAAATTTGCCGACCCGGAAACCCAGTCACGAATTGAGCAATACGAGATGGCTTTCCGGATGCAGGCTGAGGTGCCTGAGTTGATGGATATTTCAAAGGAACCCAAGCATGTCAAGGACCTCTACGGACCTGCCGTCGAGAAGCCAGGAAGCTTTGCGCGCAATTGCCTTTTGGCAAGGCGTATGGCTGAGAAAGGCGTGCGTTTTCAGCAACTCTTTCATCGCGGCTGGGATCAGCACGGGAGCCTGCCATCCAAACTGCGCCAGCAGTGTGAAGATATCGATCAGCCCTGTGCCGGATTGATCAAGGACTTAAAGGAACGCGGCATGTTTGATGATACCCTTGTGATCTGCGGCGGCGAGTTCGGCCGGACGATCTACTCGCAGGGAAAACTGACCAAGAATAACCACGGCCGTGACCACCATGGCCGGTGCTTTACCACTTGGATGGCAGGAGCGGGCGTCAAGCGGGGCTACGAACACGGCAAGACGGATGACCACTGTTACAATATCCTTGAGGATCCCGTTCATATCCGAGACCTGAATGCCACCATTCTCAACCAGCTTGGTATTCATCACGAGAAACTCACTTTCCGCTACCAGGGGCTTGACCAGCGTCTCACCGGCGTTGAGGAGGCCAGGGTGGTTAAGGAGATCCTTGCCTAGCGATGATTAGAGGGGCGAAGGCGGAGGTTCAGAAATGAAGGGCGGGTAAGCCCTGATTCAGGTTGCCCGTCAAGACGGGTCATCAGGCTGGACAAGACAGCTTGCCATGCCGGCCCGTTGCGCAGCCTGGATTCCGAGGTGGCTGTCTTCAAAGACCAGGCATTTGCCTGGTGGCACGTTCATTTGCTCTGCGGCCAGCAGGAAGAGGTCGGGTGCCGGCTTACTGTGCTGCACGTCATCCTGGGTGATGACAATGTCGAACAAGTCGGAAATTTTCACCGCTTCCATGGTCCGGATTACCGTTTCCCGGATTCCTCCCGATGCCACCGCAATGGGTCTGCCTTCAGCCGCCTGTTGGCGGGCAAAATTTACGACTGGTTCATAAGGCTTAACCTTGTCCAGGTTTGCAAAGAAGTAGGCTTCCTGGTCATGAACCACTTGAACAGGGTCCATTTTACACCCATAGCGCTCGTTGAGTATTTCCACGGTGTCGTGCATGCCCACGCCGGCGTAAGACTGGGCAATCTCCCGGGTAAACTCGAAGTCTCCGCCGTTTTTCCTGAAGGAATCAATCCAGCCATCGAAGTGCACGTGCATGGAAAGTGACAAGGTGCCGTCATGGTCGAAGATAAAGCCTTCGAAGTCGCCTTGGGGAATATCCATTGTTTAACGGGTGATCTTATGACGTGAATACCGGGGCGGCAAGATGCAGTTATCAGGTTATTCCCGGGACTTTTGCTATCCGGGCAGGGATAATGGAATAATCCTTGGCCCTTCACCGTTTCCTTGGTTATCAAATTAATACCATGGATGTCTTTATCGTCTACCCGGAGCAAGCCGGTGTTGTCACCGGTAATTTTTGCTCGGCAGTGCAGTGGGCAGAAATCCTGATTGCGCTTGGGCACAATGTGGAATCGGGCGGAAGTGCGGCCGGCAAGAATGCAGAATTACTGATCGCTTTAAATGCGGAAAAAATGCATCATGAGATTTCCCTTTTCTCACGCAGCAACCCGGGCTCACGAATCGTGGTGATCCTGACCGGGACGGATATTTACCCGACGGTTTCTGACTTGTCCATGCGCTCTATGGAGATGGCGGACCGTCTGGTGGCCCTGCAGGCAAATGCCTCAAAGGTAATCCCGGATGTATTGCATGAGAAGTTGACGGTCATTGTGCAGTCCGTAGAGCCTTCATCTATTGCGGGAGCATGGGAAATGGACCCGGAAGCATTCAATGTGGCGCTCGTGGCAAACCTGCGTGCCGTGAAGGATCCGTTCCTTGCAGCAGTTGCCGCAAGGCAACTGCCAGAACAATCAAGGACATCCATTCGTCATGCGGGATTTCCGCTGGATTGCGGCAGCGATGAGCGCGCAAGGCAGGAGAGTGCCGACAACCTGCGCTACGAATGGTTGGGAGGATTGACGCCTGCTGAGTCAAGGGCCCTCATCAGCAGCAGCGATGTGTTACTCGTGACTTCCAGAAACGAGGGGGCAGGGCGGGTAATTGGCGAGGCTGTTGTTGACGGAACTCCCATCATCGCCACCCGGGTCGAGGGGATTACGGGACTTGTCGGGGAGGATTATGGGGGGCTTTTTCCTGTCGGCGACGTTTCCGGGCTTACTGCACTGCTTACCCGTGCGGAGAATGACGATGTGTTCCTTGGGGATTTGTCCCGGAGCTGCCGGGAGCTGGCCCCCCTTTTTGATCCGGGGGCAGAGATGCAGGCCTGGGAGGAATTGGTGACTGCCCTGGCATGAGGGAGGTTCTGAAGTTAAGCGGAGCAACGTCGCAGGATCTTGCTTGCGCGTTTCTCAATCGAGAGCGCTTTGCGTTCCTTGCCCATGTCGCGCATCAGTGAAGCAAAGTTGGCCACGACGATGGAAAATGTCTTGGCATCCTCCGAGAGGTTGGCTTCCAGGATCCGCATGGCAGTCTGGTAGTTCTTGAGTGCCTGTTCATTTTCCCCTAGCTCATGGAGCACGGTGGCCAGGTTGCCGTGGGATTGTCCAAGGTCCGGGTGATCGGGATCGCTGACTTCCTTATGGATTTCCAGTGCCTGGTTATACATCTCCCGTGCCTGGCCATTATAGTTTGATGATTGGTAGAGGGCACCAAGGTTATTATAAACACCTGCAACGTCGACGTTGTTGTTTCCCGAGACCCGCTCCAGAATTTCCAGGGCCCTGAGATAATGGGTTTCCGCCTGTTCGAAGTTTCCTTCCTCCTTATAGATCATTCCAAGGTTGTTGCACAGGTTGGCCACGTCGAGTTCCGCCGGTGGATCCATGTTTTCAAAAAGCTCTATGGATTGCTGATAGAGAGGAATGGCTGATTCCGGTAACTGGCTGAAGTCATATACAGCGGCCAGGCTGCACTTTAAGCGGGCAATCTGGCTGACAGGGATGTCACTTGTCTCAGCCAGTTGCAGGGCTTCCAGGTACAGCCTCTCGGCATCCGGATAATCCCCGCTTTCCCTGCGCAGGTTGCCGAGCATTTCCAGAGCAGTGATTAAATGCGGGGTCGCCTCAGGATCGGTCTCGACAGTCCGGCGGCCGGTTTCAATTGCCGTTTGCGCACTGATGGCTGCTTCTGTGTGCTTTTGCTCATCCTGTAGGGACTGCACACGGTTAAGGAGAACGCTTAATACACTGGGAGGATTTGTATGACTCATGGGATGGGGGATTTTTCTGAAGTTCAGACAACTTCTATAACGCTAATCTTTTATTGGCCAATGACCAGATTAATTGCCTTTATTTTCAATAACTAATATCAATTAAAGATATTAATTATAATTACCATGCAAAAAAAGAGGAATACTGATGCATTACTTTGTAAAGACGCAGGTTCTGTCATGTCAACCGGTATTGTCCCGGATCAATGGCCGATGAGGCGAAATAATTCCGTGCGCGTCTTGGGCAGTCGGTGACCGGCCTGCTCGAGGTTCTTGGCCGGCGTCGCCCCGGGTTCAAGCACACCAAGCAGTTGCGCCATTTCTTTTTCGTAGTGCAATATGGCCTTTATTTCGGGAAGGTTTTCCTCGAGGTGGTTGAGCGCCCGGTTGAGCAGGTTGTTCAGCGAGGCGATGGGGCTCTCGGGCTCGGTTACCAGGCTGAGTAGCTGCACAAAATACGTCGCGGCGAGGGTTTGCAGGTAACTTTGTCTCAGGCCGGGGCGTATGGAATTAAGCGATAGTTCACGCAACGGGTGCAGGTCGGTTTTCCTGCTGCGTGCAATGACGAATTCCGCTTCGCAGAAAAGGTCCAGTTTCCCGGCGAACGGACTCTTGGGACGGCGAGCTCCCTTGGCAATGGTCTTGATGATTCCATGCTCCTCGGTGCACCAGTGAATGATCAGGCTGGATTCGGTGAGCGGTGTTCGCCGGATGATTGTTCCCCTGCATTTTTCCATATGGCTTGTGGGTTGCGCGACCTGCCCTTATTGGCTACAATAAACATCTCATGGATACCATTTCCAATGACCTCCAAGCTTTCGATACCGATTCCCTGAAATCGCTCATCGGTCAGCTTCGGAGGTATCTTTGACTTGGACAAGCTGAAAGCTGAAATAACCGACCTCGAGGAAAAGATGTCGGATCCCGGGTTCTGGGATAATAACGAGAGGGCAATCAGGATATCCGGCAGGCATGCTGCGATCACCAAGAGGATCAATACCTTCAGCGGACTGGAGGCCAGGGTGGCTGATATAGATGAGCTGATAGAGTTTGCCCGTGAGGAAAACGATGTTGAGTCAGCCCAGGAAGTTGGCAAAGAGTACAAGGATATCAGCAGGCAGCTCAATGAGCTGGAGCTCGAGCTCCTGCTTTCCGGGGAACATGACGACAAGAATGCGTTTCTTACGGTGCAGGCTGGAACCGGGGGAACTGAGGCGTGTGACTGGGCTGAGATGTTGCTTCGCCAATACCAGCGCTGGGCGGAACGCCGGGGATTCAAGGTCGAGATGGTGGAATACAAGGAACATGATGAGGCCGGGGTAAGCTCGGCAACGCTGCGCATTGTCGGCGAGAATGCATACGGTTACCTGAGAACGGAATGCGGTGTACATCGCCTGGTTAGAATTTCCCCTTTCGATGCCAATGCGCGGCGCCATACTTCTTTTGCCAGTGTTGATGTGGTGCCGGAACTGGAGGATGACGGGGACATTGAGATTGATGAGAAGGAGTATGAAATCACCACGACACGCAGCGGTGGCAAGGGTGGACAGAATGTCAACAAGGTTGAGACTGCGGTTATCCTCAAACACCATGCGTCCGGGATTATCATCCGCTGCAGTGCTGAGCGCAGTCAGCACAAGAACCGGGCGGTTGCCCTGCAGTTGCTTCGTTCAAAGCTTTTTCAGCTTGAGGAGGACAAGAAGCGTGCAGAGATGGAACGTGTCTATGGGGAGAAGGGGGAGATTGCATGGGGCAGCCAGATTCGATCATATGTTTTTCAACCCTACCAGCTGGTTAAGGATCACCGCACTGGTCACGAGACGAGTAATGTCAATGACGTGATGGATGGGGCCCTTGATGACTTTATCGGCGCGAAGCTGCGCGGACAAACCATCGATAAGGATTAGATCCGCGTTTTTACCGGTTAAAAAGCAATGAATCACCGGCTTGAAATCGATATCCTGACGATATTTCCCGAGGTCGTGCACGGGCCGCTTTCCGAGAGCATCATCGGGCGGGCGGTAACCGGCGGTATTTTGGATCTCAGGGTCCATGATCTTCGGCAATGGACCCAGGATCGACACAATAAGGTCGATGATGAGCCTTATGGGGGGGGACCGGGGATGGTCATGAAGCCGGAGCCTTTCTTTGCAGCGGTAGGGGAACTTAAGCGGGAGCACACACGCGTAATATTAATGACCCCGCAGGGCAAAAGGCTCAACCAGTCCATGGTTCGTTCCTATGCCTGCAGCGATACCCACCTGATTATTCTCTGCGGGCATTACGAGGGGATTGACCATCGTGTGGTCGAGGCCCTGGTTGATGAGGAAATCTCAATAGGTGACTACGTGTTGACCAATGGGGCGGTTGCCGCCGCGGTCTTCGTGGATGCTGTGGTGAGGCTGATCCCCGGCGTTCTCGGTGATGAACGTTCTCCGCAAGAGGAGTCCTTCGCCGAGGGTGAAGGAATACTGGAGGCACCATGTTATACCCGGCCTGTCCAGTTTGAGGGTATGGATGTTCCTGAAATACTCCTTTCCGGCCATCATGAGAAAATAGCTGACTGGCGATACAAGCGTGCCGTTGAGAGGACGGCCAAGAACCGCCCGGACCTTCTCCCGGAGGATAAAGGCTCCTGAGGGGGTGACGGGGGTCGCTTTTCGTGATGCGAGCCTGTCACATCATTCTTAAAGTGGTCGGGCCGGCGGGATTCGAACCCACGACCTCTTCACCCCCAGTGAAGCGCGCTACCAAGCTGCGCTACGGCCCGACTTTGGTTTTTTAGCGTAAGCGGTAATGCTTATCTAAATCGTTCTGTTTGCGACATTTGACCACTTGTGAAGTTGAAGCAAGAGGAAAACCTGCTATGAGGCGAGCTTGGCCGATTCAGAAAAGGGGGTTGCTATGCCGGCACCTGAAAGCGAAGTTGCCTTAATTACTTAAATGTCTGATGTGAATCCAACGAAGGTGGCAATCCTCGGGGCGAGCGGTTATT
Organism: uncultured Verrucomicrobiota bacterium; assembly: GCA_902589825.1. Classification (GTDB taxonomy): domain Bacteria; phylum Verrucomicrobiota; class Verrucomicrobiia; order Verrucomicrobiales; family DEV007; genus CACIUL01. The sequence goes on from CACIUL010000004.1 coordinate 64,588, forward strand.
CCGGTGCCGAGCTGGTGCGTATATTGCTTGGTCATGAAGGGGTTGAGCTGGTTTGCGTGACTTCGCGAAGCGAGTCAGGACGAAGCCTTGCAGATGTTTTTCCGCGGTTCCGGGGTGTCGGATTGGCTGAGACGCTAAGCTTTATTACCCCGGATATTGAGGCAATCAAATCCACCGGGGCAGAGGTTGCTTTCCTGGCCCTGCCGCATGGGGTTGCCGCCGGGTTTGCCGGATCATTGCTTGATGCGGGGCTTAAGGTGATAGACCTCAGTGCCGATTTCCGGATTTCTGATGCAAAAGTCTATGAGGATTTTTACGGGCAGGCACATCCTGCGCCGCAACTCCTGGACGAGGCCGTTTATGGGTTGCCTGAAATTCGCCCTGAGCAGATTGCAGCAGCCCGCCTGGTTGCATCTCCGGGTTGTTATCCAACCAGCGTGATACTGCCCCTTTTGCCACTGCTAGCCGATGGTTTAATTGACCCTGAAAGTATTCAGGTAGTGAGCATGAGCGGCACCAGCGGGGCAGGACGAAAAGCCGATGCTTCCCTGCTTTTTGCCGAGTGCAATGAGAGCTTGCGCGCGTATTCCGTGCCGCGTCACCGGCACCTGAGCGAAATTGAGCAGGAATTATCCATTGCCGCGACCCGTAAAGTGATCATTTCATTCACTCCAATCCTTACTCCGGTAACTTCTGGTATCTGCACGACCATCTATGCTTCTTCCAGTGGGGGGGCGGGGGCCGGTGATGTGGGAAGCAGCCTTGTTCGGGCTTACGGTGATTCTCCCTTTGTAAGGTTGCTTGGTGAGAACAGCCCACCTGACACGAAAAATGTCACTCATACCAATTTTATTGATATCGGTTGGGCTCATGACTGCCGCACGGGACGTTTTGTGCTGATGAGTGCTGAGGATAACCTCGTGAAGGGTGCCTCCGGGCAGGCAGTACAGAGCTTTAACCTGATGTCAGGTTTGCCGGAGACCAGTGGGCTGACCGGCCTCTAGGCGGGACATTGGCTACAAGAGCGAATTGTGAATTAAAGTAATCCCATTGAGCATGGCCCAGTCAATACAGCTGTTACGTTCCCCCGTCCTGCCTGCCGGGTTTCGTGCTGCCGGCATGGCCTGCGGTATTAAGGGGGGTGGTAAGCCGGACCTGGGTATGCTTGTTTCGGATTGCCCTGCTGTTTGCTGGGCAACGTTCACGACCAACAGGATCAAGGCCTCCCCGGTCAAGTTGTCGATGCGTCACCTCAAAGGGGGGCAGTTGCAGGCAGTCCTGGTAAACAGTGGCAATGCCAATGCCTGTAATGGCAGGCAAGGTGACAAGGATGCGAGGATGATGGCAAAGGCAGCTGCGGATGCGTCAGGACTCAAGGAGCGACAGGTGTTCGTCTGTTCTACTGGCATTATTGGCGTGCCGCTGCCCGTGGAGAAGATCCAGGAGGCTGCCCCTGCTGTCGTGAAGTCACTGCGCCCGGGAGGATTACGTGATTTTTCAAGGGCAATCCTTACCAGTGACAAGCGGAATAAAGTGGTATCGGCGAGGATATCGATAGAGGGTAGGGAAGTGACCATCACCGGGGTCGCCAAGGGGGCAGGAATGATTGCCCCTAACATGGCAACGATGCTTGCATTCATTACCACGGATGCAGCCGTGTCTACTGCCGAGATTAAGTCGGCAACGTGCAATGCCGTGGCGGATTCATTCAACTGCATTAGTGTCGATGGTGACATGAGTACGAATGATACCGTCCTTGTCATGGCCAATGGTGCTGCAGGGAACCGGGCTATCAGGCCAGGTTCCAAGGCATCACGGGTATTTCGCAGTGCCCTTGCCAGGGTGATGCTGGAATTGGCCTGGAAACTGGTGCGGGACGGCGAGGGTGTTACCAAGTTTGTGACCATTGAGGTCCTGGGTGCTGCCTCACAGGAGGATGCCCGCAGGGTTGCCGAGTCAGTGGCCAACTCCTCACTGGTTAAATGCTCCTGGAACGGCTCTGACCCGAATTGGGGCCGGGTTATTGATGCTGTCGGCTATTCAGGTGCCCGGGTGCAGGAATCCAAGGTCGATATTTTCTTTGGTGGCCTTGCAGGCGCCAGGGGCGGGCAGGTTGCGCGCACATCGATTGCTCGACTGAAGGCGGCAGTATCCAGGAAAGAGTTTACCGTTACCATTAACCTGAACATTGGCCGCGGCACTCATCGTGTATTCACTTCGGATTTATCGGAGGGCTATGTCGCCTATAACCGCCTTGAATATGCCTTGAAACTTCAGGGGCGTTGAAAATTTCCCCGGAATGGGTTAGGTTGAGACTTTCCCGCGCATAAGAGCACTGTGCGGGATTTTATTTTTATCCCCAAGATGTCCGCATTATCTGAAACGTTGTCCGAGCAGATCAGCAAGGCCGCAGTGCTTGCTGAGGCCCTGCCGTATATCCAGCAGTTCAGGGGAACCACGTTCCTTGTGAAGCTTGGAGGATCGGCGATGGAGGATCAAGGCCTGCTGGACGCCCTGGTAAGGGATATTGTCCTGCTGGAGGCGGTCGGCATTAATCCTGTCATTGTACATGGGGGAGGAAAGGCGATTTCCGCGGCGATGGCGCGTGAAGGAATCGAGCCGAGGTTTGTTTCCGGGCAGCGCGTGACTGATGAAAAATCCATCGCCATTGTCGAGCATACGCTGGGCAGCGAGGTCAACCCGCGACTTGTGGACCTGGTCAAGGCACACGGAGGGCGTGCCGTGGGTGTTGCCGGAAGGGATGTGTTCCTTGCTGAGCGCATGCACGGAAAGGATGATGAGGGCAACCAGGTCGACCTTGGTTTTGTCGGGCATGTGACTACCTGCCGGGTTGAGACCCTTGAGGCATTGGTTGCCTACGAGACGATACCGGTGGTTTCACCCGTTTCCATTGAGCAGGCGAGTGGTCTGGCTCTCAATACCAATGCGGACATTGCTGCCAGTGCCCTGGCCCGGGCGATGAAAGTTGCCAAGCTTGTCTACATCAGTGATGTCCTCGGGGTGATGCGCGATCCTGATGACCCGGAAAGCCTGGTTCACAGCATCCGGTGTGGTGAAGTCGAGGGACTTGCAGAGGAGGGTATCGTTCATGGCGGGATGTTGCCAAAGCTGCGTTCCGCTGTTGAGGCAATACAGGCAGGAGTGGGGAAAGTTCACCTTGTGGATGGGCGGATCGGGCACTCGCTTCTTCTTGAAATATTCACCAAGTCCGGGGTTGGAACCGAGATTGTGCCATAATGGAGAGTCATGACATCACGGTGGGGGAGCTTTATGACCAGTTTGTGGCCCCAACCTATGGTCGTTTCCCGATCCATCCAAAGCGCGGGAAGGGCGTTGACCTCTGGGATGAAAACGGGAAGCATTATCTGGATTTTGCAGCTGGTGTTGCTGTCAATTCCCTGGGGCACGCGCATCCGGCGTTAATTGAGGTTTTTGAGAATCAACCCGCTGACCTGCTTCACTGTTCCAATCTCTACCAGCCCCGAGGTCAGGGGGAACTGGCCCGCATGCTTTCCAGGCAGGTAGTAAAGGCGCCGGGGAAATGTTTTTTTACCAACAGCGGAACCGAGGCCAATGAGGGGCTGATCAAGCTTGCCCGGCGATTTGGAGAGGCGGTGCCCTCGCCAAGCGGCAAGCCACGGCGTGAGATTATTTCATTTCTCGGATCTTTTCACGGTAGAAGTACCGGGTCCATGGCGGTGACAGGACAGGAAAAGGTGAGGACCGGTTTTGGCCCCTTGATGGAGGGCTTTGTACACTTGCCCTTTAATGACATTGAAGCCTTTGAGCGGGGCCTGACAGATGGCAGTGTGGCCGTTTTCCTGGAAGTAGTACAGGGAGAGGGTGGAATACATGTGGCCACGCCCGAGTTCCTGCGGGCAGTTGCGGCAATTTGCCGGGAGCGTGACATGCTTTTGTTTTTTGATGAGGTGCAATGTGGAATGGGGCGTTGCGGAGACCTTGCCGGGTGGCGGTGTGTGAGCGGCAGCACTGAAATTGTTCCAGATGGAGTTTCCTGGGCAAAAGGGCTCGGGGCAGGTTTTCCCATAGGGGCGATCTGGTTCAGGGACCGGCCCGCGGGCGAACGCAGCTTATGTGAGCTTCTCGGGCCGGGCAGTCATGGGGCAACTTACGGCGGATCACCCCTGGCATGTGAAATTGCCAAGGTTGTCATTGAACGGATTGTCACTGACAACCTTTTAAGCAATGCATCCGAGCTTGGGCAGTCCATTCTCAATGAGGCAGAGAGGCGTCAATTGCCGATGGTTTCCGGTGTGCGCGGGCTCGGGCTTATGATTGGTTTTCAGCTGGATGTGGACAGGCTAGAAAAATCGGCAGTCCTTAAGGATGAGGGAAGGGTAGCCTCGGTTGCCGTTGTTGATGCACTGGGTGAGGCGGGTCTGCTTACTGTGCCAGCAGGTGGCGATGTGGTTCGCTGGCTACCGCCCCTGGTGGCTTGCCAGGAGGATGTGGATAAGGCTTTCGGTATCATGGAAAAGGTCCTAAACGATTTAATGAAATGAAGCATTTTCTATCTATTGAAAGCTCCTGCAGGGAGGAGATTGAAGGTTTGGTGGAGTCTGCAGCAGAACTCAAGGCGGCGCGTGTTGCCGGTGAGTTGACCATGCGCCCCCTAGAAGGGCAGTGCTGGGGGATGATGTTCAGCAAGTCATCAACACGAACCCGGGTCAGCTTTGAGGTTGGCATTGGGGAACTGGGAGGCACAGCCATGTTCTTGTCGTCTCGTGACCTGCAGCTTGGCCGGGGAGAGCCTATCAGGGATACTGCCAGGGTTCTGGGCCGCATGATTCACGGGGCGGTTATCCGTAATGATTCACAAACTGATATAGAGGAATTTGCCGAGTATTCCGGAATCCCGACGATTAATGCCCTGACGGAGATGGAACATCCATGCCAGATTATTGCCGATCTTTTGACAATGTGTGAAAGAATCGGTGGATGGGAGGAGAAAAAAGTGGTGTTTGTTGGGGATGGCGACTGCAACGTGGCCCGGTCATGGGTCTGGGCAGCCAAACACCTCGGGTTCCCGCTTGTGATTGCTTCTCCCGCGGGATTTTGCCCGACGGATGATTACCTTGCTGCCGTTGATGCCCCGAATATTTCCTGCTCTGATGATCCGGTAGAGGCTGCCTCAGGCGCTCATGTGCTTTATACTGATGTCTGGGTGAGCATGGGAATGGAGGATGAGGCTGCCAGTCGCGAGCAGGCCTTCAAGGGGTATCAGGTTGATGATCGTTTGCTGGATGTGGCGCAAGCCGATGCGATTGTCATGCACTGCCTGCCGGCATATCGTGGTAAGGAAATCAGTGCGGATGTCCTTGAGAAACATGCGGAAACCATTTTTTCAGAGGCAGAAAACCGCCTGCATGCGCAAAAGGCGATTATGGTGTCCATCACCAAAGGTCAATAATGCCGTTGCCTGAAAGGGTTTTGAGCCCGGGAGAGTCAATTAATCGCCGGTTGCAGGCTCGAGGTAACCCTCCTTCTCGAGGTATGCAATAACCTGCCGGCAGGCTTGCTCGGGAGATATTTCCGTGGTCTGGATGGTGATCTCGGCATCCTCCGGCGGCTCGTATGGATCTGAGATGCCGGTGAATTCGCGGATTTTGCCGGTCCGGGCCATGGCGTAAAGACCCTTCCGGTCCCTGGACTCGCAAATATCGAGCGGGGTAGCCACGTGAATGAGGATGAAGCCACCATGGCTGTCTATCAGGGAGCGGACTTTCTTCCTGACTTCATCATAGGGTGCAATCGGCGCACAGATGGCGATACCGCCATGGCGGGTTATTTCCCCGGCAACAAACCCGATACGCAGGACATTCAGGTTGCGGTGCTCCCTCGAGAATGTCAGCTCGGAAGAAAGGTTTTTCCTGACAAGGTCTCCATCAAGAAGGGTGACATTCCGGGGTGCGCGTTCCAGAAGCTTAACGCGCAGTATATTGGCAATGGTTGATTTGCCAGAACCTGATAAGCCACTGAAGAAGACAGTGAACCCCTGGCGGTTTTTCCCGGGATAAATACGTTCCAGTTCTTTTGCGCTTTCTTCAGGAAGATCCCCGCTGGAGCCTTCAGGTATTGAAAGGCCACTGAGGGCCATTTCCCCTGAGTATTCGTCAATAAGGCTCATGTCACCACTGGACAAGATTACCGAACACCCGTAGTTGCCGGCAATGAGTGCCTGCAGAAGCCATCCCCTGGCATCACCGGATGCAGTTGCCGGCAGGACGGATAACTCAATGTCATGTTCCCGGTAAGCCTTTAGGGTGGCCTTGATGGCGCGTATGCGACCGAAAAGATCGTCATTGCCTGTGTCCAGTGCCTGTATGAGGAGTCCACAGTTATTTTCCCCGGCAAAATGCAGGGCTTTTTCCAGTTGTCCCGTGTGCAGGATACCGCAGGTCACAATGGCTATTCTTTTGCCTGGCCTGGCATTGTGTGGCAGGAGCCTGAGCGGGCGATGGCTGTAGTGCACAGGCAAGGTAATCCCTTCGATCTTTCCGCCCGCATAATACCGGTCCTGATACTCAAAGGTATCTTCCACGGAGAGTATGGCGAGAAGGATCCCCTCAGGATCACGCAGGGCAATCCGGTCTTCCCTCCTGTAATTTGCTGCTAGCTCCCTGGTGATTTCCAGGGACAAGGCAAGTGGCCACAGGGTGCCGTCGGCCAATCTCATGGAATCACAAACCGATTGGTGTTCAGCCTGGTTGAGGTAGCCCTCTAGCGGGGCATATGCCCCGCTGAGCAAAAGTTCAAGGTCATTAACCTGCGACTGGCTTAAGTCCAGTGAGGTCATGTCCTGCGCATCCCGACTTAGTGTGGCGGCACGGGTTTCATCTACGAGCAGGGTCTTATTCATCTGGAGCTTAAGCCTCATGCCGCCGTAGGAAGGCACGCAAGTGGTAAACGATTCATTTTCTGACCTATACAATCATGGCCCGGCTCAGGTTTCTGGATTAACCTTTGAGGGGCCGTCCTCCTGCAAATCCTGAGATTGCTCCTGGCTTTCCGTGGTCTTGGATTCCGGGAGGTTCTCTTTTTCCTGTGTTGACTTAGTAGCAACGCGGGACTTTGCCAGCTCAATATGCCCGTCTCCGAAGGCAATGACGGCACCCTGACTGAGCAACCAGTGGACATCTTTCATGACATTGATCTGCTCCTCTGTCAGTTCTGGGTTTTCCGCTTCGGTTGTTTTTTCTTCGCTAGCTTGTTCCTGCTCGTTTGCTTGCTTTACGGGCTGGCTTTCAGCTGATTTTTCCTGAGGTGTTGTGGATTCCTGATCATTTCCAACAACCGGCTCTTCGGTATCTTCATCAATCGGTTTCTCCTTTTCCAAGGTGTCTGGTAGAGAGGGGGCCAATTCATCAAGAATGGACTTGATGCTGGCCCTCTTTTTTTTCCGGATATGGTGGACTATTGCCAGTATCGGCTTGGAAAGGGTGCTGTCATCGGATAGCGGTTTAGGCCGGGTAATGCAGGTAAAAATCTTTTTCCCGCGCTTGAAGAACTTCAGCCCTTCGGCACCCAGCATGCCACAGAGTGGCTGAACAAGGCTGGCAGGATGCTTCTGCGCATTGCCGGCAACCCTTCGCAGCAGCGAGAGCAGGCCGGGCGAGAGGTTTCTGCCGGATATGTTGCCGGCAACAACAGCTTCATCTGTCCGACCAATCAGGCTCTCGGCATGTTCTTCTATGAAGTGCTTCTCGGCAGTTTCCCGACTTTCAAACTTGATGGGGTCTTCACCCTCGGTGCTTTTCAGGTAGGTATAATGATGCTCGATGCTTTGCTCGTTCTTCCAGCGTTCAATGGTTTCCTCGTCATTCTCCACACGGATCTTGTTCTTGTATTTGTCGATCGGCATGTTCGAGAAACGCTGCCGGTGCAACTTTGAGATGTTTACTTGGTATGAATGATGGTTTGGAGGGCCGAGGAGCCGGCCGCTGATGCCGCAAATAGCGATGGAGGTGTAATTCCCCTTGGGCATTTCCCCCTGGACCTTTTCCTCTGCATAATGCTCGGAAAATGCCGTGGTCTGCAACAGGTTGGCCAGTGCCTCAGGGTAACTCAGCCATGCTGATTGATCAGGGATGCAGGTGAACAGTTCCGGTGAATTCTCATTCTCGCGCTTAAAGCCAACGGAATACCGGTCCCTGGATGCCAATACCAAGCGGGCAATGTCAAAGACTGAGTAGGCACGTGCCGTTTTCCTGATTTGTTCAACCAACTGGGCAATGCTTGATGACCCGGGTTGCAAGGTCGCGGTGATTCCCTCGGGAGGCGGAGGTGAAGAGGGTCGGTTGTTTCGCCGGTCCCGGGAATCATGAGGTTTACGGCTGCCTTTGTCCCCACGTCTTGCGCCTTTCTTGCCGTCATCAGGATGCCGACGGTTGCGGCTTTTTCCCTTTCTTTCCTGCCAGGTATTTTCACGCCCTTTTCCTGCTTTTTTGCTCCTCTTTGGCCTTTGCTCACCACTGTCATGTGGGAAGGGATTCCTGTCCCTTTGCGTTGCATTTCCTTTATCCGCCCCTTCTTTAAGCCAGTCAGGCATCAACTGAAGGTCTGAGAGATCGACGGGAGTGGGGTCGCTCATGGAGAAAAAGGGCTGCTGGTAGAGAATGGGGAGGTATTTGTTGGCCGGGCGTGCCTGTATTTCATGGACATAAGGTTGGGCGCCAATCAATCCACGTTAAGCCCGTGAGCCACGGTTTGCAACGTGCGTTAGGAGTCTGTTTCCGGGCGGGGATCACGATTCAATAACTCATTCAGGGCGATGTCCGGACCCTTGTGTCCACTGATCACTGCGTATGCCTGGTCAATGATGGGCGTATTGATGCCTGCCCGACGGGCAGCTTCATAAAAAGAAATGGTGTTCGGGACACCTTCCGCGACCATTGTCATGGAGTTGAGCACCTGGTCAATGTCCTGTCCGCTGCCCAGCATTTTTCCAACCTTGTTGTTCCGGCTGTGCGTGCTGTAACAGGTGACCATAAGGTCACCGACTCCCGATAGCCCCTGGAAGGTGGCTGGCGATCCCCCGAGGCTGGTGCCCAGGCGGATCATCTCGGCTAGGCCGCGGGTCACCAGTGCAGCCTTTGCATTGTCGCCGAGACCAAGGCCCTCGGAGATACCTGCGCAAATGGCATAGACATTCTTGGTTGCGCCGCCCAGCTCAATTCCTGCCACATCCTGACTGGTGTAGGTGCGAAACCATGGAAGGGTGAATAATTCCTGCAGGTGCAGGGCAATTTCCTCATCCTTGCAACCGATGACTGCGGCTGTGGCAAGCTGCCTGCCAACCTCTTCGGCGTGATTGGGACCACTGAGGACGGCAATGGGATTTTCAGGAAGGTGGGATGAGAGGATTTCCGTCATGCGCCTTCCCGTTTCACGTTCCAGTCCCTTTGTGCACGATATCAGAATGGTATCGGGGGGAATCCCTGCACCTGCCAGGGATACGGCAAGGTCAGCCATTGCCGCAGATGGTATCACGCAGAGAATTACTCCGGACTGGACTGCGAAGTTGAAATCATCAGTTGGTATGATGTTTTCCCCGAGCCTTACACCGGGAAGGTAAAGGTGGTTTTCACGGGAGTCAGCCATTTGTGCGGCCTGTTCAGGATTGCGGCACCAGAGCCTAACCTCAATGCCGCGCTGTGCGAGAACGGTGGCCAGTGCTGTTCCCCAGCTGCCGGCTCCGAGTACTGAAGCAGTTGTCATGATATTAAAGGGTTTGTTTTCACTATGCTTTGCTTTTCCGCTCGAAGCGCAATTCATTACCCGTCATCAGCCGCCTGATATTGGAGCGGTGACGCCATATTGCCATCAGCGCGGCAAATAATCCAAAAACCAGCTCAGGGATGCTCAACGGTGTGTCACCAAGGAGTGCAAGGATGTATACCAGCAGGGGGATGGACAGTGCCGCCAGCATTGAGGCGATGGCAACATACCGGGATATGACAAAAACCAGAACCCAGACAATAAGGGCACAGGCAAAGACCCCCGGCATGAAAGCCAGCATGACACCTGCCGATGTGGCTATACCCTTCCCACCCTTGAAGCCGAGCCAGAAAGTGTAGTTGTGTCCAATTACGGCTGAAAGGGCAAACAGCACACAGGCGGTGCTGATGATATCATGACTGCTTCCAAATTCCATTAAATGGAGAGGTGGGGCAAACTTGAGCTTAAGTTCCACCATCACTTTGCCTACGGCGACAGGAGTGAACCCTTTCAGGATATCCAGCAGGAATACCAAGATTCCTGTGGGCGGCCCGAGGATGCGGAAGATGTTTGTCGCTCCGATGTTTCCGCTGCCGTGTTCACGGATGTCAATGCCGCGCATTTTTGCGATCCAGAACCCGAATGGCAGGGCACCGATCATGTAGGAGCAGGCAATGCCGATTAAAACAGTCGTGTAGATATCTTCCAAAATCCGCGCTTGATTAAGATTTAACGTTCAGAAATTTTGTCACCTCCTCAAGGGGCAAACAGTTTATGATGTCTGTGGTGCGCAACCATCCTTTCCGGGCAACATTGACCCCGAAATTAAGGTAGTGAAGCTGTGATGTATGGTGGGCATCAGGATTAATGGAGCACTTGACCCCCTTGTCACGCGCGTGCTTCCACCATCTCCAGTCCATATCAAGGCGTTTTGGATTGGCGTTAATCTCAATAGCCGTGTGGTTGCCGGCACAGGCATCGATGATCCTGGCAACATCAACAGCATAGGGCTTGCGAGTTAACAGAAGGCGCCCGGTAAGATGCCCGATCATCGTGACATGTGGGTTTTCAACAGCGCGGATGATACGTGCCGTCATCTCATCTTCCGGAAGAGTGAAGGCATTGTGTACTGAAGCAACAACGTAATCGAGCTGGCTGAGAATATCATCCGGGTAATCCAGAGACCCATCCTTGAGGATATCACATTCAACCCCGGCAAACAGCCGGAATTTTCCTGCAAATTCCTCGTTGAGTTTCCTGATTTCGCCGCCCTGGGCCAGCAACCTCTCTGCATCAAGCCCGTTAGCCTGGAACGAACTCTGTGAGTGATCTGAAATTCCCAGATACTTTAGTCCCATATCCATGGCTGCAGCGGCCATTTCCTGAAGCGAGGATTTGCCGTCACTTGCCGTTGTGTGATTGTGAAATGTTCCCTGCAGCTCTTCTAAAGTTACCAGCTTGGGCAGTTCACCCTTTTCAGCGGCTTCAATTTCACCGGTGTTCTCGCGTAATGGAGGCGGGATGAAATCCATGGACAGGGCTGCGTATAGATCCTCCTCAGTGGTTATGGTGTTATCGGGAAGCGGTTGTTGTTTTTTTCCTTCAATCGGTGCTAAGCGGTATTCATTAAGCGTGTAGCCAAGCTTGAGCGCCCGTGAGCGCATAGAAATATTGTGCTCCCTGCTTCCGGTAAAGTAATTCAACGCGAAAGGGTATTGTTCAGCAGACACTGCCCGCAAATCGCATTGCAAACCGGAGTCAAGGATGACAGTGGACTTTGTCGGCCCATGCAGGCTGACAGTAGAGACTTCCGGCATACCCACGAAAAAGGACATGATCGACTCGGGCTTCTCCGTTGATACAAGAAAGTCAAGGTCATGAAGGATTTCCTTGCCGCGCCGGTAACTCCCTGCAATTGAGGCCTCTATTGTTTCGGGTTGATTTTTCAGTGCCAGCAGGATTTCCTCAGCCTTTGCGGCAATGTCTCCAAGGCGGAACTTATTGGCATGTTCACGCCGGAACGCAATGGCATCGAGAATTTTGCGGCAGGACTTGGCCCCGAAACCGGGCAACTCAGTCACCTCGCCCGACTGGCAGGCTTGCTCAAGGCCGTTAATTGACGTGATGTCCAGCTTGTCATAGAGGGCCTTGATTTTCTTCGGACCAAGCCCCGGAATGTCAAAAAGCTCAAAGATGGTTCCGGGAAACTCCCCCCGCAGTTTCTCATAGTATTCAAGCTCTCCGGTCGTCGCCAGTTCATGCAGTTTCTCGGCCAGGGCTTTGCCGATGCCCTTGGTATCGCCAAGGTCATTATCCCTGGCTTTCTGGACAAAATCGCCGGCGAAGGTCGTAACGATTTCGGCACCGGTTCGGTAGGCCCTGATCTTGAACGGATTTTCCCCTTTTAATTCAAGGAGGAGGGCGATGTTTTCCAGGGTCTGGGCAATGGTTTCCCGGCTGATCATGATTGCTCTATTTAGGCGTAATCGTGAACAAGTAATCCGGGCAATGCAAGAGACCTTGCGAGAGTATCAATGGGGGAAGAGGGTATGTTCTTTCGAACAGTATTTTTTTATAAATTTTTAAAAGAAATGAGCAAAGATTTGCAAATTTTCAGTTCGCCGGGACTTTATCTGGGCATTTCATTCATTGCGGTCGGCATCTTTTTCTTCTTTTTATTAAAAACGTGATCAATCAAGAGTCTGGAAACCGGAAAAAACTAGCCGGATCATCGCAGGAACCGGCAGGAATTGAGATACCGCGCCTGCTGATCGTGGAATGGGATGCCCGCCAAAGGCAATCGCTTGCCGGGGTGGCAGGCGAGCTCGGCTATCATGCTTCAACGTGTCCAACCGCGGAAGAGGCCAAGGAGATGATCCAGGCAACAGCTTTCACCGGGGTGGTATTCGACTCGGAACTCTATGAGCAATCCATGGAGGATTTCGTGGCCTGGTTGCAGTCCCTGGGTGGCAAAAAACCGTACGTGATTGCCGTGGTTGAGCCGGGTTTGGCCGGCGGCTTAAGTGATCTTCTGTCCGCAGGAATTGATGACGCCCTGCTTAAGCCGCTGGATCCTGCCTTGTTCCGGCTGCGACTGGAGGTCATGGAATACCGGGTCAATCAGAGGCAAGAAAGATCGCGGGAAATGGCCAGGATGCGTCGTGCACAGGGGCGCTATGAAAACCTTTTTCTTGAGTCTCCTGATGCGATTCTTGTCTTGAAGAACCGTAAGGGCAAGGTAATCGGAGTGAACAGGGCGGTGAAGTCTGTGCTGGGCTATGACGGCAAGGCACTGCTTGGCAAGTATATGTCTTTAATTTTCCCCGATATTTTCGGACGTGATGGACAGGCAACACGGGGTGATGTGTTGAGCGGGGCCACCATCCTGCAGGCTGTTGCTTACCGCAGGCCGGATGGGGGCAGCAGTTATCTGGATATCATGATGTCCACCATACCCTGGGACAGTGGTTATGCAGTCATGATGGTTTGTCGGGACGTGGGAAACAGGGAAGGCTCAGAGAATCTGCGCATTCAAGATTCCAAGGACAAGGCTCTTGAGTGTTTTGCGGGCGGGGTCTCCGGCGAATTTGGTGATTTGCTCACCTCGCTTGGCGGCAACCTCTCGCTGCTTGAGTCTGCCCCGTTTCTAAATGAAGAGGCGCGGGAAACCATTGCCCGGGCACAGCATGCCTGTGAGCGGGGACGCGAACTCACGCTGGAGATTGCCAGTCTTGCCGGAGGTATGCGCGCGGCGAAGAGGAAGCCTTTAGACCTTGGTTGCCTTGTGGAGAAGGCGGTGCAATTTGCCCTTTTTGATTTTGAGGGGGTGCGCCCAATCTTCAGGATGCAGGAATCCCTGCCGTTGATATTGGGCGATGCTGAGCAGTTGCACTCCGTGATTGGCGCCGTGGCAAAAAACTCAGGTGAGGTTCTTGCCAAGGCTGCACCTGGCCAGGGGCAACTGCGGGTTGAAATCTCTGAAGTCAGGCTTGGCAGTGACAGTGATTTGCCTCTCCAGCCCGGGCTATACCTGCAGCTGGTGTTCAAGGATAACGGTCCCGGCCTTTCCGAGGTGGACCTGAGCCGGATTTTTGATCCGTATTTCAGCGGCAAGGACGGAGGACGGGGGATCGGCTTGAGTCAGGCGGCAGCGATTATCCGCTCATATTCCGGGCATATAGAGGTGCGCTCAAAGCTAGGGGAAGGGGCATGCTTTGACATTTACCTGCCTGCTAACGAAGATCATGCTCCACCCGCCCCGGCACTGGACTGTAATGTCAAGCCGATGAGGGTGCTGGTGCTGGATGATGAACCGCATATTTGTGCTGTTCTTGAAAGGGCCCTTACCCGGGCAGGGCATGATGTTTTTTGTGCGGCAACAGGCGAAACGGCATTGCGTGCCTTTGAAAAGGCCGAGGATTTTGGCCGGCCTTTTGATGTCCTGCTTTTTGACCTGGATATCCGGGGTGGAATGGGTGGGAATGAAACCCTGGCGCGTATCCGGGCAGATCATCCTGAAGTTAGGGCCATTGTCACAACCGGTTATGTCAATGATTCAGTACTGATGAACTATCTGGAGCACGGTTTCTGCGGTGTTCTTACCAAGCCCTTCCGGATTGATCACCTGGTTTCCACCGTGGAGCGCCTGGGCCGCGGTAACCGGGGATAGGTCCGGCAATGACACGGGTACATTGCTGCCTGTTTCATTCCTTTCCTGGAACAGGAAGGGCGTGCACCTAGAGGTGGAGGAGCTTGGCGCTGTGAATGTGGGTATCAGCCAGAAGTGTTTCGCGTGCTGAGGGCTCAAGGTCCGCATCCAGATTAATGACTGTCAGGGCACATTCGCCAATCTGATTGCGGCTCAGGGACATCCCTGCGATGTTTGCCTTGTGCTCTGCAATCACCGTCCCGATTGTGCCGATCACACCGGGTGTATCCGTATTGCTTACAATCAACACGTGTCCCTCGGCATCTGCTTCGACCCTGTGGTCGTTGATTTTGACAATTCGCGCTGTATTCCCAAAGAACGTGCCGGCAACTGATGCCTTTTCCTCATCATTGCCGGCGACAATCTCGATCAACTCGGTGAATTCCACAGTGTCCGAGGGTCGGGTTTCGCTGACTGTTAAGCCCAGTTTCTCGGCCATCCCGGGGGCATTGATGTGGTTGACGGATTCCTCGCCGCAGGCCCGTTCAAGGTATCCCTTTAAGGCGGCCCTGGTGACAAGCGCGGTGTCCAGATCAGCGACTTTTCCCGAGTAACAAATGGTAAGGAATTCCACTCCTGTCGGAACGAGCTGAGAGAGCATTTTTCCGAGAGCTGAGGCCAGGTCAAGGTAGGGACCGAGGAGCTCAGCTGTTTTACCGTCCACACTTGGTGTATTCACTGAATTGACGATTGTGCCCTCAATAAGGAAGTTGCGGATATTACGCGATATTTCGATCCCCACGTTTTGCTGCGCTTCCTCCGTGGAGGCACCAAGGTGTGGTGTAAATATGATCTTTTCGGACTCGAGCAGGGGGTAGCCCTCAGGCGGGGGTTCGCTCTGCTCATAGACATCCAGGGCAGCGCCTGCCACGTGCCCTTCATTAATGGCCTCCAGCAGTGCTGGCTCATCCACAAGTCCTCCACGTGCACAGTTGATAATCCGGACCCCGGGCTTGCATTTCTTCAGCAGGTCGGCATCAACGATGTGCCTTGTATCTTCAGTCAGCGGCATGTGCAGCGTGATAAAATCCGCGGCTGCCGCGGCTTCTGCCACTTCCGTGAAGAGTTCAACCTGAAGAGCACGGGCCCGACTTGGGGAGAGGTATGGATCGTAGGCAACAACGCGCATACCAAAGGCGATTGCCCTGCGGGCAAACTCGGTGCCAATGCGCCCCATGCCCAGTATGGCAAGCGTCTTCTTGTTTAATTCCACCCCCTTGTAGTCTTTTCTGCTCCATCCGCCGTTTTTCACAGTGGCATGGGCCTGGGGAATGTTGCGGGCGAGGGCTGCCATCATGCTGAAGGAATGCTCCGCGGTGGAAATGGTATTGCCGGCAGGGGTATTGACCACAATGACGCCGTGCTTTGTTGCAGCAGCTACGTCAATATTATCAACCCCAACACCTGCCCGGCCGACAATTTTCAGGTTTTCGGCAACCTGAAGGACTTCTGCCGGGATCTTGGTCTGTGAACGGACAATAATTGCCTCATATAATGCGGCATCAGCCAGCAGGTCATCTTGGGAAATTCCAATGCGAACATCGACATCAAGTGCTTGATCGGCTTGCAGTTCCTTGATTCCTGCATCAGCGATCGGATCGGCAATGAGAACCTTATGCTTGGTCATGGGCCGCATCAATAGGGGGTGCTGGGCAGCTTGTCAATTGAGTGAAACATTAACATTACCCCGGTTGTATTAATGTAAATAAGCTAAAAATAAGACTTTTGGGTAAGTATCTTCTCTTGACCTTCCTGCAATGATCGTCAAAATGCCCGCCTTGATGCCGAAAAAAACCACAGCAAAGAAAAAAGCACCCGCAGCGAAGAAAAAAGCGCCCGCGGCGAAGAAAAAAGCACCCGTAGCGAAGAAAAAAGCGCCCGCGGCGAAGAAAAAAGCACCCGTAGCAAAGAAAAAAGCGCCCGCGGCGAAGAAAAGAAGGGCCAAATACAAGCCGCGTCAATTCTCTGCGTCCGTTGTGGATGGAGATGATCGTGCGCCCAGCAGGGCAATGCTTTATGCCGTGGGTTTTCGCAAGGATGATTTTACCCGATCCCATGTCGGGGTTGTTTCAACCTGGGCAAATCTGACGCCGTGCAACATGCATATCGACAAGCTTGCCCGTGAAGCGGAGAAGGGTGTCAATGCTACCGGGGGCAAGGGTGTGATATTTAATACCATTACTGTCTCGGACGGGATATCGATGGGGACTGAGGGCATGAAGTATTCCCTTGTCTCGCGTGAGGTTATTGCTGACTCGATTGAAACTGTGGCCGGGGCACAGGGCTTTGACGGCTTGGTAATGATTGGCGGTTGTGACAAGAATATGCCCGGCTGCATGCTGGCCGCTGCCCGCCTGGATCGTCCTTCGGTTTTTGTCTATGGCGGAACAATCATGCCGGGTGATCACCGGGGCGAGGATGTGGATATTGTTTCGGTCTTTGAGGCGGTGGGCAAGCGGGCTTCCGGGGAGATTAACCGCCTGCAACTTGATGCCATTGAGGAGTGTGCTATTCCCGGGGCAGGTTCCTGCGGGGGAATGTATACTGCCAACACCATGTCCAGTGCCATTGAGGCGATGGGCATGAGTCTTCCCAACAGCTCGGCACAGGCCGCTATTCACAGTGATAAGATGCGCGATGCCATGGAGGCTGGAGCCGCGGTGAATTTCCTCCTGCAGAAAGGAATCAGGCCATCGGATATTCTCTGCAAGGAGGCGTTTGAGAATGCCATTACAATGGTGATCGCCCTTGGAGGATCAACCAATGCCGTCCTGCACCTGCTGGCAATTGCTGATGCAGCCAACGTGCCGTTGAGTATTGATGATTTCACGCGCATTGGTAAAAAGACACCCGTGCTTGCCGACCTGAAGCCCAGTGGAAAGCACGTGATGGCTGACCTTGTGCATATCGGGGGCACGGTTCCGCTGATGCGGATGCTGCTTAACGAGGGCCTGTTGCACGGTGATTGCCTTACAGTGACGGGGAAGACCCTGAAGCAGAACATTAACCGTTCTGAGCTAAGATACCCGGCCGGGCAGGATATTATCAGCAAGTTCAGTGATCCTGTGAAAAAGACCAGTCACCTGGTCATTATGCGCGGTAATATTGCTCCTGAGGGATCGGTAGCAAAAATCAGCGGCCATGAGGGCAGCAGTTTCAAGGGCACTGCCAAGGTTTACGATTCCGAGGAGGTTGCCCAGAAGGCCATCCTCGCCGGCAAGGTGGTCGCAGGCGATGTCGTGGTCATCCGTTATGAGGGACCGAAAGGTGGCCCTGGTATGCGGGAAATGCTCGGGCCGACATCAGCAATCATGGGCCGTGGCCTTGGCAAGGATGTTGCACTGATTACCGATGGTCGCTTCAGTGGCGGTACCCGTGGCTTTGTGGTCGGGCATATCACCCCTGAGGCTTTCTGCGGTGGGCCGATTGCCGTTATCAGGGATGGTGATAAAATCACCATTGATGCGGAAAAAAGTGAAGTCCGCCTGGAGTTGTCCCAGGCTGAGATCGATAAGCGCATGAAGGAGTGGCAGCAGCCGGAACCGCGTTACAGCCGGGGTGTGCTGGCAAAATATGCAAGCACGGTTACTTCTGCGTCTGAAGGAGCCGTTACGGATAAGCATATTCCCTGATCAGGGGAAGCCTGGTCAGGATGTAATCTGCAGGTTGCCGGTTGGTGATTAGCGCGGCCACTTCAGCTTGATCAGTCCCTTTAGTTCCCTGACGAAGAGCTCTTCGCCACAGACGGCAAGGTGTGCCCATGTGGAGGAATCGGATACCTTCTTTGTATCCAGGAGCTTGAATTCTGAGGGATCAAGATCAATGAGCAGCAGGTTTCCGTCAGCGGTGAGTGCAAGGGCCTTGTCCTTGTTGGCCACGAGGGACGCATAGTCACTGAACTTCTTGACCGAGCTCCATTTCAGCTTGCCGGTGGTGGCTTCAAAGCAATGGAACCTCTTGTCCCTGCCATGCATGTAGACATGGCCTTCATGGGTCAATGGGGAAGACATGTAGCCTTCGGTCTTGTGAGACCACGTTTTTGAAACGCTCATTCCCTCGCTACCGGTGGAAACCTTGAACAGTGAGCTGCCTCCCCCGTAGGTGCTGGTAAACAGCGTGTCCCCGATAATGGTTGGCGTGAGGATGTTCATGCCGCGGAATGCCTTGACCTTGTAGCGCCACATCACCTTGCCCGTGCCCAGGTCGAGCCCGGCCAGTTCCTCACGGGTTTGAGCCAGGAGCTGGTCCTTGCCGGCAACTTCAGCAATGACAAGGGAAGAGAATGCGCTGCCATACATTGCGCGGGCATCTTTCATGGAGCCCCAGATCTTTTTCCCGTCCGAACACCTTATCTTGGCAACTTCCGCACCTGCCTGAATATAGAGAAACTCCCCTTCAACCAGGGGGGAGGAAACAAAGCCGAATGTCGGAACACCTGACTTTTCCCTCTTCACGAAATCAACACGCCATTTTTCCTTGCCGGTCTTGCCATCAATAGCCACCAGGAGTTCACGTATTCCCCCCACGTAAAGGGTGCCGTTTGCATAAACCGGTGTTGATCGGACCCAGCTGCCGTTTTTACGGGCAAAGAAAGGCACTTTCATTGAACCTTTCCATGATATCTCCCATAACTGTTTTCCGCTTGCCCTGTCGAAGGCCCTGACGATTTCATCAGACTTATCCTTTGTTTCCACGGTGAATACCAGGTCTTCGGTTACAATCGGGCTTGAGTAACCCTCATTGAGTTCTTTGCTCCACGTGGTTTTTATTCCGGAGAGGGTTGCAGGCCACTTGTCTGCCTCATCCTGAATCCTGCCGTCACGGCTTGGTCCACGCCACTGTTCCCAGGTTTGCGGCTTGGATAGGAGGCTAGTGGTGCAGGCCACGAGAGTGAAAATCAGTGAGACGGATAGTTTCATAATGGATGGAACGTTCATGGTAGGGTTTTGGTTTTAAAATTCTGAGATGCTTAACGTGTGTGATTACCTGTCGGTGGGCTTGCCGTTCTTGAACCTTTCAAGTTGTCTTCGCACCTGGGCATCATCGTTGAGGATGACAACTGCTTTTTCCGAAAGTTCAACGGCTTTCTTGCGGTTGCCACGCTGAAAATGGACTTCTGCCAGGGTGTCCAGAAAGGCGCCGTTTTCCGGTTCTGACTCGACTGCCCTGTTGGCGTGCTTCAGGGCTTCATCAAGCTGCTTGGCACATCGCGACAGCAACCAGGCCAGATTGTTGTGATGCTGCGCCCGGTCAGGGAATCGATCTGCGACTGATTTGCAGGTGGCGTAGGTGGTTGCAAACAGATTATCCGCTTCTTTTTGCTTCCCGGCATCGACGAGCAACTGATACATATCCTCGAGCATCGAGCTGTCCGAGGAATTGATTTCCTGCAGCCGGGCGATTTGTGCCGCTGCCTCTGCGGCTTTCCCGCTTTCAAGGGCGTGCTTTGCCTGCAGTGTTCCAAGGTCCATAGCGTAGCCCAGCGCGGCCTTGCGACTGATGACGCTCCTTTGGTTGACCGGCTGCATCATGGAAAGCATATAGCACTCCAGTGCCGTGGCAGCCTCCCGGGGATTGCCATTCAACCTGAGGTCGGCATACCTGCGTCGTAATGCCTCAGGATGGGCTCCCTCCCTTGGGTTTGCCAACCGGAGAATCAACCGGTCCTGCTCCCGGGCCATCTCCTGATCATTGTGCAGCCACATGTAGTAGGCGAGATAATGCCGCTTGGTGATATCACCAATGGCCATGAGCGAAGATTTTTTCTTGAGGCTTGCCGCACTGACTGCTTCTCCCGCGGCATGCAGTGCCAGTGCCTTCAGGTAGAGTAGTGCCGGGTTGGAGGGCTCCATCTTCCAGGCCTTGTCATACTGCTCGGCGGCCATTTGAGGTTTTCCGGCGCTCATCAGGATATCACCATATGCCATGAGGTTAAACCACAGTGCCTCATTGCCGAGCAGTTGCACCCAGTTGCCGGTTGCCATGGCCGCCAGTTCCCACTGCCCATGGAGACGACCAAGGTAGGCAACGCTCTGCCAAAGTGCCTGCCCGGCTTCCAGTTGAGGCGCCGCCTTGGCAGCGACCACCAGTGCATCTATGGTCTCCTCCCTCTTATCCCTCAGTATATCCTGCTGGCTGGTATCAAAGAGGGCGGTCATCCTCTCCAGCCTTGCTGCCGCCGGCTCATCAGCAAATTTCCTGCTAATCTGTTCCCAGCACCTCCTTGTCCCGGCCTCGTCCACCTCCTGGAAAAGGGTTTCAATGACGTCTCCCTCGATTTCCAGCTTCATGGCACTCTCCGCGTGCTTGCGTGCGAGTTTATTGAGCTTGAGCTGGCTTTCCCTGTAGATGAGAGGCAGGAGGCTGGCTTTGCGTGCTTCAAGCAAGGCGGCCGTTTCCCGCATGATCCTCTGTGCCTCCTCCAGCTGGCCAGTGAGGATACAGCCTTCCGTCACTTTCACCGCCGGCATGATCGCGGCGTCGATTTGTTTTTCAGATGTAATCTTGAAGTTATCCTTGAATCCTTCCAGCCATTGCCTGTAGGGGGCACCGTCCTCAGTGACTCCCAGTGCCTTGAATGCCTCGTCAAAACGGTATCGCCATGTTTCCATGTTTGCCAACTCAGTGCGATTCATTTCCCCGGCAAGCCGGAAGGCACGCTTGAAATCCCCGTTAATGATCAGTGCGTTAAGGCAGCGGTTCAGTTCGTCGGGATGGGCCTTTGCGTATTGCTCGATGTCCGCGGTGATGCGTTCGAACTTCACCATGTCGCCGGCCAGGCGTGCGGCCGCCGCGGCAAAGCCAAGCGTGTCTGCCGCAGGTCGGTTGGGGTCGGTGAACATTTCCGCGTAGGCCTGGAGGTTTCCTGCAGCCACGCGAGTTTCCCGCGAACGGGGGCTGTCGCCGAGCTTGGTGAAGATTTGTTCCGCCTCAGTGAAATTCCCGCGGATGCGCAGCATCCAGGCAAGCAGCTCGGCATCCGGCCTCGAGTCATCAATGAGTTCGCGCTGTTCCTTAATGGCGGCATCGAGTTTTCCGGTCTGGAGCAGGAAGGCTGCATAGTTGCGCATTCCGGGCGTGCTCAGCGCGGCAAGCTCCAGGAGTTCCTCCGCTTTCTCTAGCTGGTCACTGAAGATGAGCTCGGGGGCCTTCTCCTCGACGTTTGCTGCAATTCTGGTGGCTACCGCGGCCCTGATGTCTGAATCCTTTTCCTGCTTTACCAGCCTGATGAGGATTTCGGTTTCCCCCAGCCTGATGAGGTTGTTGATGGCAAGTTCCTTGTCATTGTTGTTGCCGGTGCGGTAGGCCTGGACCAGGTTGCGAATGTTTTCCGGAGTATCGGGGTAGAGGCCCAGCTTGAATTCACCAAGGACCCTTTTGCCGCGGTAATGGAGTTCTGCTGAATCTTGCGCGACTGCCTTCCGGAGAAAAGGCTCGGCAATACGGCCCATCTGCCAGATACGCTTCGTGGCCGCTTCGCGCACCTTGAAGTCATCGGACTTAAGTTCATTGATGGCCCGGAGGATTTCCTCCCTGCCGGGCTGCCCTGTTTCCTTTTGCTCTTCCTTTTCACCGGAGTAGGATAATGGTCGCCATACCAGAATGAGCACCGCAAAGAGCAAGATGAGCGGCAGTGCTGGCTTCCGAAGGTGTCCGGCTGGTGGCATGGGAATATTTTAGCGTGGTGTTTCGGATTGGGAAACGGTTAATTAGGCCTCATCGAAGTGCAACCTCCTGATCGGGGTGAACCCGGGCGGCCGATGCCCGGATCGGTGTCCCGGTCCTGTTTTTTGGGCTTTCCCGGCTGTCGGCGGCTGGTTGGTGAGCAGTAATCCGTTGAATTACGGCGTTTCTGTTTTGACTCTGTGCCCATGCTCACTAGAGTTTGCCTTGTGAGAAAATACCCTGCAGTCATTCTGTTCGCGGCCCTGGCCCTTGCATTTTCATTGTCCTCCGCCCAGGCGCAGGGGATTAAGGTGGGGGTGCTGGATATGGCCCGCATTTTCGGGGAATATCACAAGACCAAGGAAGCTGAGAAAAACCTTAGCAGCCGCAAGGAGGGGGCACGCAAGGAGGTCGCTGACCAGGAGGCAAAGCTCAAGGAGCTCCTTGAGAAGATCGATGGCCTGCAGAAATCCATCAATGATCCGGAACTCAGCGTGGAGGTTAAGAGTGCCAGGAAGAAACAGGCCGACAAGACAATCCAGGAGGCCAGGGCCCTGCGCGCCGAATTACTGGAGTTTACCCGTCGTCGTGAGTTGCAGTTACTGGAGATGTTCAATCGTCAGAGGGATATCCTGCTCAAGGAGATCCGTGAAGAGGTGACCGCGCATGCCACTGAGTCAGGATATGACCTGGTGCTGGACAAGTCGGCCCGGGGCAAGCAGGGGATCCTGTTTCTCCTCTATTCCAAGGATGCCCGTGACTTCAGTTCGGAGATGATTGCCAAGCTGAATGCAGCTGCCAAGTAACCGGGGCAGGTGGAAGTCTGTTTTCCGGGTTGCCATTCAAGCGACTTGAATTCCCGCCTTCTCCTCCTATCCTTGAAGCGGTCAGGTCCTCTTCCCGGCCCGAACATCGACGCAG
Source organism: uncultured Verrucomicrobiota bacterium (assembly GCA_902589825.1). Lineage (GTDB taxonomy): Bacteria > Verrucomicrobiota > Verrucomicrobiia > Verrucomicrobiales > DEV007 > CACIUL01. The sequence continues at coordinate 87,641 of CACIUL010000004.1, forward strand.
GGCAGGAGTTTCTGGTATCAACCCATTAATCAACAATGACACTGAACAAGATCGTTGAGGCGCTGATTTTCGCTTCACAGGATCCCCTGAGCAGCAAGGCGATTGCCAAGATTGTGCGCAGGATTGCCGCGCGTGAGGATGCCCCTGAGCAGTTGCAGAAGACAAAGAAAAAGGATGTGGAATCCGCCCTGCTTGAGCTTAACGAGGAGTATGAACGCAATGGATCGCCGTTCCTGGCTGAGGAACGATCCACGGGTTGGAAGCTTTATACCCGAGCTGAATTCGGTAGTTACGTCCGTGAGCTTTACCCTGGCCAGAAGGTCCCCCGGTTAAGCCCGCCCGCCCTGGAGACGCTGGCCATTATTGCCTACCGGCAACCCATTACCCGGGCCGCGATCGAGGCGGTGCGCGGGGTCAACGTGGACGGAGTGATGCAGACACTGGTGGATCGCGGCCTGATTACGATCAGCGGTCGGGCCGACCTGCCCGGCCGGCCGCTGCTCTATGAGACCTCCGGCGCTTTCCTGGAACATTTCGGCATTAAGGGCGTGGATGAGTTGCCTAATGCCGTGGAATTACGACAGGTCCCCCTGCCACAACCTGAGGAGCAGCCTGAAGTCACCGAGGAGCAATTGCCGCTTGGCGAGACAGGAACTGATGCTGCGGCCGCAGAAGAGGGTGGTGCAGGGAGTCCTGAAGAACCGGTGCCTGATGAGGAACAAACTCCGGATAAAGCTGATGAGGAAGGGGCAGAAGAGCAGAGCGCAGGGGGTCCTGAAGAATGGAAGCCTGATGAGGAGCAGTCCCCGGAGGACCCGGATGAGACGGAGCCATCAAAGACCTAGCGGGGGCCGGAGAATTCAGCTAACCATAGACTGTTACCATGTCACTTGAGGATATCCGCAAGAAGATCGACAAGCTCGACAGCGAGTTGCTGCGCCTGCTCAATGAGCGCGCGGACCTCGTTCACCAGGTCGGGGAGATCAAGAAGAAGGACGGCCTTGAGATTTATGCACCGGAGCGCGAGGAGAGTCTCCTGCAGTCCCTGGTGGCCAAGAGTGAGGGACGACTGCCTGAAAAATCGATCCGGGCCATTTACCGTGAGATCATGTCGGCGGCCCTGGCCCTTGAGGAAAACCTGAAGATTGCCTACCTGGGGCCGAAGGGCACATGGACGCACCAGGCTGCGGTCAATAAGTTCGGGCACAGTGTCAGCTACGCGGAGCAGGACAGCCTCTCCGATGTGTTTGACCAGGTTGCCCGGAAACAGGCGGATTACGGCGTGGTGCCGATCGAGAACTCGACGGAGGGGGCAGTCAATCACACGCTCGACATGTTTGCCGATTCGCCCCTGAAGATCTGCGCCCAGATCCTTTTGCCGATCGAGAACGCACTGATGGCCAATATCCCCCGAGAGGAGATCACCAAGCTCTATTCCCACCCGCAGGTCTTCGGCCAGTGCCGCGACTGGATCCATAAGCATTTTCCCGCCGCTGAACTCATTGAGGTTTCGAGCACGACCCGGGCGGCCGGCATCGTGACCAAGGAGCCCGGGGCGGCCGCCCTTGGCGGAAAGCTGGCGGCGACATTAAACGGCCTGACGATCCTAGAGGAGGCAATCCAGGACCGTGCCACCAACACCACCCGTTTTTTGGTTTTAAGCCACAATACCTGCCCCTCCACCGGCAATGACCGGACCTCGGTCATGTTCTCGGTGCGGGACAAACCCGGATCGCTCTTTGATGCGCTGCAGCCCTTCAATTCCTTCAAGATCAACATGAGCAAGATCGAGAGCCGGCCCTCAAAGAGGCGTGACTGGGAATACTACTTTTTTGTGGATATTGTCGGGCATTGCCAGGACCCGGAGCTCGCCGAGGCTCTTGGCAAGCTTGAGGCGCACTGCAGTTTCATGAAGATTCTCGGCAGCTATCCGGACACGGAATGCTAATGCTGACGGCTTGCTGAGCCATTGCCATGGAGCGCAATTTGCGGTTAAGCTTTGGGCATGAACAAGCTCACCAAGCTCATTGCCGTTTTCGCCCTGCTATTTAACCTGGCAGCCCTGTCAATCAAAGGAGCTGACATTGACGACCTGACATGGGAGATCCATGAGGATGATACCGTCAGCATTATCGATTGTAACCAAGATGCCACGGGAGAACTGGTTATTCCTAAAGTGATTGAGAGGAGGGTTGTGAAAAGAATTAATCATAGTGCCTTTAAAGATTGCACCAGCCTGACAGCCATCATGATTCCGGATGGTGTGACCCGCATCGAGGGTAGCGCCTTCTGGGGGTGCAGTAGCCTGACGAGCATCACGATTCCAGTTAGTGTGACTAGCATCGGGAGTAGCGCCTTCCATGAATGCATCAGCCTGACGGGCATCACGATTCCTGATAGTGTGACCAGCATCGATATGGCCGCTTTCTCTGGATGCACCAACCTGACAAGCGTCACGATTGGTGAAGGTGTTACTAGCATTGAGGATTTGGTCTTCAAAGGATGCAGCAGCCTAGCAAGCATTACGCTTGGTAATAGTGTGACCAGCATCGGGTCGTTTGCCTTCTGGGGGTGCAGTAGCCTGACGGGCATCACGATTCCTGATAGTGTGACCAGCATTGGCAATTATGCCTTCTCCGGCTGCCGAAGCCTGACCGGCATCACGATTCCTGACAGTGTGACCAGCATTGGCAGTTATGCCTTCCGGAGCTGCACCAGCCTGACGAGTGTTGCGATTCCTGACAGTGTGACCAGCATTGGCAGTTATGCCTTTCGTGACTGTAGTGGGTTATCGGAAGTGACCTTTCTTGGAGATAAGCCAAGCTTTGGTCAGGGTGTCTTTGACGGGGTCAGTGCAGTGGTTCTGTATCCCTCCTTTGCCAGTGGCTATTCCAACCCCCTGGCCGGGTTAATGGCTTACAAGGATGGCGATTATGACCCGGTTAACCATCATCACCAGAAAACCCAACTGGAGGTCTTAAAGCAGATCCGTGACAATGGCAGGGACGCGCAACAGAATACCCAGCTGGAAGTCTTAAAGCAGATCAGGGACCAACTGCAGACCCTCAATGCCAAGATGCTTGACCTGCAGGCATCCGTTGTAGAGAAGGACGCGAAGATTGCGCAGCTTGAGCAGCGTCCCACCCTCGAGGAAGTGCAGGAAGGCAGGGAGGGCTCCGTGGTCCTTGAGGTGGATCCGGAGGGCGGCACGGTGACTCTCGGTCTAACCATCGAGCAGAGCGGCGACCTCATCGACTGGACCCCGATTGAGGGCGAGCTGACACGCACGATTCCGATTCCCGACGGCAAGAAATTCTACCGCTTTGCCCTGGATAAGGGAAAAAATCCCGATCAGGGCTAGCCTTTGCCTGCACACAGGAGTGGTCAGAGTGTCCAAAACGCCTTTTTTAGAGGTTTTTGATCTCTTTTCGGGTATTGGCACGTGAACTGCTATATTAATGTAAGTGGCTTACTGTAAGAATGCTACATGCCAAAACGTGCATTCCGGCGGGTTTTCCACTTGGTTTGTGGCTTAGCATGGATACAGTGAGCGCCCTTTTTGTTTTGTTGCAGCGACCTGCCCCCGGGGTGCTTGACCGGGCATTGTTCGTGCAGCCGGAAGGGGCTTGACGACCTTGTAAACCTTTAGAACCAGACCTGCTGAAAAGAACCTTTTTAATATCAATGATCCCGCCAGGCTTCCCTCCAGTGCCCCGGCCATAAAATGACAGATGAAGTATAAAGGATTGCCACCCAAACGCGGCCTCTACGACCCGGCCAATGAAAAGGACAGCTGTGGTGTTGGCTTTGTGGCCAACATGAAAGGTGAGCCGAGCCACAAGATTGTGCTCGATTCCCTCAAGATGCTTGTCAACATGGAGCATCGCGGTGGTTGTGGATGTGAGCCCAATACGGGTGATGGTGCCGGTATCCTTGTGGGCCTGCCCGAGGATTTCCTGCGCAAGGTTGCCCAGCAGGATCTTGGCGTGGAGTTGCCAGAGAAGGGGCGCTTCGGTGCCGGCCTTGTGTTCCTGCCCAGGATTGAGGAGGAGCGCAACAGGTGCATTGCGGCAGTGGAGGAGATTATTGCAGGGCAGGGACAGACCTGCCTGGGATGGCGGCAAGTCCCTGTGGAGACGGAAGGTGCCAATGTCGGACCCGCGGCAAGGGCGGCGGAACCCTGCATCATGCAGCTTTTTATTGGTGCTGCCGATGGTCTCCAGGGAGATGATTTCGAGCGACAGCTCTACATTATCCGCAAGCGGGCCAGTCATCAGTTGCGTTTTGACGAGGCTCTTGAGGAACGCCTGCTCTTTTACATCTGTAGCCTTTCGACCAAGGTGATGATCTACAAGGGCATGCTCAATACCGAGCAGGTGCTGAAGTATTTCAGTGACCTTGCCAATCCTGACTTTGCCACGCACCTGGCGATGGTTCACTCCCGTTTTTCCACCAACACTTTTCCCAGTTGGGACCGTGCCCAGCCTTTCCGCTTCATGAGCCACAACGGCGAGATCAATACGCTGCGCGGTAATGTGAATGCCATGAGTTCACGGCAGGGAACCCTGCAAAGTGACCTGCTCGGTGATGATTTGCAGAAGCTTTACCCCGTCATGGAGCCGGAGTGCTCCGACTCAGGCAACTTTGACAATGCGCTGGAGTTTCTCCTCATGACCGGGCGCACCCTGCAGGAGGCGGTCTTGCTCATGGTGCCTGAAGCCTGGCAGAAGCATAAACAGATGGCGCAGGCCAAGCGTGATTTCTACGAGTATAATTCCTGCCTCATGGAGCCGTGGGACGGTCCCGCCTCCATTGTCTTTACCGACGGCAAGTATATTGGAGCGGTATTGGATCGCAATGGCCTGCGGCCAAGCCGGTATTATGAAACACATGATGACTGCGTGATCATGGCCAGCGAGGTCGGCGTGATTCCCGTGGACCCGGCCAACGTGCGCTCCAAGGGGCGCCTGCAGCCCGGCAGGCTCTTCCTCGTGGATTTTGAACAGGGACGGATCGTGCCGGACGGGGAGATTAAGTCAGAGTTTTCCGAGCAGCGACCCTATGGCCAGTGGCTGGAGAACCAGCGAATTGACCTGGACGACATCGCGGCAGCCGGCGAGCCGGCAGGGCTGGATGAGGCAACCCTCCTGCAGCGTATGCAGGCATTCGGTTTTACCACCGAGACCATGCAGTTCATGCTGTTGCCCCTGGTTAATGAGAAGCGGGACCCGCTTGGCTCCATGGGCAATGATGCGGCCCTGGCCTGCCTGAGTGACAAGCCCCGCATGCTTTATGATTATTTCCGCCAGCTTTTTGCCCAGGTTACCAATCCCGCGATCGACTCAATTCGCGAGGAGGTGATCATGTCCCTTGAGTGTTACATCGGACCGGAGAAGAACCTGCTGGAGACCACCGAGGAACACGCAAAGCGCCTGCGCCTGCCGCACCCCGTCCTCAGCAATGAGGAGTTGCATGCGCTCAAGGGGATGGATTACCGGGGATGGCGCTCCAGGGAGATAGACATTACTTTCCCAAAGGAGCAAGGCGTGGACGGTGTCAGGCAGACCCTGCAGCGCATTTGCAGTGAGGCCGAGCAGGCCATCAGGGACGGCTATAGCATTGCCGTGCTCAGTGATCGTGGTGTTTCCGCTGACCGTGTGCCGGTGAGCACCCTGATGGCGACTGGGGCCGTCCACCACTACCTGGTGAAAAATGCCCTGCGCACCCAGATCGGTCTGGTACTCGAGACCGGGGAGGCTCGCGAGGTCCATCACCACTGTTTGCTCGTGGGTTACGGGGCGGATGCCATCAATCCATACATGGCCTTTGAGGCACTCTGGAAAGCCCGCCGGGAGGGCCTTTGTGATCCGGATGAATTTGGCGATGATCAATCCCTGGTGGGCGCCTATCGCAAGGGCGTGGCCAAGGGTATGCTCAAGGTGATGGCCAAGATGGGTATCTCGACACTGCACTCCTACAAGGGAGCGCAGATTTTTGAGGCGATCGGCCTGCAGGATGAGGTAATTGACCTGTGCTTTGTGGGCACGGCCAGCCGCGTGCAGGGGGTGAACCTTGATGAGCTGGCAGAGGAGATGTTGCGCCGTCACTCGCTGGGTTTTCCTCCCCGTGAGGAAGACATGATGGAGACACTGCCAAACCCGGGTGAGTTCCACTGGCGCGCGGATGGCGAGAAGCACATGTGGAACCCAAACTCCATTGCCGCGCTGCAGACAGCCGCACGCACCAATAATTTTGACTCATACAGGGAGTTTTCCGACCACATCAACAATGACACCAAGGCCCGCTGCGCGTTGCGGGGGTTGATGGAGTTCAAGCAAGGGGTCAATGGCGGCCCGGTTCCCATTGAGGAAGTTGAGCCGGCTACTGAGATCGTGAAGCGTTTCTGCACCGGGGCAATGAGCTTTGGTTCCATTTCGGCGGAGGCGCATGAGGGACTGGCCATTGCCATGAACCGGCTGGGCGGCAAAAGCAACACCGGGGAGGGAGGTGAGGATCCCGAGCGGTTCCAGCCGATGCCCAACGGGGACTCGAAGCGTTCTGCGATCAAGCAGATTGCCTCAGGACGGTTCGGGGTCACCATCTGGTATCTCACCAATGCTGATGAGCTGCAGATCAAGATTTCCCAGGGGGCAAAGCCCGGGGAAGGCGGCGAGCTGCCCGGGAAGAAGGTCGATGAGACCATCGCCCGCATCAGGCATTCCACGCCCGGGGTCGGCCTGATCAGCCCGCCACCGCACCATGATATTTACTCCATTGAGGACTTGGCCCAGCTGATCCATGACCTGAAAAACGCCAACCGTGCTGCACGGGTGAGCGTGAAGCTGGTTTCCGAGATGGGTGTCGGCACCATTGCCGCGGGCGTGACCAAGGCCAAGGCAGACCATATCCTCATTTCCGGAGAGACTGGCGGCACCGGTGCCTCACCCCTCACCAGCATCAAGCATGCCGGCTTGCCCTGGGAGCTGGGCATTGCCGAGACCCACCAGACCCTTGTCCTCAATGACCTTCGTAGCCGTGTGGTACTGCAGACAGATGGTGGCCTGAAGACCGGGCGTGACGTGGTCATTGCCGCACTGCTTGGAGCCGAGGAGATGGGATTTTCCACCGCCCCACTCATCACCATGGGCTGCATCATGATGCGCAAGTGTCACCTGAATACCTGCCCGGTGGGGATTGCCACTCAGAACAAGGAGTTGCGCAAGAAATTCAACGGGTCGCCGGATTACGTGGTCAACTACCTGTTCATGGTGGCCGAGGAGGCGCGCCAGTTGATGGCGGAGCTGGGTTTCCGATCAATCAACGAGATGATCGGCCGCGTTGACGCGCTGGAGATGCAGAAGGCGATCGATCACTGGAAGGCCGATGGCATTGACCTCAGTTCGATCCTGACACCTGTTGAGAAGCCGCATGCCGATGCGGGTACCTACTGCACGCAGACTCAGGATCACGCCCTGGACCTAGCACTGGACATGAAGCTGCTCGAACTGGCAAAATCGGCACTGGAGAATGGCGAGGCGGTCGAGATTGAATTGCCGATCATCAACACGGACAGGACGGTGGGCACTATCCTCAGCAATGAGCTGGCAAAGTCGCACGGCGCGCAGCTCTTGCCTGATGACACAGTAAAGATCAAGTTTAACGGTTCCGCGGGCCAGAGCCTGGGTGCTTTCCTCGCCAAGGGGATCAGTATTGAGCTTGAGGGTGATGCCAATGACTACGTGGGCAAGGGGCTTTCGGGCGGTCAATTGACCATCTATCCACCGAAGGTGTCCACATTCACCCCTGAGGAAAACATTTTGATCGGCAATGTCTGCCTTTATGGGGCCACTGGCGGCAAGGCCTTCTTCCGCGGTCGTGCAGCAGAGCGTTTCTGTGTGCGCAACAGTGGTGCGCATGCGGTCATTGAGGGAGTTGGTGATCACGGTTGTGAATACATGACCGGTGGTCGTGCGGTGATCCTCGGGCCGACTGGCCGCAACTTTGCTGCCGGGATGAGCGGTGGTGTGGCATATATCTGGGATCCGGAAAATGTGTTTCCTGCCAACTGCAACATGGAGATGGTGGAACTGGAGAAGGTTGAGGAGGCGGATGACATTGCCGAGTTGCAGGGGCTCATTGAGGAGCATGCCCGGCGCACCGGATCCTCGGTTGCTACCCGGGTCCTGGACAACTGGAGCAGTGCCCTTGGCGAGTTTGTCAAGGTGATGCCCACCGACTACAAGCGCGTGTTGCTGGAGCGCAAGAAAAAGCAGGAGGAACTTGTTGCCTGACACTGGCAGTGAAGAACCAGAAAGGATTTTTTCAAGATGGGTAAACCAACCGGATTCATGGAGTTTGAGAGGGAGGCGGTGCCATACCGTGATCCACTCGAGCGATTAAACGATTACAAGGAAATTAATACCAATCCCGATGAGGCACACCTGCAGACACAGGGTGCGCGCTGCATGGATTGCGGTGTGCCCTTCTGCCAATCCGGGAACGGCTGCCCGATTGACAACCTGATTCCCGAGTGGAACCACCTCGTCTACCAGAAGCGCTGGAAGGAAGCCATTGACCGCCTGCACAAGACCAACAACTTCCCGGAGTTCACCGGCCGGGTCTGCCCGGCCCCCTGCGAGGGATCCTGTGTGCTTGGCATCACCAACCCGCCGGTTACCATCAAGAATATCGAGAACACGATCATTGACCGGGCATTTGCCGAGGGCTGGGTGACGGCTTCCGAGCCGGGCGAGCGGACCGGTAAGAAAGTTGCCATTGTGGGCTCAGGTCCGGCCGGGCTTGCCGCCGCCGACCAGCTCAACAAGGTGGGGCATGAGGTGACTGTTTTCGAGCGCGCCGACCGGATCGGCGGGCTGCTCATGTATGGTATCCCCAACATGAAACTCGACAAGGATGTCGTTGAGCGCCGTGTGGACCTGATGCGCAAGGGAGGGGTGAAGTTTGTCACCTGTGCGCACGTGGGTCGCAAGGAGGATTTTGTTCCGGGCCACATGACGCAGATCATGGAGGAGAGGGGATGTGAGGTGCAATACATTGACCCGAAGGATTTGTTGAAGGAGCACGACGTGTTGCTGATGGCCACAGGTGCGACCAAGCCGTTTGACCCGACCGGGCGCAATCCCGGGCGCGGGCTCAATGGGATCCAGTTCGCGATGGATTTCCTGACGCGCAACACCAAGAGCCTGCTGGACTCCAATCTTGAGGACGACGCATACACCTCAGCGAAGGGAAAGGACGTGATCGTTATAGGCGGGGGTGACACCGGCGCCGATTGTATTGGCACCTCATTGCGCCACGGGTGTCATTCCGTGATTAACTTTGAGCTCCTGGACAAGCCGCCACTGGAGCGTGCTGACAATAATCCTTGGCCACAATGGCCGCGCATCTACCGCCTTGATTATTCGCATGCGGAGAACAAGGCGAAGCACGGTAATGACCCGCGCACCTACCATATCCTTGCCAAGGAATTCGTGGATGACGGCAACGGCAACCTTAAGGGCGTTCAAACCGTTGAGGTGGACTGGTCAAAGCCTGTCGAGGGTGGTGCTCCCTTCAGCGAGGTCGAGGGCTCGGAAAAGCTATGGCCTGCCGACCTTGTGCTGCTGGCCACCGGTTTTGTCGGCCCGGAGCTCGAGGTGGGCGAGATGCTTGGGCTGGAGACCCAGAACCCGCGTGGTAACTGGCAGACCTTTACCGGGGAGCACGGCGAGTTTACCACCAACGTGGAAGGTGTCTTTGTTGCCGGCGACTGCCGGCGAGGCCAGTCCCTCGTGGTATGGGCCATCAATGAGGGGCGTGGTGCTGCGCGTGCCATTGATGAATACCTTATGGGATCAAGCCTCCTGCCTGCGCCGGGCATTACACAGGGGGGTGTCCCGGTTGGCGGCTGAACATTGGGCAGCAGGCGGCCCGTCCTGTTGACCATGGACGGCACCGGGTTGTCGAGGTAATGTCCATTCATTGTGCCGGAGATTTTGACCAACAGTCCCTGTCCGCTGTTGCCTGCAATTACCCGTCCGGTGTGTGCCGCTGATTCGCGGGCACTGGGCAGGGAGCGCGGTGAGGCTTTCTACAGGCTTTGCCTCGAATATGCCCAGACCAAGTGGATGGCGGGCCTGCCGGCGCAGTCGTTATTGCAGCTGAACCGGGCAATGTCCGCCCGGCTCCGTGGAGATGAGCCATCATTAGAAGAATATCCCATTCCTTACGGGGCGGTTGCATGGATGCTGACGGCTCGGCCAGACCGCAAGGGGCAGTTTCTCGCCAACCCGCGCCGTCACTGGCAGCACTACGCCACGCGCATGTCCGGTCCCCGGTCCGAATTGCGTAGCTGGCGTGCCTGGGCCTGTTACGCGATTGCCTCAAGGATCCTGCCCCACCCGGATTTTCCCCATGATGTGGAGCAGGTGGCAAAAGAGTCGCTGATAATGCCCCAAGAGCAGGAAATTGCCGCTATGCTGGCTGATCTCGGGTTGAGCGGTGAGGCTCGGTTGTGGCTTCAGATCCTTGAAAAATAAGGGTTTACAGCCATTGCGGGGCAGATCCTCGGGCAGGATATCCGGCAGGGTTGCTGCGCTTCCTCCTTGACGCTGATCGCCGGGCGGGGAATGATCACGATCCAATGTCATCCGAAGCATTTCCAGATATAAAGAAAATCCAATACGAAGGGCCGGACTCGAAGAACCCCCTTGCATTCAAGTACTACAACGCGGAGGAGAGTGTGGGAGGCAAGGCGATGAAGGATCACCTGCGCTTTTCCATTGCCTACTGGCATGCCATGCGCAACCCGCTTGCTGATCCCTTTGGTGGCGGGACTGCGCAACGTCCTTGGGATGACGGCACGGACTCGATTGCAAACGCACAGAACCGTGCACGGGTGGCTTTTGAGTTCATGGAAAAGCTCGGTGTCGAGTTCTATTGCTTCCATGACCGTGACGTGGCTCCTGAGATGGGCAACCTGCAGGAGTCCAATGACGCACTGGATGCCGTGGCCGACGTGCTCCTTGAGGAACAGCAGCGCACCGGTATAAAGCTGTTGTGGGGAACAGCCTGCCTGTTCGCCCACTTCCGCTACAACCAGGGGGCTGCGACCAGTCCCAATGCTGACGTGTTTGCCTATGCTGCCGCCCAGGTGAAGAAGGCAATGGAGGTTACCCACCGCCTTGGCGGCACCGGTTACACCTTCTGGGGAGGACGTGAAGGTTACTCTACTCTCTGGAATACGGACCTTAAGCGTGAGCTTGATCACCTGGCGCGCTTCCTGCACATGGCTGTTGACCACAAGAAGAAGATCGGCTTCGAGGGGCAGTTCTATATTGAGCCCAAGCCGAGGGAGCCCTCTACCCACCAGTATGACTCTGATGCGGCTGCCTGTCTCAACTTCCTGCGTGAGCATGACCTGATGGATCACCTGAAACTCAACCTCGAGACCAACCACGCCACCCTTGCCGGGCACACGATGATGCATGAGATGCGCGTGGCGGCAGCTGCGGGGGCCCTTGGCTCGGTGGATGCCAATACCGGCGATGAGCTGATCGGTTGGGATACCGACCAGTTCCCGACCGATATTTACCTGACATCACAGATTATGCTGGAAGTGCTCGGTATGGGGGGATTCACTACCGGTGGACTCAACTTTGATGCCAAGTGCCGCAGGGAAAGCTTTGAGCCGGTTGACCTTTTCCATGCTCATATTGGTGGCATGGACGCCTTTGCCCGGGGACTCAAGATAGCACATGCCATTGTCGAGGATGGAAGGCTTGCTGATTTTGTTGGCGAGCGTTATTCCGGATTTGACTCAGGTATCGGGGCCAAGATCGAGTCCGGGGAGGTTGGCTTTGATGAGCTTGAGGCCCATACCCATGCCAATGGGGAGCCTGGCCTGGCCAGTGGTCGACAGGAGATGCTCGAGAACCTGATTAACGAGTTCATCTAGAATCGGCCTGCGTTTTTTTGCGTTGGCAGGTTGGTGAGGTTTCATCGCGTTCGCGACGAAAGAGAAAGACAATGTTTGTTTCCGATCCGAACGGGCCAGGTTTCCTGCGTTTTCGCCTGTTCGGGTTCCCGGTGGCTATTCACTGGTTTTTCTGGGTCTTGGCGGCATTGATAGGGCCCATTGGAATTGCCAATGACGCCAAGGGCATGCGGATTTTGCTGATCTGGATTGGCGTGGTTCTGGTCTCGATTCTGGTCCATGAGCTCGGTCATGCCTTTGCCTACCGGAAATACGGTGGCAGGCCCCAGATTCTCCTGCATGGCATGGGTGGGGTGGCGATGGCCCACGGGCACTTCAATCGCAAGCAAAGTATCATTATTACCCTGGGCGGGCCATTCTTTGGGTTGATATTGGGAACCGTCTTCTGGATGCTGCTTTATTTGGGTTTTGTGCCAGGTAATATCTACACTGAACTTCTATGTGTGTTCATGATTCAGGTGAATATTTTCTGGTCCCTGTTGAACCTGCTGCCGATTCTTCCGCTTGATGGTGGACAGCTCCTCGGCCACCTCATGCACGGTCGCAGGGCGGTATTGCGCGGGCAGATTGGTGCAGGATGTGCGGCTCTGGTGGGAATCGTGTTGTTTTATCTTTTCTCGGACTTGTTTGCATTGCTCATCTTCGGTTTTCTCGCTTATCAGAACTACCAGGCGACCCAGCGCTTCCGGAGCGGGTTTTAACTGCGCAATCCGGTTGAATACCCTTTGCACTGGGACACCGGGCACGGCACATTCCATCCATCATGAATGAAGCGCAGCTTGATGACCTTATTGCCTACCTGAAGTTTCCCAGTGTCTCCACCGACAGCACGCATTCCGGGGATGTTTTGCAGTGCGCCGGGTGGTTGCGGAACAAGATGGCTTCCCAGGGACTGGAGGCCAAGGTTCATGAGACTGACGGGCATCCGGTGGTGGTCGGCAAAAACCGGCACGTCGAGGGACGCCCGACGGTGATGATCTATGGTCATTATGATGTGCAGCCGGCGGATCCGCTTGAATTGTGGGACTCTCCTCCCTTTGAGCCGCGCGTGGAGGACGGGAAGATCTATGCCCGTGGTTCCACCGACAACAAGGGACAGAACCTTGCCCATATTCTCGGCATCGGGGAGATGATTGCTGCCGAAGGGGACCTGCCGGTCAATGTGATTGTCCTTGTTGAGGGTGAAGAGGAAATCGGCAGTCCCAACCTTGAGCCTTTCCTGAAGGAGCATAAGCAGGACCTTGCCTGTGACATCGTGGCGGTCTCGGATACCGGGATGCTTGCCGCGGGGCTTGGAACCTTCACCTACGGGTTGCGGGGCATTACCTGCATGGAATTGAAAGTAAGGGGACCGGAGATGGACCTGCACTCAGGGGTGTTCGGTGGCTCCGTGGCCAATCCTGCCACGGCAGCAGCGCAAATTGTGGCAAGCCTGCATCATGCTGATGGCACGATCGCCGTGGAGGGATTCTATGACCGTGTCCTGCCACTGCAGGAATGGGAGAGGGAGAGCTGGGCAGGGCTGCCCGTGCCGCCTGACGAGACACTGAGCCTGACCGGTGCCCCGGAACTTTTCGGCGAGTCGGAATACACCGATACGGAACGGCGCTGGGCGCGTCCTACCGCCGAGGTCAACGGTATCGGTGGCGGTTACCAGGGAGAGGGATCAAAGACGGTGATACCGGCAGAGGCGTTTGTGAAACTTTCCTTCCGGTTGGTTCCCGACCAGGACCCGGGAGAGATTCTCGACCTTGTCCGTAACCATTGTGAGAAGTATACCCCCAAGGGAGTGAACGTGGACTATGAGCTTGGTCACAGCGGCAAGGCCTATGTGATGGATCCACAGACAGGATTTGGCAAGGCGGCGCAGAAGGCCTTGAAGAATACCTTTGGCAGCGAGCCTGCATTAATCCGCGAGGGGGGGAGTATTCCCATCGTGCAGACCTTCAAGGACGTGCTGGGCGTGGACACGCTCCTGCTTGGGCTGGCCCTTCCGGATTGCCGGATCCATTCACCCAACGAGAATTTCCTGCTGCAGAACTTCTTCGATGGCATTCGCCTCAACCGCGAACTGCTGAAAGCACTCGGGCAATGATGCGGGCACAGTGCGTCCGCATGCGGTGATGTGCCTAGAAATTGCCGGAAATCTGCTGGACATAGCGGCGGCCACTGGCGGTCAGTTTTGCTGATTCCTTGCTACCGCTGAGTCGCGAGCGGGTATTCCATGAATGCAGTGTGGGGGAGTAGGTTACCCAGCTGAGGGTTGGCGACTGCACGCTTTTCTCTGACGGGGCAACTGCCAGTGGCACACCTGAACTGCTCAGCGAGATTTCCCAGGACGGGTTGGAACCGGCATCGGCCATGTTGCGGGCCAGCCAGGGGTATAGCTTGAGCAGTTCAGGTGTGCCCTTGTTGGCAATGAGCACTTTCCAGTAAACCTGCATACCGGACATGAACTTTGGAATGGTGATGGAAGGATTGCGTTGATGGGCCTGGTAAAGGCCGGCGATGTCCAGGCCAACCAGGTTCAGGCCGTTATAGAGGCCATGACGGTTGGGCGAGGTGAAGTGCGAGCGATACCACTTCTCAAACCTCGGGCTTACCATCATGTTGAGCTCAAGGTGAAGGTGGGCGCGTGTCCTGTCGATGCCAGCCCCGGAGTAGCCCAGCTTGCCGATGGCCGTCCCTGGTCTGACAGGCTGCCCCGGCTGGCAGCTAACCGCAGCCAAGTGGGCATAAAGGCTGTAGAATTTGCCATATCCCCAGTCGTGCTCAATGACAATATAACGGCCGTAATTGCTTGCGCCTGCCAGCCTGCTTACGTGGACGACTTTACCGGCTGCGATTGACCTTACCGGGTCCAGGGGATTATTACTGCGGTCACGGCTCGATGGTTTGATGTCGATGCCCTCGTGGAACTGGGTGAAGAGAACCCCGGCAGTGGTCCGCTTGGGAGTCCTGACGTAGCCGAATTTCCCTCCTTGCCACGGTTTGCTTCTTCGACCCTCAAAGTTCCTGTTGGTATACATGTAGAAACGTGATGGGTCAGGCCCGAAGAGTTCACGGTTTTCCGTTGGCAGGATCAATTCCAGCCGCTGGATCTGTGCTCCTGACTGGGTGCCGGCTACCTGCCACGTGGAAACGAGCAAAGCAAAAAGGCGGACTGAGCGGAATGGGTGGCGCATCAATGGCGTGAAATACCCTTTGAACTATTGCCCGTTCTGCGGGTCGGCAGGCTTGTCTGTATTTCTCGTCTGTGTTCCACCGGCTTGTCCCTGAATTTGCTCATACCCGGCCTTTTTGAACTGCTCAATGTGATTTTTATTTAATCCCTTCCAGCAGGTGATATAGCCGTGGTTGATTGGGCCGTCGATGAGCACAAAGTCGACGGGGTTGTTGTCAATGACAGTGAACAACCGGCGTCCCAGTGCAATGCTTGAGAGAATCTGCAAGCGTTTGCTGGCGGACTTGGTGAGCCGGAATGAGGTCCCGAATGAAGTGCCGTCCTCGGCGATGAACGGGTAAAAGCCGTCGACATCACGACGGGTGAATTCCGGACTGCTCCTCACATTGAAGGTAGTAGATCCGACAACAAGCTTGGTAGTATTCTTGTCTGGATCGGATGCTCCCGCTTGCAGGTGAAAACCGATCAAGTTGGATTCCTTGCGTTTTCCAGCCGTCAGGAGAGGCAAGAGTAATAATATGCTGAGAAACGGGACAAATTTTGCCATCATGATACTTAACCACAGATTTGCCGTGTCAACCAGAGGACAAAATGCGTTGTCCGTCTCCAGATGCGGCAATCTTTGTGGACGCAGGGGGCATTTAAGATAACGTCAGGTATTAGGCAATGGTATTTTTGAAGGGTTTTTTGTGGATTTTGTTCTTTGGTATCGCTTTTTTTTGCTGGCTTGTGCTTTTGGAACACGGGCCAGACGACTTTGCCGAAGGGGTGAGGCTTGAACTGGACGACTTGCGCCGTTTGCTTGAGAATGGATAAATTCAGAGCTGGATATTGGCAAATCCGTTGATTTCCTCTATAATCCTTCGAAAATCCCACATCCCTCAATTCATTATGGACGCAACACTGGAACTGGTTACCGAAGAAAATCTTGACCCCAAGAACCATGGTCTTTTCCTCAAGGCTCAGAGTGCCATTGAGTTACTCAATTACGATTATGCCATCAGCCTGCTTCACGGCATCCTGAAAGAAGAGGCCGGATTCCTTCAGGGCCGCGAAATATTGCGCATGGCTCAGGGGGCCCGCCTCAGGGCAACAGGCAAGAAATCCAAAGGCCTGCTCTCAGGCGGCCTGCTCAAGGTAAAGGGAAAAGTCAAAAAAGATCCTCTGGCGGCCCTGCTGGAAATTGAGAAGAAGCTCGATAATGACCCGGGCAATATTGAGGCCAATACGCTCCTATATGATGCGTTCATGGCCCTGGGGGTTGCAGAACTCGCGGTATTCGGTCTGGAGACGGTGCGTAATTTTCATCCCAATGAAATGAAAAATCTCCACAAGCTGGGGGATCATTACCTGACCCAGGGCAACAGCGGGGAAGCGGCAAAGATCTATGACCTCATTGTCGAGCAGAATCCTTCTGATGGTGATGCCCGCAAGAAGGCAAAGGACGCCTCAGCCCAGGCGACGATGTCAAAGGGTGGCTGGGGAGCAACGGACAAGTCCTTCAAGGATCTGCTGCGTGACAAGGATGAGGCGGAAAACCTGGAATCCGCTTCGCGCATAGGCGCTACAAGGGAGCAGATGGAGACACAACTTGCTGAGTTGGGGGCCAAGTATACAGAAGATCCCCAGAGCCTGGATACGGTAAAGAAAATTGCCGACCTCTATGAGCGCCTTGAAGACTGGGAGAGCTGCGCATCCTATTATGATTATGCGTTTTCCCTGAGTGAGGGTGACAATACCCTGCAGCGCAAGGCCGAGGATGCCCGTGACCGGATACGCGAGCAGAAGATTTCTGAACTGGAAAGTGAGATCAATGCAGGTGGTGATGATGTCGAGGAGAAAAAAGCGCAGCTTGAAGAGTTGCGCCTTGCCTCAATTGATCAGCAGATTGCAGAGGCCAAGGACAGGGTGGAGCGTAATCCAACCGACCCGCAGTTGCGTTTCGACCTTGGTAATCACCTGTTCACGGCCGAGGAATACCGTGAGGCGATTCCGCATCTGCAAAAGGCCAAGAACAACCCGCACATCCGTATCCGCTCGATGCTGATGCTTGGCCGGTGTTATGACCAGATGAAGATGTTCGACCTTGCGCTTGGCACCTTGACGGAAGCCAATGGTGAATTGTTTGCAATGGATAACACCAAGAAGGAAATGCTCTACAACCTGGGTTTGATCCATGAGAAAATGGAGGACAAGGAACGTTCCCTTGAGTGCTTCAAGGAAATCTATAATGCGGATTACGGCTACCGTGACGTGGCAAAGCGCGTTGAGGAGTCTTATGCGGGCAAATAGCGGGATGCGCTCCCGCAACGGCGTTTGATGCCCTAAGCAGCGCCAGTCATTGAAGCCGCTGACTGCGGGTTTATGGGGGATTAATCAGCCGTGTGGCTGGAAATACCGATTTTCTGTGTCCAGCTTGACTTATTTCATTTAATTGCGATTTTTCACGAATGGAAAAGAGAACGGAAATCCCCCGGAAATCCATTTACCGGCTTTCGATTTATCAACGTTGTCTTGAGCGCTTGAAAACCAACGATGTGGAGACAGTATCCTCGAGTGCACTTGCCAAGGCGGCGGGTGTGAAATCGACGCAATTGCGCAAGGATCTTGCTCATTTTGGACAGTTCGGCGTCCGGGGACTGGGCTATAACGTCGGTGCCCTGGCTGATGTGATTGTCGACGTGCTTGGAACCAGCAGCCTGCAGGCTGTGATTCTCGTCGGTATGGGTAACCTTGGTGCGGCCCTGTCAAGGTATGGCGGCTTTGGTAAGGAGGGATTTGAGATTTCAGCGGCATTTGAAGCCGATCCTCAACGGGCCAAGACTGTACGCGCCGGCGTGCCGGTTTTCCCGGCTGAGCAGATGTCGGCCTATGTGATAGAAAAACAGGTAAAAATGGCCATTTTGGCGGTTCCCGTTGAAGTTGCCCAGTCGGTAGCCAATGAACTTGTCAGCTCGGGAGTGCAGGCAATCCTCAATTTTTCGCCGATACACCTGAAAGTTCCCGATCACGTGGTTGTCAACTCGGTCGACCTGGCACTCGAACTTGAACACCTCAGCTATTTTATCAAGTAAACCACTTGATAAGTATGAACTGGCAATCATTGAAAAACTGGAGAAAGCAGTTCAAAGTATCCCTCCCCCTCCCCCTTCCCCAAGAAACGGGTGCCGTGTGTTGACCAAAGGCAACGGCCACAATGAAAGACCGACAACAGATCAGATTCGCCCTCTGTGGCTCCGTCCTGGCACATTTGCTCTTGGCCGGGGGAGTCACGACGATCCTTGCCTTTAACCGTGCTTCTCCGCCTGTAAATGATGATTTCAAGAGCGCCA
>CACIUL010000005.1 GCA_902589825.1 uncultured Verrucomicrobiota bacterium
CCCCACTAGCTGCCCAATCTAAGGATACTCCCCCACCCCCAATCACCCGGCGGGAGGGGTTCTATTCACTCAAGGCAACGCGCATGAACCTTTTATCCCCGGCAAGGGCAAGGGTCAGCTTTAGGTCACCACCCTCAGCCGTTGTCCAGGTGCCTTGCTTGAGGTCATCTGTCTCCTCCACCCTGAGGTTGAGTGTCACCTCGTTGTTTTCCCTGTCGGCAGTCAGCACCACTGATCCTGCACGGGCATCACGCACCTCCTCAAGTGTTGGGCGCTGGGAGAGTTCAGCGATCTGCTCCTGCAACTGCTGGATGGCACCGGCATTGGCAAGCAGGGCAACCTGAGCCTCCAGTGCTGTCATCCTGTCCTCAAGCGAGGTGATCTTGGCATCCTTTTCGGCAAGTTCAGTTTGGAGGTTTAATATTTTCAGCCCGTTTAATCCGATAACACTAGCAAGCGCACCACCAAAGTTTGTGTCGGTGAGGTTAGCGCCTGTAAAGTCAGTATTATCGAGATTGGCACCTGTGAGATCAGTCCCGGTAAGATCGGCACCTGTAAGGTTAGTGGATTCAAGAGTGGCGTCTGTGAGGACGGCGCCTGTTAGATCGGCACCTGTAAGGTTGGCGCCGTTGAGGTAATTACCTTTGAGGTCGAAACCTGAGAGGTCAGCACCAGCAAAATCGACATTATTGAGACTAGCTCCTAGGAGCGTGACACCTGTGATGTCAAAATCCGAAAGATCCAATCCTGTGAGGTCAGCACCAGTAAAATCGACACCCAGGAGAATAGCCTCTGCAAGATTGGCACCCACGATATTGGCATCGCTGAGGTCTAAGCCGCTGAGATCGACACCGCTGAGGTTGGCACCGCGCAGGTCGGCATCGCTGAGGTTGGCCTCGCTGAGGTCGGCCTTGCTGAGGTCGGCACCGCGGAGGTCGGCGCCGCTGAGGTTGGCATCGCTGAGGTTGGCATTCGTCAGGATCGATCCTTCAGCGCTGGAATTTTGGAGGTTAATGCCACTCAGATCTAACCCACCTAGATCGATGGAACCGATAAGTTTGTAGCTGAGGTCGGCCTCTGGCCCGACGAGACATTGACTCCTCAAAAACCAACCAGTTGGTAGAGCAGATGGTCCATTCTGGATGGCCCCTGAACGCACTCTGGTTAAAACGGCATCTGTAAGGTCAGCACGTTTGAGGTTGGTAGATCTGAGCTTGGCACCTGTGAGGTTGGCATCGGTGAGGTTGGCATCGGTGAGGTTGGCGCGGTCGAGGTTAGCACCTGTGAGGTCGGCACGGCTGAGGTCGGCACCTGTGAGGTTGGCACTCTGCAAGCGAGCACCGGGTCCAATCTCATACATCCTGTCATTCACAGTGATCGTCCCAGTCCTGAGACCCGTTTCAGGATCGGTGACCAGTTCAGCCGAAACAGGCAGCACGGTTAAAACAAACAACAGGGCAAAGGCATTGAGCGTTTTCATGCTCAATATTTACAGCACTCAACGCCCGACGGCAAGACGGCACAAAAAGGCCCTGCCCCGGATAGCTCAGGTGGGGCTGGGATAGGGGTTATTCGGCTTGGAGTAGGAGTTTCTTGAGAGCCTTTTTAGCACCTGCGTCTCCCTGATCCGCCGCTTTGCGATACCATTTAACGGCCTCCCCTTTATCTTGAGGGAGGAGACTGCCGTCTTCCACCAAAAATCCCATCATGTGTTGCGCCTCTGCTAATCCCTGCTCCGCTGCCTTGCGATACCATTTTGCTGCCTCCTCATAATCCTTGGCAACACCCTTGCCCACTAAATAACTAAATCCCAAATGAAATTGCCCATTTACAAACCCCTGCTCAGCTGATTTGCGATACCATTTTGCGGCGAGTGCATCATTGCGTTTACCAGAAAAACCCCTGCCAGTGGAATAGGCGACTCCCAGCATATTTTGCGCTTCTGCGTGTCCCTGCTCAGCTGCCTTACGCGACCATCTAACAGCCTCATAATAATCTAGAGCTACGCCTTCGCCTGAACTGTATAAAGTTCCTAACGCAAACTGTGCCTCTGCATCTCCCCGCTCGGCCCTCTCAAGCAACGTAGGCTTGCTACACCCACCCAGCACCGCAGCTAGGCTTAGAACACACAACAACCGTTTCATCGCGCAACCCTAGCAAAACCCCCAGCTGCTGGCAATGCTGTTAGACGTATCCCCTCGGTGGAGGCTGGGATAGGGTGATTAAAAGTCCTTTTCGGAGATTAGCTCATCGTTTTGGTATTGTTTCTCGCTGAGCAGATTGCCATCAGACATCCACGTGCGAAACAACCCATCCCTTTTACCCCCTTTAAAGCTATATTCTGAGATTTTCTGTCCGTTCTTGTGCCAAAGCACACCCTGACCATGATGTTTTCCGCCTCTAAATGACTTCAGAAACTTAACTTGATCGTTGGACCACATTGCTTTCGCCCAGCCTGAGTACGGCGTTTGCTGGCTTGGAGCAAAAAACAATCTTTCGCCCTCGACATTCCGTTCTTGCAATTCGTCTGCATTGGTAGCCTCCGCCAGGATCCTGTCGAATGCCTCAGGATCATCCAAGTCAACCCATGTATCAGGTTCATCGCTCAAATCTCCAGTGCTTTGATCCTTTTCTGAGATTAGCTCATCGTTTTGGCATTGTTTCTCGCTGAGCAGATTGCCATCAGGTTCATCATTATATTGAGTGATCTGTCGAGGCGCGGCATCCTTAGACGAAAGGATTTTGGATAGCACCGTAAGAATCCCATAAAATAAATATATAAGCGCAATTGTGACAAGGATGATGGGTATAAAATCATCTGGACTTGTATACCCATCATCATAAGGGTCAGGTTCAACCATTGGCCACCCATCAGCCAGTAAATACAAGCACTCGATCATTGCTATCACCAACCCTAGCAAAACCCCCGGTTGCTGGCAATGTTCTTACATCTATCCCCTTGGTGGGGCTGGGATAGGGGGATTGTTACTCCTTTAATGCAAGGCGCACCCAGTTCTTTGTCTCTGTAAGCGGAAAGCTCAACGTGAACTTACCCCCGGCTGTCTCGGTCCACGTTCCTCCCTCGTAGGCAGTCCATGTGACTCCATCCTCCGTTTTCTCCAATCCCAAACTCAAAGACACCTCTCCACTTTGCCAGTCTTTCTCGACAACGATTGATCCCACACGCGCATCCTGTAACTGGTCCACGGTGGGCCGTTGATCACGTTCTGTGATTGCTGTGTCACGTTCTGTGATTGCTGTGTCACGTTCTGTGATTGCTGTGTTACGTGCAGCATTCGCAGCTGCCAATTGAGTTTCCAGCTCAGCAATTCGTGGGTCAGGGGTGTTCCAAATAGTGCCGCTGAGGTCGGCCTCCCTGAGGTTGGCATTGGTGAGGTCGGCACCGCTGAGGTTAGCACCGCTGAGGTCGGCCTCCCTGAGGTTGGCACGTTCGAGGTAGGCACCGCTGAGGTCGGCATCGCTGAGGGTGGCATCCTGGAGGTTGGCATCGCGGAGGATGGCATCGCGGAGGATGGCACCGAGGAGGATGGCATCGCGGAGGTTGGCATTGGTGAGGTCGGCACTGCTGAGGTTGGCACCGAGGAGGATGGCCCCCCTGATGTAGGCACGGCTGAGGTTAGCACCGCTGAGGTCGGCCTCCCTGAGGTTGGCACGTTCGAGGGCGGCAAAGCGGAGGTCGGCATCGCTGAGGGTGGCATCGCTGAGGTTGGCATTGCGGAGGTCGGCATCGCGGAGGTCGGCACGGTCGAGGATGGCACCGCTGAGGTCGGCACCGCTGAGGTCGGCACCGCTGAGGTTGGCATCCTGGAGGTTAGCATGAGGTCCAATCTGGTAACCATTTACGACTCCGGTTCCATCAGGTCCAATTTGAGCCGAAACAGGCAGTGCTGTTAAAACAAACAACAGGGCAAATGCATTGAGGAATTTCATGCAGCACCCTAGCAACACCCCCGGCTGATGGCAATGCTACTTTGTCACTGCCCCAAACACATCCAGTTGAGCGTCTACAACCTCACTGTGTTGCGTTTCTGCCTGCTTAAACAGACGCATAAACTCCTCTGACTTGCCGTTCTCCTGGTATTCTGCCCCACACGCATCATAACAGGCAGCAAGCCTTGCCAGTTGCTCCACCAAGTCCCGGCAGGCCTGCTCTTGCTCCTCGTTCACCTGAGAGCTGTTGGCAATCTCGGTGTAGTTATGGATCATGGCGGTAACTCTGACGAGTTTCTCGTGAATGTGGGCCAGTCCTTGGGTTTTTCTCATCAGTGGCACTAAAAGGTTTCAGAATTTTAAGAAAAGTAACGCGCGGACCCTGTTCTGGTCTTTTGCGCCGGAAAGAACCTAGGAAAACTAAGTCCCGGGAGACGAAATCTTTTCCTTAAACTCTTTGATCTGAGCCAAAATATCTGCCCTCTGCTCCTCCGTTAGCGGTTTGCTTTCATTTTTCTGGGTTTGCTGTCGCTTGGGTCTACTCATTGCCTCCTGCTTTTTAGCTTTTTGGGCATCGAGTCCTGTTCTGATTTTAGTGACCAACATGCCTGGAGGATTACCTGCATTTCTGGGGACGTCATCAATAGCTCTGCGAACCAATGACGGCGTGCATCCCGGTTCACGCGCCAATCGTGTGGCAACCTTTCCTGAAACTCCCTGAGCTATGATCAGTTGTACCACTTGCTCCTCCTCAGTCTGTTCTTTCCCTCCACCAACACCAAACTTATCAACCAACCCATCTATGGTTGGTTTGGTAATGGGTTTTGGTAATGCTTTTGGTAATGGTATGTACCCGTTGAGGGACTGCCGACTGTCTGTAGAGGTACTACCATTGTCTGTGGAGGGACTACCGTTTGTCTCTAGAGGTACTACCGTTTCTGTCGGTTGTACCTCTAGAGGTACTACCGTCGGGTTGTATTTGTATCTATTGCGGCCATCTCGACCCACTCTCCGCTTTACTGATATGAACCCAATGCTCTCCAGCTTATTAATAATTGGAGCAACGCTGTTGTGGCTAATTCGGCAAGCGTCAGAAATCTGAGCACGTGTCGAATTGCAATACCTATCTCCCCCTGACCAACTGGCAATATGAACAAGCACACTCATCTCGTTCGGTTTAAGACCGCCGTCGGCTATTCCTCTGCCAACAAACAACTCAAAGTCCTTTGATCCCTTGCCCCTACTGGGCGATGATCCCTTTAGATTCATAACATTTGGCCGGTTGTTCTATTGCTTGGGCAGCCGGCCTTTTTTGTTCAACTCAGTTCCTGTAAGCGTTCCAGGTCACTCCACTTAATGCGCCATCCCACAGCACAATTTGTGGCATTTAACCTGCCCTCACTGATCCACTGCCGGATCGTGCGCGGTGATTTATTCAGCCAAGCGGCTGCCTCATTAACGTCTGCCGGTAAACCTGCCTCGCGAGAACGTGTCGCAATTTTACCATACGTTTCACGCACCTCTGCCCGACTGACATATCTGTTATGATTTTCTCTTATTCTCATCATGATTGACACAATCGCGACGAGGAAAGTTGTTTAAAGCAAAGTTTGTTGTCTTTCGCTAGGACCTAGCAAACGACAAGTTAGCCCTCGTTCGACCTTGGCAGTTTCCCTTGCAGTCTCAGAGCCTTATTAACCCTGCGCCAACCGCTATCCGAACCACTTAAACCTGCCAACTCTCTCAGCTCACCGATGGTTGGCAGTTTGTGATTTTTTTCAACAAAATCAACCAGCGCCCAATAACAACGACTAATTGGATCATCCTCAAATTTTTCCCAAAACTTATTTTCGATGCCTCCAGCTGCCTCCAGCTTTACGGCTTTCTCCATCCGTTTAAAAAACTGGTGATTGCCATCAATTAAAGCCTCGCCACATGCTTTATAAAACTCCTGCATGTAGTAATGCTCCAGACATTCACCCCGGTCCTGCGGGTGTTGAGGGTGTTTCTTTAAATACTCTTTCTCCTCCTTGGACGCATTAGGGTCCATGACGAAAGGCATCCAATGCTCACCTCCCGGAAACCATTGCACCATGCTTGCAAACATCTGCTCCTGAGTCATCCCATAATTTTCATGAACTGGCCGGGAATACCCCTCATGAGCCTCATTCACCGTGTCCCACGCATGACGGCACTCAGGTGTGTCAGGACACCCCTCCTTTGCCACATACTGTGCCCATTGTTCGTCAGTCATGACCTGATTCCCTTACGCAATATGTTGAACTGCGCATGGTTTCTTAAAATTTATACGAACACCGCCGCGATCCTGTCGAGTAAAACTAGGACACGCGCTCAATCATCTTTGGTGTCTTTGCTCCACTTGGAACTATTTTCCAAAATGCCAGAGCGTCTTTCTTTGTGATCACGTTGAGATAGTGATCATGCAGCACCTGGGCGTTGCCTGTGTGACGCATTTCAATCTGCAACTCTGCAATGTTCCTAAAAGCGGCAAGGTGATTGCTGGCGAATGTGTGACGCATGGCATCATGCGGCCACAACTCCTTGTTGCCGGCCTTGCCTGCCTCCGACTTGTAAAGCCCCACTGATTCACGGCAAGCATACCATTTACGCTGCCATGTCTTGGCAGGCATGTCATCAATCGCACCGGAGTCCTTGGCGCAAAGATTTAGCCATTCATAGAGCGTGTCATTGATCTTAACAGGCTGCCTGCGCCGGGTCTTTGATGTGTCTGAGGTGATCGTGATGATCCGGTCCGCCATGTTTATGTCATCCCATTGCATCCGCCGGATTTCTGTCGGTCTGATGCCAGCAAAGAGTCCCAAAGCAGCATATGGCAACATTTCCAGCCAATCCTTTGCCGCAGCATTGAGCAGGTCACGGCACTGCTTGTTGGTGAGCGTCCGCGTTTCGGATTGCTGATACTCAGGAGCATCAATGCTACTCATGGGATTCTCGCTCATCCATTTCTGCTTCACCCCATAATTGAACCAGCTGCGCAAATGCCTGTAATGGTTGCCAGATGCTGACAACGTAAAGTTGCGCATATGCTTGCGGATTGCTGCTGGCTTAATCTCGCTAATCCGCTTGTTCCCGAAAAGAGGCTCATACTGATTGAATGTATTGCGCCAATTGCTCACTGTTGCCTCGCGCCGTTCCTGTTTACCCTCCCGGCATTGGTAGGCATCAAATAGTTCAGCAAACGTGCAGCTTTTTGCCTTTTGTTTCTCCTCTGCAACGATGCGCTTGGCGGCAGCTAACAAGCTAACCCCATACGGCTTTAACAGTTCGGCTGCTTGAGCTGCTTCTGCTGCCAGATCTGGAGCCAATAACGTGCCGCTAATACCATGTTTACGCTGCTCATCCTCAATGCGACGTTTCTCGTTTTGCGCAGCCTGTTTGGTTGAATGAAAGGTGCGGATCCTCTCCCCTGTGGGTGATGCCATTTTGCTGACTGTCAGTTTCCAACGCTCTCGGCTATCGTCCCACTTGATTGATGTTGAGCCTTTTCTCATGATTCTTTCTCTTTAATCGGAAAAGTGTCCTGTGCCACTTTGTGCCACTTAAATACTGTCCCTGTTTCATACACTTTGACAGTATATCCTTATTCTACAAGGAATATTGACCGCAATCCTTTACGGTTTACACACTCGTAATGAATAGGTCGTCGGTTCAATTCCGACCTTCGGCTCCATAACTAACAACGAGTTATGGATTTAGGCGCGATGTGGGATTTTTACTGTGCATAAATAGTGCATAATAAAACACCCGTGTTTCCCTCCCCTGCCCTGTCTTGTAATGCGATGCGCGGGTTGCTAGGGTGAATGCATGCAGGCATTACCAACTGTTACAGCAATTGCTTTTAGCGTCGCCGTGCTTGCCTTTTCTAAAGGCCAAAAAGGTGAAATCCTTGAACGGAAAATCATTAATTATTCAGTAGGAGACGTCGATCCCTCATCAGAAAAATTTGACCGTATATACACAACCATAGCTGACGCGGATGAAAAAAGAAAACAGGAGGTCAGAAATAACCAGTTGGGACCGTGGTGGAAAGTCAAACTTCTACAAAATTTAGGCAAAGGAAAATACAGAGCGAATGACTTTGATAAGGATTTCTTACTGATTCTCAAACTTGATGATCCAAATATCGAAAGTGTAGTAGCCATTAATAATTCAGGAGAAACAATCGACCTTAAAAGGGAAAGTTTTGACAAGATTACTGATGGAGAACTGTGGGCTTTGCGCTTAAAAAAAACTAATGAGATATACAAGTATATAACAGTTCTGGGAGCTACCCGTACCATTCCAATCGTTAAATTGGTTACTCCTCCCCCACCAATCAAACGCATGACGAAAGCACAGTTTATTAAAAAATTAAAAGATGGGGAACGCTATGTAACGCAAATAAAGACAAGCACCCGAACCTGTACATCTTGCCGTGGAAGAGGGCGCGTATTAAGTCAAGAACCTATCCAACCAGGAAAGCTAAACCGTTCAAGTCTATGTCAAAATTGCAACGGACAAAAAAAAGAACCTGTCTATACTTATTATCGAATACAATGGTAAGCTCAAAGCCATTTAAATTCTTTAATCCTGCAGGTCTTTATTCTCCCTAAAGCCCGAACGCCGGCAGCCGCTTGAGGAGGGTTTACAACGGGAAACACGCCCCCATACCCCCTCATTGCTATTGTTGTATCCCCTTTAGGACCGTCATAGCTAGACAGCTACTTCGACGGAACCTAATAGACGTTTTCGCCCTCAGAAGGACCCACGCATAACCTGGAGGATTGGCTGCCCTCGGTGGGGCTGGGATAGGGGTTTATTCGATCTCCCATTCATACCCTAGATCCTCGAGAGCCTCTATAGCATCTTTATGCCCCTGCTCCGCGGCTTTACGAAACCATCTGATTGTCTGCGCAAGGGCATAGCCTCCCTTGCCGCGGCCAGCCCGGTAATCCGATCTATGCCTTATTCCCACAAAGAATTGCGCATCTGCGTGTCCCTGCTCCGCTGCCTTGCGAAACCATTTAGCTGCCTGGTCATAATCCAGGGTAAGGCCCAACTCGTATTGTGCTTGCGCATCTCCCTGCTCCGCCCTCTCTTGCAACGTAGGCTCACCACACCCGCCCAGCACCGCAGCTAGGCCCATGACACACAAAAACCGTTTCATCCCGCAACCCTAGCAAAACCCCCGGCTACTGGCAATGCTCTTAGACCTATCCCCTCGGTGGGGCTGGGATAGGGGGATTGTTAAAGACTCTTATCAGAGATCAGCTCGCCGTTTTTGTAAGTCGCTTCGCGGGTCAGTTTTCCATCCTCGTTCCATTTCCGCGCCAGACCCTCCTCTTTGCCGTCCTTGTAAGTAAACTCTGCCTTTTTCTGACCGTTCTCGTGGAAAGTCACGTTAAACCCGTCGACTGAATCGTCCTTGTAGTTCACTTCCGCCAATTTCTGTCCGTTTTCATACCACTGCGTCGAGGATCCGTGCCTTTTGCCGTCCTTGTAGTTCCATATCACCTTTTTCTGACCGTTTTCATACCACTCCGTCATGGATCCATGCATGTTGGCGTCCTTAAATTTGAGTTCCTGGGCTTTCTGTCCGTTCTCGTACCACGTCACATGCACACCATGCTTTAAACCGTCTTTGACTTGCGCCAAACCCCAAACCCGACCATCAGAATGCATCTGTTTCACCCAGCCTGAATACGGCGTTTGCTTGTTTTTTTCGTAAAACAACTCCCAATCTTGATCTGGTCCATCCCGGGTTTGCAAGTCATTAATATCAACTGCTTGTGCTATAATCTTGTCGAGTAACTTTGGATCATCAAAGTCAGGCTTACCACACCCACCCATCAACGCAGCAAGGCCCAAGACACACAAAAACCGTTTCATGCCGCCACCCTAGCAAAACCCCCGGCTACTGGCAATGCTGTTAGGGGTTATCCCCTCGGTGGGGCTGGGATAGGGAGATTGTTAAAACTCCTTATCGGAGATCACCTCGCCGTTTTTGTAAGTCACTTCGCGGGTCAGTTTTCCATCCTCGTGCCAACGCCGAAATACCCCATCCTCCTTGCCGTTCTTGTAGTTCGATTCCTCATATTTCTGACCGTTCTTGAACCAAGCCACCCCTACACCCTCCCTTTTGCCGTCCTTGTAAGTGTACTGCCAATTTTTCTGACCGTTCTCGTACCACAACACAGACACCCCCTCCAGTTCGCCGTCTTTCAATTCATATTCCTCTCTTTTCTGTCCGCTCTCGTACCAGCTCACGCCTAACCCATCAAACTTGCCGTCCTTGTATGGAGTCAAGGACTTAACTTGACCGTTGGAATACATTATTTTCCCCCATCCTGAATACGGCGTTTGCTTGTTTGGGGCATAAAACAATTTTGCGCCTACAGGACCTCGCGATTGCAACTCGGCCTCATCAACAGCCTCATCCAGAGTCCTGTCGAGTAACGCAGAATCATCCAAATTGGGTAGATGCACCTGCTCGGCTCGCTCCCTATTTCCGTCACTACACCCACCCAGCACCGCAGCTAGGCCCAAAATACACAACAACCGTTTCATCCCGCAACCCTATCAAAACCCCCGGCTGCTGGCAATGCTCTTACACCTATCCCCTCGGTGGGGCTGGGATAGGGGTTATTCGACTCCAAGGGCTTTAAGAGCCTCTTTAGCATTTGCATGCCCCTGTTCAGCTGCCTTGCGATACCATTTAACGCCCTCCTCATCATCCTCAGCAACGCCCCTGCCATGGGCATACATGAATCCCAAAAGTAATTGCGCATCTGCTAATCCCTGATCCGCTGCCTTGCGATACCATTTAACGGCCTCCACATCATCCCTATCAACGCCCTCGCCCTTGGAATACTCGACTCCCAAACCGAATTGCGCATCTGCTAATCCCTGATCCGCTGCCTTGCGATACCATTTAACCGCCAACGCCCAATCCTGAGTAACGCCCTCGCCCTTGCCATACATGGCTCCAAAAAAGAATTGCGACATTGCATGCCCCTGCTCCGCTGCCCTGCGCCACCATTTAACGGCCTCCGCTTTATCCACGGCAACGCCCTTGTCAGCATTTAACGGCCTCCGCTTTATCCACGGCAACGCCCTTGTCAGCGCCATATCCACAGCAATTCCCTTGCCAGCACCATACATTTCCCCCAACTCAAATTGCGCCTGTGCATTACCCTGCTCCGCAGCCTTTCCGAGAATGGCGAGCGCTCTCTCAAAACCACTTGCCGCGATCTCTTTCTTTGCCGGATCTACGGTTCCCAGTCTCTTATATGCCAATGACATAACCAATATAGATTTACCCACTCTCCAGTTCTCTTTCCCGTATTTATCAGCTGCAATCTTGGCTGACTTTTTCCCGACCTCAATAGCCTCATGATGCCTTTTCTTTGCAGTTAATTCCTCACACTCCTTGATCATCGCCTCCCACTCTTTCTCAGCGGTGCCAGCCTCCTCCTGGGCGTTGAGAAAACTGACGGTTAAAACAAGTAGCAAGGCACACAACAACCGTTTCATCCCGCCACCCTAGCAAAACCCCCGGCTGCTGGCAATGCTCTTAGACGTATCCCCTCGGCGGGGCTGGGATAGGGGTTATTCAATCCCTAGTTTCTTGAGAGCCTCGAGATCCTCTTTAGCCTCTGGGTGTCCCTGTTCCGCTGCCTTGCGATACCATTTAAAGGCCTCCGCATTATCCTTGATAACGCCATCGCCATTGGCATACATGCGCCCCAAACTATATTGACCAAGTGCGTATCCCTGCTCTGCCGCTTTGCGATACCATTTCAAGGCCTCCTCATAATCCTTGGTAACGCCATAGCCAAAGGCATACATGAATCCCAACTCATATTGCGCATCTGCGTGTCCCTGATCCGCTGCCTTGCGATACCATTTAGCTGCCTGGTCAAAATCCAGGGTAAGGCCCAACTCATATTGCGCATCTGCATCTCCCCGCTCAGCCTTCTCAATCAACGTAGGTCCACCACACCCACCCAGCACCGCAGCTAGGCCCAGGACACACAACAACCGTTTCATCCCGCAACCCTAGCAAAACCACCGGCTGCTGGCAATGCTCAGGTGGCACTGCTACCCCGCTAAAGCCCGAACGCCGGAAGTTAAGCCGGCTTGACGCTTTCAGCGCACGGTCCCTTAGGACCTTCACCCCGAGTAAATTCTACGGTTTGGCCTTCGTGCAACTCTTCAAAGTTTGCACCTTCCACTGCTGACCGGTGGAAAAAAAGATCTTTGCTCTCACCGGCAATAAAGCCAAAGCCCTTGTCGGAGATAATTTTTTTAATCGTTCCCTGTTCCATTGTAATTTTGATACTGCTTAATAAAATTAGGCGGAGAGCAGTGCTTTTACTATTCCGCGCCTATGTGGTAATACATCCTAAATGCGGATAGGACATCTTTTTTTTTCAGGCAGCCGCTTGTAAATAGCCTTCCCTGTCTTGCAACGTGATGCGCGGGTTGGTATAATTCTTTGATGAAGCATGGAAAAGGCTTTCCCATAGCAAAGTTTGCTATCTTTTTGTTGTTCTCTTGTTTATCTGCTCAGGGCACTGAGGGGAACAGGTTGTCTCATCTCGATGAGCCTAATAATCCTTGGCAATTTAATAGACAATCAGCCAAGCTCATTACTCCACAGTGGATCGGAGAAGAGGGTGTCGAAGCCGTGGCTGTCCTCGCGATTGATGATCTGTCAGGTGACGGTCAGCACTTCCGTAATTATCTGACTCCAATCATTGAAAGACTCAAACTTATCGATGGTCGTGGTCCTGTCAGTATTACTTGTAATCGTCCGGAGCCGGATCATCCTAATATGCAATGGTTCTTTAAGCAGGGAGTCTCCCTGGAAACTCACACCCTGACTCACCCGTGCCCATTGCTACAGCGGTATGATTTTAGAGGGGCCCGAGCCAACTACCATGGTTGCGTCGACTTACTCACTTTGATACCAAATAACCGTTCTGTCGGATTTCGCTTTCCGTGCATGGATGGACAAAATACACCGAGTCCACGCGCTTACGCTGAAATTCTTAATGGGGTCAGTGACCTTGGTAATTTTATGACATCAAGTTCGAGCGTGGGCATTGTCTTCACACCGGAAGATCCTGAGATTCCCAAATCCATTTTTGAGGATGACCCGGCCGGGGCCAGACGCTTTTCAAAGTATTTGATGAATGGCTTTGTTAATTACGTGGAGAATTATCCGTACCCTTTTGTTGTTGGTAATCTGATTTGGGAGCTGCCTTTTGTTTATCCAAACGATTATACCGGTCAGACGCTGCACGGCAATCAGAACCCGGTGACGATCACGGATTTCAAGGCAGCAGTCGATGCGACGGTCGCCAAGAAGGGAGCCGTCTCCTTGTGCTTTCACGCGGGCGGTTGGATGAGCAGTCAACAGATGGCAGACATTGTCGATCACTCTGATAAGACTCATGGAAAGAAAGTGAAGTTTCTAAACATGCGTGAGATGGATGAGAGGATCGTAGAAAATATGCTTTCCGGCCATGCGCTTCGCCGCGCCGATGGAGGGGATAATGGGGTTCGTGTTTTTGATATTAATGGGGACGGGTTCATGGATGTTTTGATTGCCAATAAGAAGGCGAAGATCACAAGGATTTGGCAACCTAAAAAAGGGAAGTGGCTAAACATTCCTTTCCCGGCGGCGCTTCATCATGATTTGCGCTTCGGAATCCTTGAAGGATCGGAAAATCCAGTCGCGCTAACACCAAAGACTGGATGGCGTTTTAGTGGTAAAGCCTGGATCGAGGATAAGACACTCGCCGCGGGTCAGAGTGGGTTCAGGCTCCTTGATCTTGATAACGATGGCAACTGTGAATTAATTTCTAATGATTCGGTTAAGCAGCGCATTGAGGGCGCTTGGAAATTATTACCTTTTAACCTTCCTAAGAAAACTGAGATTGAAAGGGAAGACCGTGGAGATGCGGGGATGCGTTTTGCTGACATTGATGATGATGGAAATCAGGATGTGATCTTCTCTAATGGTGAGTGGTTTGGAACTTGGATCTTTGAATCGATGGAGAAGGGATGGTCGAGGCCTGGTCTCTATGGAATACGCGGGAACAGTGGTGTCGGTAAAGATCACCCGCGCGGACGTGATACCTTACCGCCGATCGTGCGGGCGGATGGAACCAATAATGGCGCGTGGATTAAGCGGGGGCACCTTTATTGGCAGAACGAGGACACGGGCGCCGTTATGTCTCATCACATTGATCAGCGCAGCTTCGGTGACTTGATGGGAGATCAGGTTAATTATCCAAGGACTGCCAAAGCTTCACTTAAAGCCATGCAACCGCGGCCTGGTTTCCGGGTCGAGCTAGTCGCGGCCGAACCGCTCGTTATGGATCCTGTCGATGTGGCATGGGGTCCCGACGGCACCATGTGGGTCGTTGAAATGGCGGACTACCCGATCGGTATCGATAACAAGGATAAGCCTGGGTCACGGGTCGCAGCCATCACCGATACGGATGGGGACGGGCAGTATGATAAGCGAACGCTTTTGGCTGATGGACTTGAGACTGCCAGTTCGGTTCTACCGTGGAGGGATGGAGTTCTGGTTGTGGCACCTCCGAGCGTTTGGTTTTTAAAGGACACTACTGGTGATGGTAAGGCTGATAAAAAAGAAATTCTTTATGAGGGTTTTGGCAGAGGCAATGAACAGCACCGTGGCAATGGACTTGTGTGGGGACTGGACGGTTGGATCTATGTTGCCAATGGCGATAGCGCGGGAACAATCCGATCGACTCGCTCAGGTAAGAAACTTAATCTCGGTGGTTTTGATCTCAGAATCAAACCAGACACTGGAGAGCTTGAGCCCGCCACCGGGGTAACTCAGCACGGACGTAACCGCGACGACTGGGGTAATTGGGTCGCGGGTAATAATTCTTCTGGATGGCAGATTGCTTTGGAAGATCACGATATCAGGCGTAACCCAAAAGTATCTCAGCCTTCCAATAGACATGGTATTAATGGAGTCATTGACCTTTATCCGATCAGTCGGGTTTTAAGTCACTACTCAGGTTACAAGGCGCCTCCGGCTGGATCTCCCGGGAAACTGACTTCTGGATGCGGTTATACATTTTACCGAGACTCCCTCTTCGATGGGATCATTGAACCATCGGTTTACTATTCCTGCCCGGTCCACAACTGCATTCACCGAGAAGTGATTTCTTGGAACGGCGTTCTCATGAATACGGGGCGCGCGAGTGATGAGGCGAGGAGTGAGTTTTTACGAAGTTCAGATTCTTGGTTTCGTCCTGCTTCGATTCGCACTGGCCCCGACGGTGCCATGTATGTGGCGGACCTTTATCGTTTGGTCATTGAGCACCCTGAATGGATTGATGATACGCTGGAAAAAGAGATGATTGCCGATGGCCGATTGCGCGCGGGTCATGACAAGGGCCGCATCTATAAGATTTTTCCTGAAGAAGTAAAGTTGCACGATTCAGCAATCCTGGCGGGGAAGGGGCCGGAGGAACTCGCATGGTTTATGGATTCGCCCAATGGTTGGCAACGTGATACGGCTCACATGATGTTAACCTGGCTTAATGAAAGTGAGCAAAAGAAGGCCGTTGCGAATCTTCATAAAGTTTTAAAGAGTCAGCATCCCGCAGCCCGCGCCCAGGCCCTCAGCGCCTTGACAGATATTGAGGGGCTTTCCGTTGAAGCGATGCGCTCGGGTTTAAATGATAAGCATCCAGGGGTCCGTCGTAATGCGCTGCGCGTTGGTGGTTATCTATTGAACCAAGACTCAAAGTTGGGGCAGTTAGCTGTGGCTTTACTTGATGATGAGGACGCGCACGTTCAGAGACGTGCTGCCTATACTCTTGGCTATTGGGATGATCCGCGTGCTGGTCAGGCCTTAGGCAAGTTTCTTGTTAAGAATACTGACCGTCCTTACATGAGGGCTGCGGCATTGACCTCGGCTGGGTCATTTCCTGATGAGGTTTTAATTTCGGTACTGGCCATGAAGCGCACCCCTGCGACGGTGGCTCTTAGTAATGAGCTCATGGGGATGCTTGGCAATGATGCAAAAAAGTTTGTGCCGCTGGTCATTGCCAGAATTGCTACCAAGCCGGCGGAAGGTAAGTCCTACGAGCCCTGGAAGCTTATAGCGGCGACGCGTCTTCTGGAAGCAGTCGGTCAGGATGAAGGGATTCGCGCCAAGGTAGCACCTATGCTCGAAGGGGCACGCAGCATCGTGACTAATGAAAGCCAAGACCTCGAGAGCCGACTCGCAGCCATTCAACTCATTGAGCAGGCCGCTCCTAAAGCCGAGGAGGACATAAAGCCTCTCTTGAGCCTTTTAAAGTTAACGACTCCAGTCGAACTGCAGGTCGCCATTGCCAAATCAGTTCTGCGTCATGAAGATACCGGGGCCGCGCCACAAGTTTTGGCAGGCTGGTCAGAGCACGGGCCGGCCTTACGAAGCGCGATCATTGATTCTCTTTTGGCTCGACCGAAGCTCACGGTTCTCTTCATGGATTCAGTTGCCAAAAATAAGGAGCTAGCCACTTCGATTGACGTGAGCCGCAGGCAATTCCTTCTAAACCACGAAAGTGAATCGATTCGCAAGAAGGCAGGAGAACTCTTTGGTGGTGCGACGAGACCGGACCGTGCTGCCGTCATGAAGGAGTATGAAGTTTCATTGTCCAATGAAGGTAACAGGGACAAAGGGCGCGCCGTCTTTGGTAAAGTTTGCGCTTCGTGTCATAGGCTCGATGGGGTTGGTAAGGTTGTCGGTCCGAACCTCGCGGGGCTTAATAACCGTGCGCCGGCCACTTACTTGACAGCTATCCTTGATCCGAACCGAGCCGTTGAGGCGAAGTGGATGATGTTTGTTGCCAAGACTAAGGAAGGTTTGACCTTAGCCGGCTCCGTGGCCGAGGAGACCAGCTCGGCAATTACGCTGACCGGTGTTGATGGAACTCGCACAAGTATTTCGCGCAGTGATCTTGTTTCACTTGAATCTACTGGTCGGTCCCTTATGCCGGAAGGACTTGAAACCGCCATAACCCCTAGTGAAATGTCAGACCTCCTGACCTACTTACGCTCCACGGGCAGACCCTTAAAACAGGCCGTCGTTAAAGGAAATACCGTTGAGCACTTGAGTGCGGATCATGATGGTTTCTACTCAATCAGCTTTGATCCAGTCCCGGGCGCGACGGGTATAGAACTTGAATGGGTCAATGAAGGAAACTTTAAGCACTGGACGATTCGTGAAATTGAAGCCTATGCGAACTTTGATAGTTTGGTTGATATTGTTTCCGGCAACGTTCTTCCTGGCCCGGTCCGTACCGTGGATAATGTTTTTGCTAATGCCTTTGATGGGAACCCTGAAACGTGGACCTACCAAACGCAACCCTACACCAACAAGGCTCCTCAGCGAACTCTCCTTAATCTCGAACCTGGGGCTCACACCTTGGACCGGATTCGTATTAATGATATCGCGGGTAACGATACTAATGGTCGCATGCAACAAATCATCGTGCGGGTCACGACCGACACAACCTCTGATCTCGCTGCCCGAAAATACACCGATGTGACTAATGTTTCAGTGCAGATCTTTGGCGAGGTGGAGAACCAGGTTTCTACCAAGGAAAAGGAACCAGAGACTTCAGGGCCCTTCGGTGGAAAGCCTCAAAGTATTCCAGGAAAAGTAGAAATGGAACACTTTGACGAGGGCGCTCCCGGCACCGCCTACAAAGATAACGACCCCAAGAATCAGGGCGCTAAATATAGAAAGAACACTCAGGTGGATATTGAAAAACGCAGTGATGCTTCCAACGGCCATGGTGTTGGTTGGATCAATGCCGGTGAATGGATCAATTATACGGTCGAAGTCAAAGAGTCCGGAACTTACGATATTAAAATTCCAGTCGCCGCTCAAAAGGTGGGGGGCCTATTCCATCTGGAGATTGGAGGGAAGGATCTTACTGGTCCGATCCGTATCCCTGACACTGGTGGCTGGACAAAATTAAAAACTCTTACTCATAAGGAACTCAAACTGACGAAAGGCTCTCACGTGATCAGAGTTGTCATGGATGAGAATGGTGAAAGTGGTTACGTCGGAGACATCGACTGCATGATTTTTAGTCGTTCCGACTAGGGCTGTTCAGTATAATAATTGATGCTCCTGAGAGCGAGCGAGGAGTAACACCGACTGCTGCTGGCAATACTCTTACACCTATCCCCTCGGTGGGGCTGGGATAGGGGGATTGTTAAAACTCCTTTTCGGAGATTTTCTCGCCGTTTTTGTAAGTCTCCTCGCTAATTAGTTTGCCGTCCTCGTTCCAACCACGAGCAACTCCCTCTATTTTGCCGTTCTTGTAATGAGCCTCAACCGATTTCTGACCGTTATCGTGCCACAACACAGACAACCCATTACCATCTATTATCTCACTGCTTTTTTCACCGTTCGGCTTCCAGATTACACCATTAATTAGCAAGCCGTCTTTCCATTCGTCTCGATAACTTTTCTGTCCATTCTCATACCACCCTTCAACCTCCCCATGCAGCTCGCCATCCTTATAGCTTCCTGCTGAACTCTTCTGACCGTTCTCGTGCCACGACACATAGTCCCCATGCGGCTCGTCGTCTTTCCATTCGGCTTCAAAACTTTTCTGTCCGTTCTCGTATCCGACTTCAAGAATTTTCTGTCCGTTCTTGTAGTTCTCTTGCCGCTCCTTCTTTCCGTTCCTGCTCCATTCGATCGATTCACCATGCTTTTCGCCGTCCTTGTAGTTCTCTGTAGCTCTTTTCTGACCGTTCTCATACCAGGAGGCCATTTCACCATGCGGTAAGCCTTCTTTAAATTGCCCCAAGACCTTTACCTGACCGCTAGAATACATGCTTTTCACCCAACCTGAATACGGAGCTTGCTTGTTTTTTTCATAATATATCTCCGTGTCAGGACGAGCCTGGTTTTCCCGCTCTTGCAACTCATCAATATCGACAGCCTTCCCAAGAATCTTGTCGAGTGACTTCGGATCATCAAAGTCGCTTCCACCACACCCACCCAGAACCGCAGCTAGTCCCAAAATACATAAAACGCGTTTCATGCCGCAACTCTAGCACCACCACCACACATCAGACAAGAATCACTTGGTTAGTGCAGACCACGCGCCCCCTGATGCACGGGAATCTTGCTGTTTGGCGGGTCGGTTGCTAACATAGACACTGAATCCGAGTTGTTATGAAGCGCCTGATCCCACAATCACTGCTTGTAGGCGCAGTAATATTGACCACGGCACTGCCCACAAGGGCTGATGAGGACGAGGATGATGACGGCTTGCCTGATATGGTCGAGACCAACACCGGTATTTTTATTTCAGAAAATAATACCGGGACCGACCCCAATAACCCCGATAGTGATGGTGACGGACTGGCAGATGGCGTGGAGACATATACCGGAATCTTTGTCAGCGAGACGGATACCGGGACCGATCCACTCACAAGTGACACTGATGGCGACGGGATCAATGACGGTGATGAAATTGCCGCGGGAACCAACGTATTAAATGATTTCTCCTACGCAACAGGAGCAGATGTGAGAACGGATTGGGTGGATGCAGGTATTGCGACCTATGGCACTATGAGTGTTTGGCCTTACCCTGATCGCAGCGGAGATAGCGGGGCTTTGATTTGGAATATTAGCCCGGATCATATTTTAACTGCCGAGGGTGGCACCTTAGGCGCAGGGCATTCCTGGTATCAAGTCGAGCCGGGAACCATTATTAATGATGCGTATCTTGCTAAGGCGACAGTCTTTGGCACCTGCTGCAATCCCGGCGCCCCTATAAACATGACCATTGGAGAACCCTTTCTGCTCGGTTTCACATTGGAATCGGGCGGAGGAATTTTCGGAGGGGTGCAGACAAGATGGGGAAGAATTGGTTGGGCTGAACTGGTATTTGATGGTGATAACCTCAAACTGCTCAGGAGCGCTGTTACGGATGGAAATTTTATTATCGCGGGACAAGGCTTACCACTCCATGTCACTGATGCCGGCAATCTAATTGTAAACGCCACCCGTTTTCCTTCCGGAGAAATTGATCAACTCAGGCTTTCCTTTTTTGCGAGAATCACCAGGAGATACAGGATTGAGACATCGACCAACCTTCGGGATTGGGAAACTCTTGAGGCCGGCATCTTTGGTATCGGCGACAGAATTCAACGCCGTTTCCCCGTCAATCAGAGCAAGATGCTCCTGCGCGTCAGCGAGGAGTAACGCCGCTCAAAAAGAAAAAGGACTTCAACTCACCTGTCACAGTCATGCGTGACATGCTTTGTAGCCGTTACGGGAACGGATCAGGTTCGGACCACTGAAAGCTTCCGCTCTCCTTCTAACCATTGCGATGCCTCCCCCCTGCTGCCGCAATGCCCTTAGGGGTTGATGCGTTGGATCATTGAGCCTGTCCCCTTTCTTTTTTGGTCTTGGTATCAATTGGTTGGCTGACCAGGCCCGGGCCAAGACTGGAGAGCCAACTTTTACCACTCTCGAGAACGATGGTTTCTTTCCCGTGTTTAAAAAAATTGAAAACCACCACAGAACGTGGAGGCTTGTCATCGTCCGACCATCCCACCGATCCTGATGAAGGCACGTCCCACCACCCCCACGATGGTCTATTGTAGACAACCTCGGCCATCTGCTCCTGGGCGTGAATAATCACCTTTGTAACGTTCATCGAATACGGAAACGAATACCCGATTGGGCAATCCACTTTAAGATCGCCGTCGAAAAACACGCTGATGTGACTCATGGGAACGGCGCCTCCATATCCAAGTCCGCGCGGTGGCTGGATCACCAACTCGGTCCTGATCTCATGGCCGTCCATCTTCTCAATCCTGGTCACCTTCTTCACGGGCGGCTGACGATCATACCAGCGAGTGAGGTATTTGCCGTCTTTCTCATGCTCTTTGGCTTTGTCCGTAAACCCATCCACGGCTGGCCTCCCACGAAGATTCTCGTCGGTAATGACAATACGGGAAAGTTCCGGTTCAGCCCGATACCAGAGATACGTAGTAAAGTAATCGGCACGAGAGACGGCTTGGCTCAAGAGAGTAAAGAATAGGAAGATAGCTATTTTCATGTCTTTTTTGCGTTATGAATATAACGCAGGCAACACGGCATTTCTTTCATCAACGCAAAGCATCAGATAGTCAGGCATCTTTCAGCCCTTCCCGGTGCAGAGCACCTTGCCAATGCGAAGCCAACGGGGTAAAGCTGTTGGCATGAAATCGCTGGCAAGCTTGATCTTTGTATTGGCGATACCCGGATGGGTGGTCGGAGCCTCACTTGAGTATGCCCCGGCTCCACCTGACAACCCGCTCAGGGGCCTGGTACCTTACGCGTCGGCATCCGGGAAGGCACAATTCCCCCACAGCATGGAGTTCAGCTACTTTGCGCTGAAGGACGTTATGAAGGGGCCCCAGAATTTCGATTGGAAGCCGATTGAGAGAACCCTGCAAGAGGTGGGGAAGCGCGGAAACCAGATGATTTTCCGCATCTACTGCGAATACCCCGGTGAGGAACCCGCCGTTCCTGATTTTTTGGTCGATGCGGGCGTCAAAATCACCAAGTGGAGCAACAAGACAAACGGCAGGGTTAACCACACGCCGGACTACGAGAACGTTGCGTTGCGTTCGGCCCTGAAAAATTTCATCAATGCAATGGGCACAAAATATGACGGGGATCCTCGAATTGCCTTCATTACTGCGGGATTGCTCGGCTCATGGGGCGAATGGCATACCTTTCCGCGCAACGAATTGTGGGCTTCAAAGCAGGTACAGCGTGAGGTCATGGACTCGTACGCCGACGCTTTCTCCAAGACAAGGATTCTTCTTCGCTACCCCGCCAGCCCTGAAACGTATAGGCTAGCTGAAAACCACAGGCGTCCCTTCGGCTACCATGATGATTCATTTTGCTGGGCGACGCTCGACACAGGAAAAAAGAAGGACTCGTGGTTTTTTGAGACATCCCTGAAGGCAGCAGGAGCGACTGAAAAGTGGAAGCACCATCCGATCGGCGGCGAGATCCGCCCGGAACTGTGGAAGACCAGCTTCACGGCCAATCGCAATCCTCGTGACCAGGGATTCATCGAGTGCGTCGAGCGACTGCATGCGACCTGGCTCATGGACTCCGGTCTCTTTGACGTTCGCATCCCCATGGACAAATATCGCAAAGAGGCGGCCCTGAGGGAGACGGCACGGATGGGATACGAATTTCACATCTCGAAAGCGGATTGGCACGAGGGGCGCATATCACTGACCGTCGAAAACCGTGGAGTAGCACCATTCTACTACGACTGGCTGGTTGAGATCGAGGTGGACGGGAAGATTAGAAAGACCGACTGGAAACTGAGAGGAATTCTACCTGGGAAGTCGCGCACATGGTCAACCGAGGTGGGGAAGATCGCCCCACTCAAGATCCGTGTCCCAAACCCGATGAAAGGAGGCAAACCGCTCCGCTTTGCAAATCGGGATCAGGGCAGGGAATGGCTCCCTGTCACGCCGTGAATGCGCGCGCGAATCGCCTCACGCACCAACGCCGGTAAACGCCGGTAAAGATTTTTCCCTGCCTGCAAAGCTCTTCTGCCACTCGCCTAAAAAGCGTGGTTCAAAAACCTTAATTGCTCAACGAAATGGCAATATACCAGAGAACCGCCAGCACAATGATCTTGATCAAATGCCTCTCAGTCCCCTTCCCTACAAGCACCGGCAACAGCTTCAGGGGTTCTTGCAACGCGATGCGCGGATTGGTAGGATCGCGACATGAAATCACGCCAAGCCTTTGCCCTGTTGCCTGTTTCAACCGCGAGGATGAAACTGAACCTGTTTATCCGGGTGGTCGCCTCGCTTGCAATACTGGGTGTTTGCGAAGCCGTTAATATCGAGCTCGTCACCGTTGGCAATGACGGCAATCCTGCCCGGGGCTCTGGATTTGGCGCCGGCCAGGGCCATGTCGATTACGAATACCATATCGGAAAGTATGAGGTAACATTCGACCAATACCTTGAGTTCCTCAACTCGGTCGATCCCACCGGCGCCAACACTCTCGGATTGTGGCACGTGAACAACTGGCACCTGGGACAAAACGACACCAGCGACTTCGGCTACGAGATTGCCCGGGATCTCAACCGTCCCGAGGGCCAGAAATACTACCTGCACCGAGATCGCGGCGACCGGGCGCTGAAAAACGTCGACCTGCACGACGCCGCCCGCTTCGTGAACTGGCTCCACAACGGGCAGGGAAATGGAGACACTGAAACCGGATCCTACACCATGGCCAGTTTCCCGCAGGGCGCACTCTCCCGCAACCCGGGAT
Organism: uncultured Verrucomicrobiota bacterium; assembly: GCA_902589825.1. Classification (GTDB taxonomy): domain Bacteria; phylum Verrucomicrobiota; class Verrucomicrobiia; order Verrucomicrobiales; family DEV007; genus CACIUL01. The sequence continues at coordinate 23,342 of CACIUL010000005.1, forward strand.
GGAAGTATGCCATCCCCACTGTAAACGAGTGGTTCAAGGCCGCCTACCACGGAAATGACGGCGTGACCGGTAACTACTACGACTATGCCACTGCCTCAAATGAGGCTCCAAGCGGCACAACGATCAATGCCGATAATGGCAATCACAACTTCGTGGCCAATGTCGAAGTGGCCGGAGCAGCCAGTGCCTACGGAGCCTTTCACATGGCGGGCAATGTCCGTGAGTGGGCAGAGAACAGCACCGCCCGCGGAGCAGTCTACTACTTCAGTGGCGGACCGATCGACGGCCGTGCGGACCGATTCTACAACTACGGCTGGAACAGCGAATCCTACGAAATCGGATTCCGCGTGGTAGCCTCATCCGTGCCGGTTCCCACCCCGGACATCACGGTCGAACAGCCCGCAGGAACAGCGCTGGTGGATGGAGCCACCGCCAATTTCGGAGAGGTGGTGCAAAACACATCACACAGCCTCTCCTTTACGATCCGCAATGACGGTGACACGGACCTGACCGGGATCTCTCCGGCCTTCTCCGGTCCCGCCGCCGCCGAGTATGCCCTGACCACCGCCCCGGCCGGTTCGCTGGCCCCGGGGAAAATGACCAGCTTGATACTGACCTTCACCCCCGTGCAGGGCGGAAGCAGTGAGGCCACCCTGCAACTCACAAGCAATGATCCCAACGAGAGCCCGTTCACGGTGGAACTTCGCGCCGCCGTGGTCTCGCTCAATGACGACGCCGATGGGGACGGAATGGGTGACCACGCCGAGTTCCTGCTCGCTGACCTGGGTTTCGACTGGCAGCTGGCCCAGCCACAACTGGTGGAGACCTACTACCGGCATGCACCCACGGCGGGACTGATTTCAGAGAACCAGATCGAGTCGCTCAGAGCGGAGTCGCTTGCCATCCGGCGCGAGGAATCGACCGGGAAGTTCGTCCTCAAGCTGGATTGGAAACACTCTGCGGATCTTCTTGGCTTCTCCGACCTGCCAGTCAACGCCGGACAGATATCCGTCAATGCCGAGGGAGACCTTGAGCTAAGAATCGAAGGCGAGAGCCGGACAAGGTTCTTTCTAGTGGAAATCAAAAGAGGTGATTGAAGCCGTCGGGTTGCATCCCTTATCTTGCTAACAGCATCACTTCACGTCCTCGCTTCTGGAAGACTTGCCACGCCATGCACAGGTTGATATTCTTGGCTTATGTCAGAACACACAACCTTTAATGACTGGTTTACTGAACAACTCGAATTATTAGTCAACTTCATGCACTTCCTCGCATCCGTCGCATTAGTTGTCGGGAACGTGTATTGCTTTAAAGCATTCACCCAATACATGGAAGCTGCTGACTTCATATGGATTCATATCTTTGGATCCTTTGGAGCGATTGTTGTTTACGTATTATTGATGGGGACAATTACTGTTTTTATTTCAATAAACAAAAATCTACAACGTTTGCTTGTAGCGCAACACTGGGCGAATTGGTTAGCAGAAAAAACAAAGCAGGCGGAACAGCCCGTCAATGACTCTGGTGACAAGGAAATTAAAGAACTGAAAGAGCGCCCTAAAGCCATTCCAGGGGACTCAATAAAGTTGAAGATAAAAGGTGACGTGAACCAGGATTCCTGAAATCTTAGATGGTTTTCGCAGGGAAAAGGTTCTGCCATGCCGGCATCATCCATCTTTATCACATACACAAGATTCGCTTCGGCGAATACTAAGCCTGAGTTAAAACAAGCCAGAATCCGCCTCCGACTGCATCGGTTGCCACTCAATCAATACGACAATCACGCAGTAAGCCCTGCCCCTTTGCCATGAGAAAACGCATACTGGTTCCCCTCGCTGCCGCTGTGTGCGCATGGATGGGCATGAGGGAATGCCCGGCAAAGCCCGAACACGACAAGCAATGGCGCGCGATACACATCGGCTGCTCAAGCGATGATGACCTGGGGGCCCTGGGCAAGCAAATGCCGGGCCTTGCTGACATCGGCATCAATGTATTGATCGTGGAGGTGAACTACGGTTTTGAGTATCAATCACACCCGGAGCTGCGGGCCGGGAAGAAGCCGGTCACAAAAGGCAGTGCCCGCAAGCTGGCCGAAACCTGTCGTGCCCACGGCATTCGTGTCGTCCCGCAGTTCCAGTGCGTTGCCCATCAGTCCGGGGTCAATGGAGGGCCCACCGGACCGCTCCTGACAAGGTATCCTGAGTTCGACCTTACCCCGGGTGCATTCCCGGGAAACAAAGGCATCTATTGCCGGGAGTGGGACCCGCTCAACCCGAAAGTGAACAGGATTGTTTTTGCGCTCATCGATGAGCTCATTGACGCCTTCCAGGCAGACGCATTCCACGTGGGAATGGATGAAGTGTTCCTGCTCGGCAACAGGCATTCCCCTTCCACGAGGGGCAAGGACCCGGCCAGGATCTTCGCCAAGGCGGTCAATGACTACCACGGGCATCTCGTAAAAAAACGAGGCGTCGAGATGCTGATGTGGGGAGACCGTCTGATCGACGGCAAGAAATTCAAGTTCGGGCCCAACTCATCTTCACTGTGCGGGACCGCCCCTGCCATAGAAATGATCCCCAACGACATCATTATCTGTGATTGGCAATACGAGTTGAGGCCTGCGTATGGGGAGATCCCGATGTTTATCAAGAAAGGCTTCCGGGTCCTCACATCAACACATGACAGCATACCCGCAACAAGGGGACTGCTTAACTACAGCAGGGAACAGGAAAGCCCCAGGATACTGGGGAATATATTCACCACATGGGGACTGAACCGGGCCACATGGACCATGCGCAACGGCGAGAAGCACTACCCGTTACCGGAATTTCCCCCCATCGTTGCAGGCCTTGAACTGCTCCTGAAAAACGGGAAACCCGGGAAATGACACCCCTCATTGCAATCCCTGGCAGGCACACCGGAGAGGTGCCCCCTTGTCGCCTGAATACGGATTAATCCCCCGGGGAATCACCACTCCATTTTTCCAGGTATGCCTGGTCCTCCTCGCTGAGGGAATCAACAGGCACAACAAACTTCCTGTTGTCATGCCTGATGAGGCTCACCTTGTTGCCGGACACCGAGACCACCCTGGCCTTGATAGTCGTACCGGACTTGTTGGTGAAGACCCTTAGCGGCCCGGCACTTGCCAACCCCTGCTCACACCAGCATGGCAGTGCCTGGAGGGGAATATCAGGCCCCTTATACTGAACGCTCAGGGCTTCCCCTCCACCGCCCTCAAAGAAGAAAACATCAATCCTCCGCCATCCCTTGCGGAGCTGAACCTCACCGGACTTTGTGACCGGCGCATGAATGCCATTGTTATCGACGATTAGCTGCCCATCGACCAGCAATGCACTCCCGTCATCGCTGGTGGTCTGGAAAGTGTAGAGGCCCGGCTCCCTGACATCCAGATATCCTGTAAAGGCGAGGGCATAACCATCCGTTTTGTCAGCCACTGCCAGGGTGAAGTCATCGGTGATTCCCGTCTTGATGGGCTTGAGCTGACTGAAATCGGGTAAAGCCGCCCAGGACCCCTCATAATATTTGTAGCTGACCCCCAGATCGAGTGTCTTGACCCCGTGCTTGCGCGGCTGGGCCTTGCTGAAAACTGCCTCGGCGACACTGCTCATGACACCATCACTCCTGTAGAACCTGGCACGCATCGGGGTGGTCTTGCTGACCTTGATCGGATTGGCGTATACCGGTGATGTCTTGTCCGGCAGTGAACCATCGAGTGTATAGTGAATGCTGCCATTGCCTTCTATGGGCTTGAGCGTGATGGTCGAGGAATTCTTAAAGAGCCTCTTGCCGCTGATTTCCGGGGCACTGCTGCCGGTGCGGAACGGAAAGGCCGGGAGCCCGGCGCGGTTCTGCAGGTTGGTGTTGGATAAATGATGCCAGCCGAGGCGGACCAGGGATGGCTTGGGCACCTTCTTGCTTGCCACCAGCACGGTATTGCCATCGATCAGGGCCCTGGCCGGGTAAAACCTTCCTTCCCCGGCAATCTCAAAGCCACTGACCGGTTCATTTTTCCGGGTAATCAAGCCGCGACCGACATTGTCAAAGCTCACCCTGATCATGTGCCCCTCGACCTTCATCGACTTGAAGGTAGGCCCACTGAAAGTGATATCCTGCCCGTAGTCCTTCGCGAGTGCCCAGAGGGCCAGTCGCTCACCCACTCCACGCTTGTTACGGGGATGTACCGGGTCCCCGCCAATATCATTGGTGGAGACAATCCCCGTGTTCTTGATGCTGAGGCTACGCGCCTGTGCCTCCCAGAACAGCGGCAGGTTTCCCCCAAGGCCGGGAGCCAACTGCACAAGGTAGAAGGGAAAATCACCCTGCTTCCATATCTGGCGCCAGGAATCGATAAGCGCCTTCTGTTTATCGAAGTAATTTGCCCGGTCTCCGGCCCAGAAATTCGTCTCGCCCTGATACCATATCGCGCCGCGAATCCCGTATGGAATCACCGGTGCTATCATTCCATTATACCAGAAGGCCTGTCCTGAATGCGGCGAAAACTGTTCAATGGGCATTCCTCCCACCGCCGCCGCCACCAACCCGACAGTAACGTCCAGGTCCTTGGCGAGTTTCCTGCCAAAGAAATATCCAGTGCCTGAGAAACCGGCAGCCGTCGCGGGTGAAGACACAGCCCATGTGCCGTTCACATCCTCTATCGGCGCCCTCTGCCAGGTGGTGGCAACCTTGAACAGGCGCAGCCTCGGGTTATCAGCTGAAGCCAACTCCTGCTGGTAATCAAAAACGCCTTTCCACCATCCTGCCCCGGGCATCAGGCCGACAGGGACCTCCATGTTCGATTGCCCTGAACACAACCACACCTCTCCAGCCATCACGTTGTCGAAAGTGACGGTATTGCTTGCGCTCACTGTCATCACGTAGGGACCGCCGGCCTTCAGGACAGGTAATTCAAGTCTCCACTTTCCAGCACCATCAGCCGTGGTATCTACCTTGATATTGAGGCCCTGCCCCCTCAACGTGAGGGACAGGTTCTCCCCCGCCCCTGCCCATCCCCAGACCGGCAGCTTGATCCCCCGCTGGAGAACCATGTGGTTGCCGAATATCCGCGGCAGGCGAACCTCAGCCTCAGCCGCCATAGTCGCCACGGCCATCAGGACAAGCATCAAGAAAGCCTTCAGCAGATTAGGATGAGACAGAGTCTGTGGTGTCATACCAAACAATCTCGAGCGGAAGAGGAATGGTTTTTTCATGGTATTAACAAGCAAAGAGGAAGAGGCACCCATTGGGCAACAAGATTCAGCCCAACTGGTGCTTGTTGGTCGTTCCTATAAAGGCTGCGCGCGGTTTTTTTTCCCTGTCACTTCTCAAAGCACTCATTTGCCTGGCTGTTTTCAGCCGGATATTCGGCCTTTTTACCAGGTTGGTAATTTGTTGCGGTCACACGGTGCGCCAATACCTTAGAACCATATGCTGAAGGAGCACATCCCCGAACGATCCCATGCAATGTTCTGGCATGTCGTCCTGCCCATTGTTTTCGGGGCAGCCATCTATCTTGTCTTTCGATCCCGCCACCTTCTCGTTTTCTCATGGGTCGACCTGGTGGGATTTGGCGACCTCATCAATTCTTTACGCTCGCAAATCCCCACATCCCTGCGCTTGCCGGACTGGATCATTTTCAGCCTTCCGGATGCCCTTTGGATGTATGCCATCGGCATGTTCTACCTGATCCTCTGGAAGGGAATGAAATCACCAGTTCGATATATCTGGTATGCCATCGCTCCCCTGCTGGGAATTGGAGGGGAAATCGGCCAGTTGATCGGCTTTGTTCCGGGCACTTTCTGCCTGGTCGACCTGTCCCTGTGCACCGCCGTCCTGACAATCACAGTCTTTATTCAGACCAAGAGAATAACCCATGAAAAATAAGAAGTTACTCAACGTCATCTCGTTAATGGCTCTTCCCGTTTTCCTTTTCCTTGCATTGGGAAGCAGTGAGCCAAGAAAGGCCAACGTCGAAAATATCAACGAGGACAAGAATTTACTGCTCACGGATTTATCGAGCATCAAGCCCAACATGAAGAAGACCACTGAAAAAATTTCAGTGGCATATGGGGTATTGAACAACCTGACCAAAGGTGAAAAGAACATCGGAGACAACGAACTGCTCCAGCTCGAAAATCAGCTTCAACAATTGCAGACCAGTTACAGTACGCTCAAGCAATCACACCGGTCAGCGGAACGCAGGGGAACCGACTACTTCGAGATGCTTCGCCGCAGAGCCGAGGAAAACCAGACCAAGAGCCTTAAGGACCGGCTGCTTGAAGAAATTCACCCGAAAGAAAAAAGCTTCCTGAGCAATATCACCAAGATCGGTGAAGCCTTATCCACCATGGAGAAGCCTATCCAGAAATTTGATGACATCGTTGGCTTCTACCAGGTTTCAAAAGGACTGAAGGATTCCGACTTGGCGACTGAGCCGATCAGCTCAGTCATTGAGAAGAGTAAAAGCCTTGACGCTGAAGTCAGGGAATATGTCGACATGAGCCTCGATATTATCAAGGACCTCTAAAGGCACTCAAAACCCACACGGACCAGGGAAGCTTTCACTGCATGCCCTGCCACTGCCTTGATTGGCAGCGCGCAAACTCAATAGCCGCCATAGTTGTCAAATGCTTCTATGGCTTGGTTGATGCTCATCATCGCAATTACCCAGAAAATATTATAGATGACAGAGCTCACGGTTCCAACGATACCACAGACCAATCCGCCAATGGCCATCCCGCCACCTTCAAAAGATTGAGGATTGGCTTGAATATTCTTCTTCGCCTTTGAGTGGTGCAGAATGGCAATTATGCCCAATATCAACCCCGCAATCGGCACCCAGCAGACCACAACCGAGATGATCCCGCAGACAAGGCTGCTCACCGCACCCGGGGCACTTGTTTTCGAGGTTGGTGCTGCATGATATTCATTTGTTTCCATGATCTTTCTCTATCAGTGATTATTTATGGACAGTAACGCCACAATAAAACCTATCCAGAAGAAAAGATAAAGCGTTGATTCTAAACAATACTGCCCCCTTTTCCCCGCTCATTGCAGCGTCAACCATTCAGAATGCCTTTCCCTGCATATTGGCACGGCACTCCCTGCGGTTCTTCTCAAAGCGCTCCAGTTGCTCCTTGAGTCTGGTCCCGGCAACGGCGATGAGGGCAGGATCACCCCCGGCACGCTCAATGGCCCTGGAATGGTTTTTGCGCGCCATCGCCTCAAACCGGTCAAGCTCTGCAAACCTTGCCTTGTAGACATCCTGCACATCCTCCGCATCAATGGAGTGAAGGTAACGCGACATTGCCCAGCGCAGTTCTGATGCCTTGCCGGGCATCCGCTTGATGAGGTTGTTCTGCTCGCGGTAATCCTTCTTTAGGTTGAAGAGCTTCTCTTCGCCCGTCAGGAGATGCTTCATCAACTTGTAATCGCCCAGCCGGATCACGCTCAAAGGCGGGGCAAAGTAGCAGGGATAATGAAACACAAACCCCTCCACGGGACGGACCACACTGCCCGCATTGCCCTTTTCAAGGACAGCGCGCAGGCTGGCTCCATCAAGGTTTCCGGGTAACGGCTGCTCACTGCGGGCATAGTCATGCAGGGTCGGCAGCAGGTCCCATTGCGAGACGGGCACATCACACTGCAATCCCCCCTTCACGCCCGGACCCGCCACGACGAAAGGCACGCGCAGCCCTCCCTCATAGAGGTTGGCCTTGCCTCCACGCAATGTGCCGTTGGGGGTCAACCCTCCACCATTGTCAGAGGTGAAAATGATCATGGTGTTATCCAGTTGCCCGGTCTTTTTCAATGCCTCCACGATGGCTCCGAGGCCCTCGTCCACCTCTTCAAGCATGGCCGCATACTGCAGTCGCCATGAACTGATCAGCCGGCCCCGGGGAATTTTCCCGACCGGCAGATAATCGGCATCGGTGCAGTATTTGCCGCGTGGCAGCTTGCGGTATTTCTCGATAAGGTCCGCGCGCGCGGCGTGCGGAACGTGTACCGCATAATGCGAGACCATCATGAGAAACGGGCGCTGACCGCCGTGTGCGTTAATGAAGTCCACCGATCTTTTCTTCAGTGAAGCCATCCGCTTGGGGTTGTCCGCGGGCAGCGGCGTGCGGTCCTTCAGGCTGATAAACTCACCATGAAAATTGCCATTGTCAGCGTTGCCATCAATCTCATCGGTAATCTCATAACCGATCGTCTTCATTTGCTCATTGCCCATCCCCTTGCCGAAATGTGCGGTGATATACCCCGGGTCAGCTGCCTTCACCACGTCGGCCAGCGAGGCTTGATCCTTCCACTCCAGCTTGCGCTGCAGGGCCAGCACATCATGCACAAAGGTATATCCCAGCCGCCCGGGGGTCTTTCCGAACTGGATACTCTTGCGCGAGGGTGTGCAGGTCGGGGCCGGGGCGTAGGCAGAGGAAAACTTCATCCCGCGCCGGGCCAGCATGGCCAGGTGCGGCGTCTGGTGGAAATCACTCGCCGATTCAGGATCACTCTCCATCATGCGCACCGATGTATCCGCCCAGCCAAGATCATCGACATAGAAGATGACAAAGTTCGGCCGACTTTCCGACAGGGCACCGGATGTCAGTGCAATCAGGAACAAAACAACAAGCAATCTCATCGTGGTTTCAAATGCTGTTTACCGGCTTTCCCGTCAAGGGGTTTTAACCTGACCCCTATCGCTTAATCCGGCCGCTTGCCCTGGGGATTGGCGGCATCCGGATCTTCTTCCCGCGGGATGCCGGCCCTGGCCAGCGCGGCAGTCGCCCAGCCGGTAGCTGCCATGGAGATAAACTGGTCCTTGCCGTGCGGGTCGCCATTGTCGAAGAGCTTCTGGATTGGCTTGGAGCGCGACTTCACGAACCATGACCCGTCCTTCTCCTGGGTACGAAGCAGGTAGTTCAGGGCACGCGTGATCGCCCGCTCCAACTTGGGAGACCGGGCCTCCCCTGCTCTCCCGGCGGCAAGGGCATGCAACGTCAACCCGGTAGCATACGCGTCACTTTCCATGCCGGGTAATTGTGACCAGCCACCGTCATCACGCTGCCCCTTGAGAATCGCCTGCCGGGCATCATTCACCCCGGCTGGAGTTCCCCCGAGGGTGAGCAGCGCCTTATACCTGCCGACATGGTCCTCCTGCGAATGTGGAGTGGATGCAAAGAGCCAGGATCGCGCCTTGTTGCCTGCTGCCTCCACCTTTTTGGCAATGTCTTCTCCCCGGGCAAAATACTCGGTATAATAAGTAGCCAGGAAAGTGGTGTGGATCCGTGACTCCTCGGAGGGCGGTCGATTGGTCTGCACGTCCCAGTGCCCATCCTCCTTTTGCTGGTGAAGAATATAGGAGACAAAGGCATCTGAGAATTCATCCTTCGCCTTCTCGCCAAGCTCGAAGACCCACAGGAGATAGGCCGCCGTCAGGCTGCGCCCGCCAACGGACTTGCCCTTGGCAACCGAATCAAGCCGGTCCTCAAAGCTCTCACGGCTAAACAGTCCCTGCTCGATGAAAAGGTCTTTATCAATTACAAGGCCGGCATCACTTGCCTCACGCATGGCCAGCATCGGCAGGGTCTGGTGATGACAGGAGAAACAGTTGCGGTTCTCAGGATAATTCCGTGCACCTTTCTGCACAATGCGCAGCCCTCCCTCAACCGCTCGCCGGACATTTTCCACGGTAAGCTCCTTTTCCCCGGCAATGACCGGTCCCGGCAACACAAGTAAAAAGGCAAGGACAGGCAATAACTTCACCATCACTGAACATCCCGCGACTCTGCCGCAAGGTCAACAACGGAGGATACCGATCCCGGAGGACCACTGATAGTTGTTTTCATTATCGGATTTTTCTGGTATCAATATTGCAATTGATCGCGCGGATTCGGTGCCGTTTTCGTCATGAAACCATCCCTGTTTCTAGTTACCTTACTGTTCAGCACCACGTTCTGCATCGCGCAGCGCGGTCCGCTCGCGGGATTCAGGTCTGACACCGCCTACCTGATATACTACGGAAACTGGACCGACGAGCAGGCAGTATTCGCACGCGACCATTACCGCATGGTCATTCTCCACCCCTCTGTCAGCAATGTCACCCCGGCACAGATTGCCACCATCCAGTCCGGCCCTGACAGGACAGTAAACACAGAGGATGACGTCCCGGTCCTCGCCTACATCTCGGTCGGGGAGGATGATCGCCCGGGTGGGCCTTTCGCCGGCGATGGAACAGGTCCCAGGGTCGACCCTCGAAACACGGACAATGACCCACTGGCAGGCATCGCCCCCCTTGGCGACCCATCCCCAGGGGGCACCGGCTTTGCATCCTACTACCTTGATGACGGAGTGCTGTCCGATCCCAACAGCACTGCCGGGGACGGGAAGCCCGACCGTAACCGCAACTTCGGGGGCTATTATGTCAATGCAGGGGACCCGGCCTGGCTGGAAGTCCTTAAAAAAATGACCAAGTCCGGCACCGGGCGCGCAGGACTGGATGAACTGCTCACAAACACGACAGGCAACGGCTACCATTGTGACGGGCTTCTCCTGGACACCCTCGACACCCCGGCCCCCAACTCCTACGGGGTTACCCAATACGAATGGACAGCCCCAGGCATGCAATCCCTTGTGGGCGGTATCTCCGCGGCATTCCCGGACAAGATCATCCTCGGCAACCGCGGGCTCTTCTTCTACAACCCGAACCTCAAGCACTACGAGTTCACCCTTCGTCCCTATCTCAATCTCCTTCTCTACGAGAGTTATTACACCGACAGCAGTGCATCCGCAGCACCCACGGCATTCTTCGGCGACAACAGGTATAACTTCGCGCCCAAGATCAATGCCGAGTCCCAGAGGGCCGATGGGTTCACGGTGCTCTCACTTGGATACACCACCCCCGGTGAACCCGCCAGCCTGTCTGCAGAGGACTTCCTTGAATCCCAGGGCAAGCAGGGCTGGGCACTTTACCGGACCAACCCGGCGCTGGACAGCACACCGTTTAGCACAGCCGCCGCCGCATGGAACAGCGAAAACCCGGACCTGAGCGAGCCACTCTGGGACAGCTCCGCCGCGACAAATGCAACCCCGGTCGCTCCCCGGGTTGGGATTCAGGAAGTTGAGGCAGGCAACCGGCAGGTCACTGTGCGCTGGGACTTGGCAAGGGACCAGACCGGACCGGTCCGCTACAATATCTACTATTCTGATCAGCCGGACTTCGACTTTGCCTCCGCCATCAAGCTTGCTGCCATCACGCCGGCAACCCCTGAGAATTACCTGCGCGGAAGCGGCACCGGGCGATTCCCGTTCGAGTTCACCCTCACCGGACTGACCAATGGCATCACCTACTCCTTTGCCGTGCGAGCCGAGGATGCCCTCGGCATGGAGGAAACCAACACCGTGGTCCTTGCCGCCACGCCGAAAGGTGCCGTTTCCCACTACCTCAAGGCTACTGTCGACGGCGACAAAAGCGAATGGGATACCATTCCCGTCTCGCTGAATGACCCAACAGGCGATGGAACCCAGGACATCATCTCGGTCCGCCTGGCAAACGACACAGACCACCTTTACCTGCTTGTTGAATACGATTCCCTCACCGGAGTAAACACCTTCAACGGGTCACCCAGCACGTTCCTCTCCCTGGATACGGATCTGGATACCGGCACGGGATTCGATATCTACGGGCTCGGGCTGATCGGAGCCGACATCGGATGGCAGAACGATTTTCCTTTCAGTCAGGCATCCGGGATTTTCAATACCAACGCTACCTTCACCGGCGCCGTGGCCATGATATCCCCTTTCAACACCAATGCGCACTTCCAGGAATACGCCATTGGCCGGGATGCCACATACAGCATCAACGGATCCCCTGCCCTTAATGTCTTCACCAAGGACTCGGTCAGGGTGGCCTTCTGGACAGATGGCGATCGCCCGGAGTTCTCCGGGGTCGCCGAGTATCGGTTCGCCCCTGATCCTGAACAAACAACCTATGCCAAATGGAAACGTGCCAGTTTCAGCCCCACGCAATTATCTGACCCGCTCATCAGTGGCGACAGGGCTGATCCTGACCGGGACGGGATCCCGGTATTCATGGAATTCGCCTTCGGACTCAATCCCCTGAGCCCTGATAATCGGGCTTTCACATCCACCAGCCTTGTCACTGAAGATTCCAGGCAACACCTGACCATTACATTCACCCGGCGCACAGCGAATTCCGGGCTGACCTATTCAGTGGAAAGTTCCTCCAACCTGCACACCTGGAACGGCGATCCCGGCCAGTTCATCGAGCTTTCCACCAAGCCACTGGAGCCGGGACTCGAGGAAGCCACGATCCGGCTTTCAGCCGCACTTACCCATTCCACCGAATTTCTCCGGATACGCGTCACCCTGAACGCGTCACCCTGAACTGGGCACAGGGAAAGCCTGCAAAGGCTCTCCATTGCCGCAAGCTTACTCGAAGGGAGAACGGACAAGCTTATCAAAGGCATCCGCGGTCTGCCCCACCGCATCCCTCGGACCGGTCATCTTGATAAACACGGGACCACCGTCAAACTCAATGATTGCCGCACGCATCGCATAACCGGCCTTGGGCACTTTCGCCCCGAATGGCGAGCCGCTCATGAAGGTTCCGGCAGCAGTGACCGTCGTGATCTTGGCACCCGGAAGCTTTTGCTCCTTCCTCTTGGTTCCCAGCTTCTCCTTGGGTTCCTTGAATTGACCAAGCCAGCGCCCGATGTTGGCCTCAACACTTCCTCCCACGCCCTTGCCGAAAAAGAACACCACAAGCTCTGCCTCACCCACCTTATACTGCGCCTTGCGCATTCGCGAGCTGGGCTGCTCAGCCTTCCACTCTGCCGGCACCTTGAAGTTGCGCCCGGCAACCTCAAACCCGGCGGACTTTTTCTGCGCGACAACCACGCCCGTAGTCATCAGGGAAATTATCAATACGAAATGTTTCATCTGGCAGGCAATCTAGAAAAAGCACAGGACAATTACAAGCTTATCGATCATCAAAAGAACGTTGCCGGTGCCCTGATATACGATTCGTTTGCAAAACGCATCACTTAGAATGTATCATTTCAGGTAAAGCTACATTATCAACTACTTAAGCTGATTAACGACAAGGCACCATGGCAAAATTTCTTTCCCAGAACTGGCAAATCAACCGTCGCCATGCCTTGAAAGGGCTCGGCGTATCCATGGCACTGCCGCTGCTGGATTGCATGCAACCTCTCCGGGCAGCCAACAAGGCGTCCCGGCCAAGACGAAGCATTTTCATCTACCTCCCCAACGGGGTGAACACGAATGACTATGAGATCAACGAGGCAGGTGCCGATTATAAATTGTCCCGGATTCTTTCGCCGCTTGAAAAACACCGGGCCAATATCACGCCGGTAAGCGGACTGTATCATCCTAATTCCTTTGGGATTGCGCACAAGGCAACCCAGACCTGGCTAACCGGTGCAAAGCACGGCCCCGCCGACCGCAATACCATTTCCGTTGATCAACTGATGGCACAGGTCACCGGTCCACAAACGCGCTTCCCCTCCCTTGAGTTGAGCAACCAGGGGCACCGGCTGGCGGTGAGCGCGGATGGGATCAAGCTTCCCGCCCAGAAAAACCCGGCGGAGGTCTTCAAGGAGTTGTTCACGGAACCTGCCGGCGGAGTCGACAAGCAGCGTCGAGGACTGAACCGAAAGGAAAGCTTGCTCGACCTGGTCCTCGATGACGCCAAGTCGCTTTCCGGTAAGCTGGGCAAGGATGACCAGGGACGACTTGACCAGTACCTGACCGCGGTGCGCGAGGTGGAAATCCGCACCAAGCGGGCGGAGGCATGGCTCGAAACACCCAGGCCCAAGATCGATCCCGGCATTGCGGGAAAACTCAACCGCAACGTGCCGCTGGAACGGCTCGGGGAATACCTGCGAACCATGTATGACATCGTGGTTCTGGCCTTTGAGACCGACATGACCCGGGTGGTGACGTTCAATACCGGAAACGAGGGAACCGGGCCTGCCGTTCCGGAAATTGGCGTCAAGCGTGACCGTCACTCGCTCTCCCACCACAATGGAAACAAGGAGGCCCTTGAGCAGTTGAGCCGCAGTGACGAGTTCAACGTCCTGCAGTTTGCCTATTTCCTGGACCGGCTTTCGGAGGTAAAGGATGGCGCGGGGGCACTGCTCGACTCAACCATGGCCCTCTACGGGAGCGGGCTTTCCTACGGCAACAGTCACGGGACCACCAGTCTGCCACTGGTCGTGGCAGGAGGATCCGGTCTTGGGATGAAGCATGGCAGCCATGTGGATTACAACCGGCAGGTCAAGGACTTCGGTGGTTACGGCCAGGGCATCGGGGTCTATCACAGCCCGGTAAATTCCAAGGCGCATTTCAGCAACCTTTTGCTGACCATGGCACAGAAGATGGGAGTGGAAACCGATGCCTTCGCCGATTCCAACGGCGTGATTTCGGAAGTCCTTGCATGAACGGCCACAGCCCAGCTCACCACCATCAAACCCGCCAATAAGCAAACGGATATGAAACAGGTCATTTCCCGCGTCATCGCCGTGATGGCCGTTGGCATCATGCTTCCAGCGATGGATCAAGCTATGGCCCAGGCGGCGCCCGTGGGAGAGAATTCGGTCGCGACATCGGAGCAACCGAAGGTGGTCAACACCGGCGGTCCTAAACGGGGTGTCTTTCCGGAGAAAGGAGCCGGTATTCATGTGCATGGTGATTTGGTCATCAGCGATCCGGTCAATCGCCGGGGTGCCCTGCGCGAAAAGCGACACAGTCCGCGGCACTATTTCGCCATGCTTCCCTATGGCATGGTCTGGCATCACGGGGCGCCGGCGGACATTCGGGATCTGCCGCCTGGTATTCACATGCACGGCCGGTTCCTGCTGCCGATGGAAGGTGAAGAGGAAACGATTCCGCTGACAGAGAAGCTGCTCAAGAACCATGAAAATCACCGCTACAACCATGCGATCCTGCTGGAGGACGATGTCAGTTTCTATTCGCGACAGGGGCGGTCGTGGAAAGTTCTCGGGTTTGAGCAGGGTGGCGGCCCCGCTCCCCGACTCAAGCTCTCCGTCGAGCCGGTCGGACCGGAAATTGAGGGCGGCATCAACAAGGCCGCGCTCTTTGATATTGATGATTCCACCCGGGTGTGGAAAAACCGGCAACTGGTCAATAAGGACCAGATCAAGGAAGGCATGGACGTCCAGGTCAACCTGACCTGGGGCCCCTTCGACAGCCTCGCGACCACCGATGTCTGGCTGGACGAAACCAGCTTGCAAGCCAACAGGGAAATACAACGTCAGCGCCATCTGCGAATGATTCGCTCCCGTTTCCTGCCAGGGTGGATCGATGCGGTCAAAAACAACGACAGCGGAGGCGGCGAGGTCACGGTCACCTTTTTCGGAGGCATGGACCAGGAACTCTATGACGACATTCGCAAAAGCCAGAGCCTCAAGATTTGCAATGCGGAAACCACCTTGCGCAGCTGGAATTATCACCAGGAGCATGCCTCACCTGCGACTGTTCTTGAGAAAAGAGAGCTCAAGGATCCGCCGCTGGGCAGCAGCGGTTTGCAGGTGCGGTTGAAGGTCACACAAATGCTCGATGGGTTCCGCCCCGGCTGGGTCGTCCGCGTTAAAGGCCCTTGGACCTACGTTCTGCTCCCCTGGGATGAGCATATCAACAGTGCCGAGGCCTATGAGAAATCAAAGAAAATGACCCTGCCATGATGCTGACCAGGATAGTCCTTAGCGTGGTCGCGTTCGCTTTGGTCTTACAGCCTGCGAAATCTGCCGACCCATTGGGTGCTGATGCGCAACAATTTATTAAATCACATTGCATCAAGTGCCATGACGCCAAGAAACAGAAGGGCAAGTTTCGCCTCGACAACCTCTCCGCCGACTTCACCGATCCGCAGATTGCCGAAAAGTGGAATGAAGTGGTCTTCCGTATCAATGCGGCCGAGATGCCCCCTGAGGATGAGCCTCAGCCATCCGCTGAAGAGATTGGTCGCATGGCTGAATACCTCACGGGAAAAATTCGTGAGGGGGCAGCATCCCGCATGGCACGGCGTGGCTTGCTGGAACACTACCGGCTGAGCCGCGAAGAATACGCCCACACGGTCTACGACCTGCTCGGGGTGGTCTATGACGTCGAGGCACCGGGTGCTTTTAATGAAGATCCGCGCTGGCATGGATTTGATCGAATTGGAGCGATGCTGGCCACGGCTCCTTCCCATATTGACCGGTATTTCAAAGCCGCGGACACGGTCATCGAACTCGCATCCCTTGGGGGCGAGCCGCCATCACGGGTTCAGCGGAAAGCCGTCGGAGAAGGGAAACGTTACCTCGCTCAACCAGGTGAAGGCTGGCATTGTTTTGACGTGCGCAAGCCCGGGCGCTACCGGGTAAGGATGCGCTTGAGCAGCCTGCCTGCATTTACCGGCCGGGCACCGAGGCTGGCACTGTGGCACTATCAACACAAGAAACCCGTCTGGGGAATGTATCTCGTGGCTGAGGAGAGCAAGCCCGAGACGATTGAATTCGAAATGCTATTCAATCAGGGAGGATACAAGCTTCTCAATTATGCCCGGACCCAAAAGCATCCCAACGGGGCGATCCAGAGATTCCGGCATGAAGAGGTCGATGCCTCTCAGTCTCTTGCCAGCATGAAAGGCGGCTTTAAATCCGATAAAACGAAAATCGTCGATGAGCTGGGGCGACCCGTGATGCCGACCCTGCTTATTGACTGGGTGGAGATCGAGGGGCCCTTGATGACGGAGACCGTGCGAGCCAATAGAAAGGGACTGATGCCGGAAAAGGATGACCCCCAAGAGGTTCTTGCCTGCCTGAAGCGCTTCGCGCAACGGGCGTGGCGCCGACCAGTAAGCGATGCCGAGATCGATCCGTATATCCAGTTTATTGCGGCGGAAAAGAAAGCGGGCGAGTCGTTTTCATCCGCCTACAAGTCAGCCCTGTCGGGCATGCTGGTTGCCCGCAGTTTTTTTAATCTCGAGGAAGGATCCCCGGGCGAGAATCGCCAAAAGGTGAACGATTTTGAACTGGCCAGCCGTCTCTCCTACTTTCTCTGGAGCTCGATGCCGGATGAGGAGCTGTTTGCGGCGGCGCGTAACGGCGAACTGCGCAAGCCGGGACCACTGGCCAAGGCATTCGACCGAATGATTGCCGATCCCAAGATCGAACGTTTCCTCAATTCCTTTCCGCACCAGTGGTTACAGCTGCATCGGGTGGGCATGTTTCAACCCGACCCGAATCTCTACCCGGAATACGGACCGTGGCTGGAGGAAAGCATGCTGCTGGAAACAAAGTCCTACTTTGCGGAAATGTTCCGCAAGAACCTGCCCCTGCGCGAGGCGGTGGATTCCGACTGGACCATGCTGAATAGTCGGCTGGCAGCCCACTACGACCTGCCGGCGTCTCAGGATCTCGAGATTACCCGGGTGACATTGAAGCCTGAGTCAGGGCGGGGCGGCATCCTGACGCATGCCTCGGTTCTTTCACTGACCTCCGACGGTACACGGCATCGACCGGTCCATCGTGGCGCCTGGCTTTCCGAGACCATCCTCGCTCGCACCCCGCCACCGCCGCCACCAAACGTGGAGCCCCTTGAGCCGATTGCATCCGATCAGCCCAAGACCACCATCCGCGCCCAGCTTGAATCCCACGCCACCCAGGCGACCTGTGCCTCCTGTCACGCCAAGATTGATCCTCTGGGGCTGGCCTTTGAGAATTTTGACGCCATCGGACGGTGGCGAGAAACCGAGAAGGTTGAGGGAGGAACAGGTGAGGATCCTCCGGTCGATGCCTCGGGGAAACTGCCCGAAGGAAAGGCCTTTTCCGGACCTGCCCAGTTCAAGAAATTACTGGCACAGGATGACAAGCGCCTGGCGAAGGCCTTCGTCGAGCAACTGGCGACCTATGCCCTGAGGCGGCTCGTTACCGTGGACGATCAGGAGGAGATCCAAAAAATTGTCTCCTCGACCAAGCCCGGGGGCTATCGCCTGCAGGACCTGGTCCGGAGCCTGGTTCTTTCGGACCTGTTCATCAAACGCTGAGGGTGAATCCATTCCTTCCGGGTTTTGCATAAAGGCCTTTTCTCACTTAGAATCGGGCAGATTTCCAACCCATACCTGCTTTAAAATAATGATTACAAGACCCGCTATCATCGCACTTTCTGCCACCATTACGGCAACATGCGCCCTCCCCTTCCAGTCCTTAACGGCAGCAGAGGAAGCCAAGCAACATCCATCAACGGGTTCCCAGGTCCGGCTGGCCTCCTGGTGGTTTGACCGGCATGCGGAGAAAATCGCCGAGATCGAGAAGGCCAACAACCCGAAGGATGAGCGAAAAATTGAACTGCTCATGGTCGGGGATTCCATCACCAACAACTTTGACAAAAAAGGCCCCGGTGAGCCGGTCTGGAAAAAACACTTTGCCCCGCTCAATGCCCTCAACCTTGGCTTCGGCGGAGACCGCACCAACCATGTTCTTTGGCGCCTGGAGCACCTCCCCCAAATAAAGACCGCCCCGCTGGCTGCCTCCCTGATGATCGGCACCAACAACATCTGCTGGGGCAGCGACAAGCCCAGGCAGGCTGCCGATGGAGTCCAGGCAATCACCCGGAAACTCAACGCGATGTATCCCAAGATGAAAATCCTCGTTCTTGGCGTTTTTCCGCGCCGCGAGCAGCTCAATCACCCGCACCGCAAGCAAATCATTGAACTCAACTCCTACCTGCCCGACCTGCTCAAGGACATCCCCAATGTCACCTTCATGGACATCGGCAAAGAGTTTTTGGATGACAAGGGATTCCTCTCAAGGGAAATGATGCCGGACACGACCCACCCGAGCGAAAAGGCGCACGAGATCTGGGCCCAGGCCATCATCCCTAAGCTCAAGGAAATGATGGGCAAATAAAGCCCCTCACAGACCAAGGCGAAGGCAGCCAACCGCAGACCGCCTATTTCTTGGTCTTTTTACGGCGCTTGTGTTTGCCCGTAAGTTTCACGATCAATTTATCTGCACTAAAATAAGACATTTCCCAATCGTGATGATCCTTGTCGATCACGCGATGATGCCCTTTTAACCGGTTGCCATTATCATCATGCCCATGCCACGTCATGATTTTGTTGGCATCATTCCAGCTGCCATAGACGTTAGAGGTAACTTCAGCAGAAATAACAACGGACCGGTAGTTCTTCTTCCCGGGATCATAGGTTAATACCCAAACGATGGTGTCCGGAGTTGCCTGTTCCACAACAAAGTTTTTTTCCGGAGACCATTTCCGAACACGGGTCAATTTACTCGTCTGGCTCTTTGCCGGGTCACCTTCAGGAATAATCGTCATTTCCGAATCCCAGGAACCGGCAAACAATTTCATTACCTCCTTTGGTGACAATGGCTTTTCCTTATCCGCACCCATCAGGGGTGCGCACAAACCAAACAAAACAGCAGGTAGTATTTTCATTTCTTGTTTTTCTTTTTCACGTTGACTTCATTCCAAGGCCGGGCATTCACACGCTTTGCCCATGCATGGTAAACCTTGCGTAATTGCTCAGCCTTTCCCGGCATAATGGAAGAAAGATCCTTGAGCTCACTGCGGTCTTTACCCATGTCGTAAAGCTCCCAGGGAGAATCATGAAGGGCCACCAGCTTGTAGTTGCCCCTGCGCACCGCACGGTTTCCCTCGTGTTCCCAGAACAACGTGCGTTCATCCTGCCGGTCAGCAGCAAACACCGGCAAAAGGCTCTCACCCTCCATGGCCTTGGCAGACAGACCTGCGGCCGCAAGGCAGGTGGGTGCGACATCGATTATGTGGCTGGGCGCATGGCGCAGTTTGCCCCGGGCCTTCACCCCGTCCGGCCAGTGCACAATCAAGGGTGTCGCCACCCCGCCCTCATGGGTGTAGCGCTTATACATCCGAAAAGGAGCATTACTCAGGTTGGCCCAACCCCGGCCCGAACTGGATGACCAGCCACCGCGCCTGCCCCATTCCTCGTAATTGTCCACGCGCGTTTCCGGGTGCCGACCGTTCTTGGCAAAGAGTCCCCGCCAGTCATGGACACCGGTTCCAGGCACACCATTATCGACCATGAACATAATGAGCGTTTTATCGAGCCTGCCGGCCTGTTTTAACTTTTCCACAATCCTGCCGATATTCTGGTCCATGCGGTCGATGATTGCCGAATAGAGAGCCATCTTCAGGTCCAGCTCATCACGCATCTTCTCATCATAGGTTTCCCACTTCGGCGCATCCAGCGGTGAAAGCCCCCACTCCTTCCTGATCAGCCCCATGTCCACCATGCGCTTGAACCGCTCCTGTCGCAGCTTATCCCATCCCACGTCACGAAAGCGGCCACGGTATTTCTTGGTATCCTCCGTGCGGGCATGCAGAGGGAAGTGCGGCGCGTTGTAGGCAAGGTAGAGGAATAACGGCTTGTCGGCATGCTTCTCAAGGGACTCGTCCATGAAGTGCAGGGCATAGTCAGTGAAGACATCCGTGGTATACCACTCCCGGTCCGGGTGCAGGTGGTTGACCGGGGTCTCCGTTGCCGGCAATACCTCCTTGTCATCAAGGAAGACCTGGCAATTTTTAAGGACGGTAAAGTAGGAATCAATAAAGTTGCGCGTGCCGTAAAAACGATCAAATCCGCGGGCCACCGGGGACTGGGCAGGCTCCGTGCCAAGGTGCCACTTGCCCGTCATCATGGTGCGGTAACCACCCTTCTTCAGACGTTCAGCCAACGTCGGCACATCGGGCAGGATCGTTCCGCGATAGCCGGGAATGCCACGGTCCCTGGCCATGTGCCCCATCCCCGCCTGGTGCTGGTATACGCCTGTCAGCATTGCTGCCCTTGAAGGGCAGCACCGTCCGGTATTGTAGAACTGTGAAAAGCGAAGGCCTCCAGAGGCAAGGCTATCCAGTACTGGCGTCTCAATCTCCCCACCGTAACATCCAAAGTCGGAGAAGCCTGCATCATCAGCAAGGATCAGCACGATATCCGGCTTCTTGCCTGCCGATCCGGCAGCAGGGAGCCAGGAAAGAAAAGAACAAAGCAATGTGATGAGATGCTTCATGGACTGGTATCTTAAGCCCCTTTCGCAGCAACCGGCAATCCAATTGCACGAATCTGCAGTTCATTGCAACGCCGCCGATTTGAATTAACCTCAGGGAACGTGAAACCGGCAATCATTACCCTTGGATTCGCAATGTGCCTTGCTCCGCTCAACGCGGATTCCCTGCCTGAAAAATTTGCCAGGCGTGACCTCAACAAGGACAATCAACTTTCACGGGAGGAAGTGCCCGAGAGCTTCTCCAGGTTCAAGTTCACCCAGGCTGATCGCAACAAGGACGGTCTACTGGATGCGGGCGAACTGGAACAGGTGGCCAGAAAACTATCTGAGAAGGAGAAAAAAACGACGTCCTCCCCTGCCGACCCGGTCCTTGCCGCAGAGGACACCTTCCGGCTCATGCTTAATGTTGCCTACCGCAAGGATCCCGCGGCTAAAGGCAATTCGAACAAGCTTGATCTTTACCTGCCAAGCACCAAGGGATTCGCAACCATCATCTGGATTCACGGCGGAGGCTTGCACGGCGGCGACAAGTCAAAGATCAACAACGTGGCAAGGCGTTTTGTCGCCGAGGGATACGGTGTGGCGGCGGTCAATTACCGGCTTTATCCTGAAGCAATATACCCCACACAAATTGAGGATGTTGCCAGGGCATTCCAGTGGGTCCATGCCCATATTTCGGCCAAGGGCGGGGATCCCCGGCGGATCTTTGTCGCCGGCGGATCAGCGGGCGGGCATCTTGCCGCACTCCTGGCTACCGATCAATCACGCCTGAAAAAGCATGGACTGACACCCAAAGATATCCGCGGTGCCATCGCCATCAGCGGACTCATGGATGTCAGCCGGGTTGGAGCGCAACGCAGGAAGGCCATCTGGGGGAATGATCCCGAAAACTACGCTGCAGCCTCACCCCTCCACCATGCCGACAAAGATGTCCCCGCCATGCTGCTCCTCCACGCAGAGCATGACACCGATGACAGGCGGGCGCAGAACCAGGCCATGCATGATGCCCTCAGGAAAGCCAGTCACCCGGATGTCAGCATTCATGAGCTTAAGGACCGCACCCATAACAATATCCGTCCCAACCTTGCCGGGCGTGATGATCCCGGTGCCCGGCTGATCCTGGATTTCCTTAAGAAGCAAATCGCTGCCAGGGAACCGTTACTTGAAAAACATGAATAGCCCGGGCAGGAAAGTGGTGTCAGTCCACCTTCCACGGCCAGGGTTTCACCCGCGCCCGAAGAGCCCACTTTTCCCACTTGGCCTCCAGCTCCTTGACCCTTTCAGGATGCTCCCCGGCAAGGTCATTCTGCTCGGATCGATCATTGTCCATGTCGTAAAGCTGCCAGGGGTGCAACTTGGCATTACGCCCTGAATCACCATACCTAACCAGCTTCCACTTCCCATCACGGATCGCCCCGTTGAGGTGATGATCAAAGTAGAGCGCGTCCTTGCGCTCCAGTTTCCCACCACCAAAAGCGGACCTCAAGCTGATCCCCTCAAGGGGCTGGATCTCATTGCCGTTGAACTCCCTCACCGCCTTGATCCCGGCAACATCCACGCAGGTTGCCATGAGGTCGATGAGGTGACCGGGCTGATACTCGATGCTTCCGTTCAGCTTTGATTCAATGCCCTTTGGCCAGTGGACAATGAAAGGTGAGGAGATTCCCCCCTCATGGGCAAAGTGCTTGTATTCACGAAACGGCGTGTTGGACACATTCGCCCAGCCTCGGCCAACACCGGTAAAGCTGTCCTCCGGGCCGGCCATGGCATCGGGGCCATTCTTAACCGGGCGGCCATCGCGTGTCTGCATCGGCGGCCAGATCTTGGTCTGCAGTCCATCCCTGCCCAGCGGTTTATAATCCGTCCGGTATGGCCTCTTCGACTCGTATCGGCCATATCCCTCCGCGCAGGCCCCATTATCCTGCAGGTAGAAAATGAGGGTGTTGTCCAGTTTCCCCTGCCGGTCAAACTCATCGACAATACGCCCGATCCCCTGGTCCATGTTGTCAATCATTGCCGCATAGACTTCCATGTTGCGAATGTCCCATTGCTTGTTTGGTGCCTTCTCCCAGTCATCAGACTGTTTGGAGAGCTTGGAATCCTTCTTGATGAGCCCCGACTCCTTGAGCCGCTCAAAGCGCTGGGAGCGGATATGCTTGAAACCCTTATCATAGGCCCCCTTGTATTTGGCGATGTCACGGGGAAGTGCATGCAGCGGCCAGTGGGCGGTTGTATAGGATACATAAAGGAAGACCGGTTTATCCGGAGATTCCTTGGCATGTTCCTTAAGGAACATCACCGCATTATCACTGATAGCATCGGTGTAATAATACGTCTTGGGCTGATACTTCTCATCATTGACCGGGGTAATGAACTGGTTGCCCCGGCATAAAGTCGCCGGGTCAAAGAAACTGCCGGCTCCGATGATGGTTCCATAAAACTTCTCAAAACCGCGCTGTAACGGCCAGTTCTCCTTTGGCCCCGTTGGACGCACATGTTTCGTGACGTGCCACTTGCCACTCATGTAGCTGCGGTAACCACCCGTGCCCAGAGCCTCGGCAATGGTCACCACGTCACGGCCCAGTTCTCCACGGTATCCCGGCAACCTGTTATCCCCCGTCATCAAGCCGATCCCTGCCTGGTGCTGATACATCCCGGTCAGCAGCGATGCCCTCGTCGGGCAACAGCGCGAGGTGTTGTAAAACTGGGTAAAGCGCAGCCCGTTGGAGGCCAACTTGTCCAGTTGAGGGGTTTTAATCTCGCTGCCATAGCAACCAATGTCTGAAAACCCCATGTCATCTGACATGATGATGACAATATTGGGTTTTTCTGCCGCCTGAAGAGCGCCGGCATGGAAAATAAATGAACCGGCCAGGACCGCCATGGCGACCGGCAACGAAGGTAATTTTACGGGAATTCTCATCAGAAAAAGGAACATGGATTGAACCGGCCGTGCTTTCCTGCTGCCGGCCCGGGAAATGTGCGAATTAAGCTTCGACCAAGAGTGTGCCAATGAATGGTGAAAACTGCAATCCCAATGGCATCCTTTTCCGTTCAGCCACATTTGAATGGTCACCACCTTCGCCCCGCAATCTCGACCCTGAACTGCTGCTGAAAATCAACAGAATGTGAGCCGTAAGGGCTCATTATTCAGGTGAAATCCGTGCCAAAAAAACAGGAAAAACTCCAGTAAATTGCTGAAAATCAATTTCGAACAATCAAGCTTACCGCGGGCTTGGCAGTGGTCCCGTGTAAGGACGCGGATTTTTCGGGGCAAGTGCCCCGAACATGACCACGGCCGGGGTAATGGTCTCGCTGACAGTGAACTCGGTCTGCCCCGGCCACTGGTCGATATCGTAGTAGGAATAAAGGAGAGGGATCACATCCACAGCCGGAGTGGGCGGGTAGATGCCGGTAATCCAGCTCTTGCCGCTGGACGGCCCGTAAACCCAGATTCCCGGCAGGTATTCCTCCAGACCATCATTCATGGATTCCAGGTATTCAGGATGAAGCAGGTGCCGCTGCCCCAGCCCGGAGCATTGAACCTGCCCCATGGGATTGGCACCCAGGGCGACATCGGCAGAGGCAGAAAGCAGGTCATAATATTTTCGCTCCCCGGTCATCTTCCACATCAGTGCCATCCACCAGGCCTGTGCCGTGGATGCCGTCCCGTGCCCGACTGGAGCCCATGGATGCTTAAAATGAACATACCCCTTCTTCAGGGTAAACGCATTGACCGCCCATCCCACCGCATCCATGCACCCCTTCTTGAGCTTTTCCCGGAAAGCCAGGTCCAGACCCGGCAAGTCGGGCGCAATGGTATTAAAGGTATAGGCAAGGCTGATATTGTTCAGGTAATCAAGCTTGGCTTTCTTAAGTGTCGGCAGCCGGTCAATCGCCGCGGCATAACCCGGCTCGCCGGTGGCATGAAGCAACTCAGCGGCTGCCTCGGCAAGGACGATCTCATCAGCAAGGCTGGACGGCGGAAATTTCCTGGTGCCGCAGGAGAAGGCGCGCGCTGCCGCCTTGAGCAGTTGGGCTCCCTGTTTTTTTCCTTCAGGAAATTTTCCAAGGATGCGCCCCAGCTGGGCTGCCGATGCGGCAAAGGAGAAACAACTAAAGGCGCTTACCGGGCGCATGATGTATTCGACACTTTCATTGTCGATGTTGCTGCGCCAGGCATTCTCCGGGTGTTCATTGGTGAAGGGATGGCCGGTTCCCTCACTACCTCCGGATATCCCCCCGTCAGGCCACTGGGTCTCCAGGTAGTAGCGGAGCACAAAGGCAGCCTCATCAAGGATATCCGGCAGGCCGTTGCCTGATTCCGGGATGATAAACTGCCGGTCAATGAAGGCATCGGGGTTCATCTCATAAACACGGCAAAGCTGCCGGGCGATGGGAATATGAATCGCCCGCCGGTCATAGTCGGCAGCATCGTGATAGCCTCCGCACACCTCCCGGTATTTGAGGCTCCCCTCTGCCTTCCCTTTCTTGATAAACTCGGCAATGCCCTTGAAATCAAGCGGCTTCCCATACTCAGGATACTCGCCAATCCGGACGTGCTGCCGGCAGGCGTTACGCGTCCACGGAGTGTATTTTTTATCCAAGGCAATCCCGCAGCGGGCATGGTAAAGGACCCTGATGCTGCTAAAGAGAGGTTCCGCCATCACATCCCTGCCAATGCGGAAGGAATACGAGCGACCGACCCCGGGAATGCTGATGCAATAAGCCCCTGGTTTCTTCAGGGCGGAAAAGTCCAGGCCGT
Source organism: uncultured Verrucomicrobiota bacterium (assembly GCA_902589825.1). Classification (GTDB taxonomy): domain Bacteria; phylum Verrucomicrobiota; class Verrucomicrobiia; order Verrucomicrobiales; family DEV007; genus CACIUL01. The sequence continues at coordinate 49,232 of CACIUL010000005.1, forward strand.
AGACATTCTCTCCGGAAAAGTCCTGCTTGTAGGCATCCTCGTTCTTCTGCCCTGCCCTGTGACGCAGCCTTGCCCTGCCGGTGAACGCAGTCCGCCCGCTCTCGAGGTCGATCACCGAGAAATCCTTCACGGCAGGCTCAAGCGCACCGCCGGTTCCCAGCCACTTGCCGACATAGGCAAGTCGGATCCCTGCGTCGGGTAAATACCCAACCTGATTCACCTTGATCGCATCGGAGAGAACACTCGCCGGCGACCAGGTCAAGGCGACATTGGTATCACGGGCGGCAATCCCCCTGGACCGGAAGGTATATGTTTTCCCCTCTGTCATGGGACGGGCGAGTCGGACATAGATGACCCCAACGAGTGTTGCCGGCAGGTAGGGCTTCGGAACATGCCCCATGTGGTGCAACTTGACAAAACGCCCCAATACCTTGTGCCCGGTCAATCGCCGACCATCCTCAAGGATGGTGAAAGCCGCCGGATCATCAAGGCGCCCTGTCAACTTCCTGCCATCCTGGTAATAGACAAATCCCACTGTATCGGCAGTGAGCACCCGCAAGGACTCATTATGCACAAGCTGATCATGCGCCCCAAGGGTCATGACCCTGCCGAAACCGTATTTACCCGTACCGGCCGCTGCCACCTTCAAGGTTAAAACCACCAGGCAAAATGCAATCGATCTCATCTCAAGGAATGAAAGCGGAGAGGGAAGGAATCGAACCAACCAGGGCAGCAGAACTACCCTCAACGGTTTTGAAGACCGCGGAGGCCACCAGGCACCCATCACTCTCCTTTTTGGAAAGTACCCCAGCTTAAGGGAGTGAGGGAAATTTATCAAATGCACTCTTGCCCATTGATAAATATTCCCAACAGAAACACCCGGCTAACCGCTAGCGCGCCTCATTACGCGCGATCCTTGTCAGTTAACCGGGTGTGAATGGTTCCTTGCAAGACGGGCATGTCCCTATCAGGGGAAAACCGCCTCCAGGGTCACAAAACCGCTTGTATCCTGTAACCTCCAGTCAATGCTCACCTCTCGGCGATCCGTAAATGACTCCTCAAGGAGATAGCCCAGGGGAGCGATCAATTCCCCGGTCTGCTCAAACAGGTGGGCGATCTCTTGTGAAGAGGCATCATCGTCCAGCATTTCCCTCAACTTGACCGTTAAACCAACTCCCTCAGGGAACTCAAGCGGCAAACTGAAGGCAAGATTGACATTGTCCCCGGAAATGGTCAACCGGGGCAGGTATGCCAATTGCTCGGGATCGGGATGACTGACCCCGGAAATGCCAAGGACATAGGCAAGCCCGTTATTGATGCCGTCCCCGTTGAAATCATCGCCGGCCTTCACCTCATCCAGGGATACAATCCCGTCATCAGGATCAGCATCAATGATCTCGGCTTCAAACCAATCGGCAATACCGTCGGCATCCAGGTCAGCGTCATCACTGCCCTCAAACGAACTGCCAAAAAAGACCGACAAGCTCAATTCTCCCGGCGCGAGGCCCCTGCTCCCCAGGCGCAGGTAATAAACCTCTCCGTCACTGACATCTTCCATGCTCAGGCTCTCCAACTCGTTTGTATCTGCGGAGTCAGCACGTGAGATAAGTTCACCTTCCGAGTCATAGAGGGAAATCACCCCGTCGGCACCTCCGCTTGCCTTCAAGCGCACGTTCAGTTTATTGACAAACCTGGGAGTAGTCACCTTGACATAGGCAGGCACGAAACCTCCGGAGGCAAACACCCCGGCATTGATCCTGTCGAGTGAAAGCTCGTGTATAACCGGTGTAGGAGCCTGAATGGTGAGGGTATAATCCTTCGCTGCCTCAATGATATCCTCAAACTCGGCATAGGCATTAATCTGCCATGGCTCCCCTGCCGTGTAATCCAGCTCCTCAACGACATCATCGTCAGCGGATTCCGAGCTATCACGCATGTTCATGATAAAGTCACCGGTATCGGCTCTCCACAGCGTCGCGGCAGGGTCGAGGTCGGTATCCCCCCCATCCATCACCTTGAGGCTCAAGGCACCTGAAACATCAGAGGCAAAAAGAAAGCTGTCCAAGTCATTCATGGCGTAAAAGGTTGACGAAAAGGTGTAGCGACCGAAGGGGTTCAGCTCGATGTCCTGCTCGTTGGTGGACTTGAGAGTCCCGTGCCCCTCCGGAAGTTCCGGACCCGCCTCGATCCCATTATGGTAAGCCATGGAGGCAATGCGTACCCTGGCGCGATAACTCTCGCTCGCACTCACCTGGGACGTGCTCTTGCGATGACTTAAGTAGTAATCAATATACTCAAGGATTCCCAGGCCTGCCTCCCTTTCACTCTTCGATGCCACATCCCACATCCCGGTAAGGTTCCGCCACATCGAGTAAATGCTCGCACTGAAGGCATCCCCTTCACCGCGCTCGTCATCAGGGTCTTCAATGCCGGAGTCCGCCCAGTCGTACAGGAACCAGCTGACATTGCCCGCGTAAAGGTGCCCCTCATGGGCATCTCCATAGGGGCGTCCGGACGAGCTGGCACGATCATAATAATCCAGGCTCTTGTCATCAAGAACAGAGTGATCCGCGCCGTTCTCCTGCAAGGTTGCCGCCTGCACAAAATTTGCCCATCCCTCCTTGAAGGCAATTAACGGTATCTCCTCTGTTCCTGGACTCCATGACTGAAAAACATTTCCGTCAAATCCGTAACCCGTCTCCCAGGCACGCTGGTTGATGACGTGTCCAAACTCATGCATGTGGAGACCACCATTAGTCCAGCGCACATAAGTCTCACCTGATCCAGGGTTGCCGATCCAGAACTCATCAGCTGCCCATCCCCTCCCGGTATATTCTACCTTGGGAAACACCGCCTTGATCTCCCCATGTTCCGCCTCACGGAACGGAACCTTGGTAGCCGCTCCGAAGGACAGGGAATCGCTGTCATAATCCCAACGATCCCCCTCAAAGAAAACCCGCGACACCTCCACGCAGGAAGCAAAAACCATCGCCGCCTGGGCATGTAAATCGTCAAAGGATTGATTGGTCCCGCCAAAATAGGCATTGGCCATTGTGTTGGCACCACCGCTGTCAATTTTCAGGGGATTGTCATCACTGGCATCAGGATGTTCATATTCATAGGTGGTTCCGAAGACTCCATCCGTGGCAACCCGGAATACACGATCTGCCACGTCAACCCTGAGGATAAACTTCACTACCAGTTCCAGCTTCGCCCCCTCAAACAGTCCGCCACCAAGATTACTGTAGCTCACAGTCCACGAACCATCCCTGCCCACCCGGTCCGTCCCCACCAGTTTCTCTCCTATTATTTCCTTTTCATAGACCTCAACCCTGACGTCATAGGCACCAAGCCAGTTTCGGGCATCCTCATCATGGCTTTCGCTTGGCTTTGCCGCCTTTGGATCACGTTCCCCGGGATTGCCTGACGGGTCAAAGCGCCACTTATGGCAACCATAATAGCGCATGTCATTGTAAAAAAGATTCCCTGATACCGAACCACTATATGAAGCCGCATGAACGATTCCTGCACCTGAAATGGAGAAACAGAGAACCAGAAATCGCACCAACCATGAAATGAAACGGCGGTTCCGCCTATCACCAACGCCGCAGCGAAGTGGAAATAAAGATAAGGTCTGCATAATATGTAGTGGGATAGGGTTCGTTTGATGCTCACATGACGAGTGTGATTTGCGGGTATGCAGGAAAAACTGTCCCTCAATCCTTCGATGCTGTGCGCTCAGGAAAAGGTAATCGTTGAAAAAGCAAGGGGCTCCGGGTATTCAGATGAAAGACTTACGCCTCCGTATACCGCTCTCCAGCTCTCTATTGCCGGCGACCCGCTGAGCGCTTAGCATTGATCAACCGCTTTCTTCATCAGGTCCGCCACGCTGTCCTTCCAGCAATCAGGTTACCTCAAGTGAAAAAACGACCAACCCCGGCCAATATGGACGCCTCTTTAGCTTTAAGGGCAGGTATCCGCCAAGAAATACAGGTATTTCACCTTGTGGGACTTGTGCCATGCCCCATCCCGGAACACTATGAGGGGTTACCTTCACTTCTGAACCAAAGTCCCCCCACTTCAATCCTATGAAACTGTTCCCTTTCAAGGCAGTCATTGGTGCCCTTTCATTGGTCATCGCATTAGCCTGCCCTCATGCCCTGGCAGAACTCCACATCACGGAATTCATGGCTAATAACAAGAAAACCGTCGAGGATGAGGATGGTGATGCAACTGACTGGATAGAGATCTTCAACTCCGGCACCGAGCCCATCAACCTTGAGGGATACTTCCTCACCGATGCAGCCGATGCACTTACCATGTGGAGTTTCCCGGCAGTTGAGATTGCCGAGAACGGCTTCCTCCTGGTGTTTGCTTCGGGTAAGGACCGGCGCAATCCCGACTCCGAGCTGCATACCAACTTCAAGCTTTCCAGCAACGGCGAATACCTTGCCCTTGTCGCCCCGGACGGCACCTCCGTCATTGCCGAGTTCGGCACTGAGGAAAACCCTATCCCTGAACAATTTGAGGATTCCTCCTATGGCCTCATGCAGGGAGGTGGGCTGACACCAACCGTGTTCATCGGACCGACGCAACAGGTCAGGGTCATTATTCCCTCGGATGACTCACTCGGCGGAGACTGGACAACCCAGGAATTTGATGACTCCGGGTGGCAATCGGCCCAAATGGGGATCGGTTACGACGAGAACAGCACCTATGCCCAGGAGTTCGGGACAGACGGCAACCTTGGCGATGACTTCAATAATGTGAATACATCGGTCTATATCCGTGTTCCCTTCGAGGTCAGCGACCCGTCAACGATCACCAACCTCACCCTGAAAATGAAATACGATGACGGGTTTGTCGCCTACCTCAACGACACCCTGGTTGCCGATGCCAATGCACCCGGCGGGTTGACCTGGAATTCCGAGGCAACAGGCAACCACTCGGACGGCGAGGCCGTGGTCTTCCAGGACTGGAACATCACTTCCTTTGTCAACAGGCTCACCGCCGGCACAAACATTCTCGCCATCCACGGGCTTAATGACGGCATCACCAGTTCCGACATGCTGATCACCGCGGAAATTCGCGGCACCCGGATCACCGACCCGTCGCTGGGAGATCCTGGATACCTCGCCACGCCCTCACCTCGCACCTTCAACGGTGATACCTTTGGTGGCTTCGTGGGTGATACCACATTCAATGTGGACCGCGGCTTCTTCGAGGAACCCTTTGACCTTGAGATCACCTCGTCGACCGAGGAGGCGGAAATCCGCTACACGCTTGACGGGAGCCCGCCAGGACCCAGCAGGGGGCAGGTATACAACGGGCCGATCTCTATAACCGGAACCACCGTGGTGCGTGCCATGGCGCACCTCTCCGGATTAAGGCCAACTAATATCGACACCCAGACCTACCTCTTCCCCGAGGACGTCGTCAACCAGCCGCGCATGCGCACCTCGGTCACCCAGTCGGCAACCCTCGGCCCGCAAATGGTCGATTCCCTCAAGGCCGTTCCCACCGTCTCCATTGTCACGGATAATCCCGGTCCTTTCCAGAATGAAGGAGGTGGCAACATCCGCAGTGAGTCCCCGGCATCCGTGGAGATGATCTTTCCCGACGGCACGCCCGGCTTCCAGGAAAACGCCGGCTTAAAGCACTTCGGCGGTTACTACACCAACTTCCCGAAAAAGAGCTTCCGTATCGGCTTCCGCTCACAATACGGTGCCACCAAGGTCAACTATCCCCTCTTTGACGGCTTCGACTACAAGCACTACCCGCCAACGGACCGCTTTGACATCATGGACCTGCGCAGCGGTTCCCACGACATGCGCTCACGCGGGGCCTACATGTCCAACCGGTTCACTGACGACTCCATGCTGGACATGGGCAACCTCGCCCCGCACGGGCGCTTCGTGCACGTCTACCTCAACGGCAGCTACTGGGGACAATATCACCTGCGTGAACGCTGGAATGCCGACATGGCTTCAAGCTATTTCGGAGGTCCCAAGGCGGACTATGACGCGGTCAACCTCAATGACGGCTTCCGCAACGACGAGAAAGTTTACGACGGTGACGGCGTCTTCTGGAACGAGGCAAAGGCACTGGCTTCAAGCGGCGACCCGTGGGCAAACAACGACAACAACATTGATGCAGCTAACCTGATCGACTTCATGCTGCTTTGGGTAAGCGGCAACTCGGAAAGTGAAGTCAGGCTGCTTGGTTCCAAGGCCCAGGGGCAGCCTTTCCGTTTCCAGATGAAGGACGCTGACGGCTACCTGCGCAGTACAAATCGCTCGGTAAGCAGCTCCGGTCCCCTGGAACTGATGTCAAGGTTTCGCAGCGGCAACACGGATTTCGCCATGCTGGTGGCAGACCAGATCCATAAACGATTCTTCAATGACGGGGCACTGACACCGGCGAAAAACATCGAGCGTTTGCAGAAGCGAGTCGATGAGGCGCGGCCCGGCTTCATTGCCGAGTCGGCACGCTGGGGCAATCGCTTTCGTGAATACCAGGACTGGCTCAACTACCAGAACAACCTGGTCAATAACCACTTCCCCGGCCTCGCCCAGACCATGATCGGGCGCTTCCGCTCAGCCGGAATGTATCCTGATATTATTGCCCCGGTCTTCAGCCAGCACGGCGGTTCATTATCAGAGGAAACCCCGCTGACAATGGCCACCGATGCCGACAGGATTTACTACACACTTGACGGAAGCGATCCACGGCTTCCCGGCGGAGCGCCAAACCCGGATGCCCTCATCGCCTCCTTTGGCGGCGGCCTGCCAAGCCCGGTCACTTACATTGCAAGCGGCCATGAATGGCGTTACCTGGATAACGGCAGTGACCAGGGCGTTGCCTGGAGAGCCAAGGACTTTGACGACTCCGGGTGGGCCGAGGGACCGTCAGAACTTGGCTACGGTGACGACGGTGAAGGCGCAGGAACAACCGTGAGCTTCGGGCCGGATTCCTCAAGCAAGTATCCCACCACCTACTTCCGAACCACTGTCGACATTCCGGACCCCTCAATATTCTTCAACTTCCTGCTGAGGGTCAAATACGACGACGGGATTGCCGTATACATTAACGGCGCGGAAGCACTCAGGCAGAACCTGGCAGCCAATGCCACTTACAGTTCATTTGCCTCCGGAGCCATCAATGATGAGGATGACTGGAAGGACTACACGATACCGAAATCCTCACTATCCGCGGGCACCAACGTCATCGCTGTCGAAATTCACCAGACCAGCGGCACCAGCTCGGATATCCGTCTCGACATGATCCTTCGCGGAGAGACAAGCCAGGGAGGTGGAGACAACGTTTCCGATCCCCTGTTCCTCTCCCAGCCCACGCTCATCCGCACACGCTCCTACAACACGGCAAGCAGTGAGTGGAGCGCCTTGAACGAGGCCTTTTTCTCTATCGACAGCATTCCTGCCAGTGCCACAAACCTCGTCATATCTGAATTCCATTATCATCCCTCCAACCCGGCCAGTGAAGAGGAATCAGCTGTAAGCAATGATCGTGATGACTATGAATTTATTGAGTTTTTCAACCCGGGAACATCAGCACTGGACCTTGGTGGAGTTCGTTTCCAGTCCGGAATCAACTTCACCTTTCCCCAGCAGGCAATCCTTCCCGCAGGACAATACATGTTGCTGATCCGCAACCGTGAAGCCTTTGAGGCAAGATACGGGGAAAGCAATGTTGCCTTTTATGAGTACAGCGGGCGACTGAGTAATGATGGTGAGGCATTACGTATTATTGACGCGGAGAATACTGCCATACTCGACTTTACCTACAATGACCAGCTACCCTGGCCGACATCCGCAGACGGCGAGGGAGCCAGCCTTGTCTTGATTAACCCGTCCGGCATACCCGAACACGGTGACCCTGCGAACTGGGCAGCGAGCCGTAACCCCGGCGGCTCACCAGGCACAGCAGAACCCTCCGGCATCACATATGCAGCGTGGGCCGCACTGAACGAAGTCAAGGGCGAACCCGGAGACGACGACGATGGAGATGACATCAGCAACTACCTCGAGTTCCTTTTCGGATCCAAGCCGAACCTTGCCAGCGATGCCCCTGCCCCCAGTACCGGAATCACCCGGGTCGGGAATAATGACTACCTCACCATCACGTTTCGCAAAAACCTCGCTGCCGATGGCCAGCTCAACGTCGAAGTATCAGAAGATCTCGCGACATGGTCCTCCAGTCCCGCCCTGTTCCAAACCCTGTCCAGCACCGACAATGGTGACGGCACGGCAACTGTTACCCTCAGGTTGGCAGGTCCTGTTGAGACGTTAACAAGAAACGTATTCCTGCGCATGCGCGGCAGCTGATATCACCGCCTGCCACCATTAGCCCCTTCGGGGGCAAATGACTCTGGTCAGCTTCCGGTATAATGCCGGCAAGCCCATGCCCCGTTCATAGCAAGTAACTCTGTTCGATGTGGTTATTACTGATTTTCTACCATTGCATTATAAAATCCATGGTTCCATAATTGGTTCATGCAAAACGGCAAAATTCACAGCATTGCCAAGCTCTGTTTCCTAAGCACACTGCTCTCTCTGTTCTTTTTCTCCTTCAGTGGATGCAAACCGGCAGAAGAAAAAGAAACCGGAAAAACAAAGCCTCCCGGGCAGAATACTGCCCCTGAACAAAAAAACCCTTCTGGCCCGCAAACCACCCCACAGGAGAAAACCACCCCACAGGAGAAAACCACCCCACAGGAGAAAACCACCCCGCAGGAAGAAACTCCGCCCCCGGAGAAAACCACCCCACTGGAGGAATTAGACCTCAGCAAGCTAAAGCCAAACCCAATTGGGGATTTTAAGTGGGAAGTAAAGGGCAACCTGGTCACGATCATCAAGTGCAAAGCAAGCGGCACGGTCGTTCTTCCTGAAAAAATTGCCGGTTTCCCGGTCGGCCGTATCGGGTCACTGGCCTCTGATGGCAACACACTTCCTAGCACCCTTAAGGCAGCAAACGCCATTCCCGACGGGGTAACCCGACTGGTCGTTCCAGAGACCCTGAAAAGCATTGGTGATGGGGCATTCTATAATTGCAAGAGCCTGACTTTGCTTAACCTTCCAGACCAGCTGAGAAGTATCGGAAGGTATGCTTTTTATGGTTGTGAAAAACTCAGCAAGGTTTCACCGGGCGCCGGCCTGAGTCATATCGGGGAAGGCGCATTCTACAACTGCTCCAACCTGGAACCACTGGTCCTGCCCAATACCCTCAACAGAATCGATGCGAAGGCATTTCATGGGTGCAACCGCTTCACGGAAATCACCATACCTGATGCCGTAAACAGCATTTCACATGCCGCCTTTGACGGTTGCAACAACCTTAAAACGATCACCGTCACTGAAAAGAACGGAACTTTCTCAAGCATCGACGGCGTCCTCTTCAACAAGGCCGGCCAAACACTGGTAAGGTGCCCGCAAACACGCAAAGGTGACTACCAGGCTCCTCCCTCGGTAACTGAAGTGGCCACTGCCGCATTTTATCGGTGTTCTTCACTGACATCAATCATCCTGCCTGATGGGGTCGCCAATATCCGCAATGATGCGTTCCGTGAATGCACTTCACTGAAAACACTGAAGCTCCCGCAAACTCTCACCAGCCTGGGTTCCTCAGCCTTCGCTTTTTGTGAAGCCCTTGAAAGTGCCAGTATTCCGTCGGGAGTCACCGCAATCGACAAATATGTCTTCCATGGGTGCAAAAGCCTCAAGAGCATTGCCCTCCCGGCAAACCTGACCAGTATCGGCAGTCATTCCTTCAGGGGGTGTGCCGCAATAACCGGTCTCACACTACCTGCAAAGCTCACTTCCATCGGCAACAGCGCATTTGAGGAATGTGTCAGCCTGGACAGCCTGACACTGCCCGGAAAACTCTCGACAATTGGCAGGGCTGCCTTCAAGAAATGCAGCGCACTGCAGCAGATCAACATTCCCGACCCGGTAACCAGCATCCAGGACGCCACCTTTGCCGGTTGCGAAAGCCTGACACGTGCATCGCTGGGCAAGGCAATCACAAATATTGGCAGCCATGCCTTCAGTGGATGCTCACAACTCAGGGAACTCCCCATCCCGGATACTGTAACCAGCTTAGGTGCCGGCGCCTTTGCCTCCTGCCAAAACCTTGAGGCAATCATTATTCCTGAAGGTATCAAGCATACCATTTCCACCTCGGCAGACACGGAGGCAGCAAGCACTCTCTCACCCTTTCACGGATGCAGCGGCTTAAAAAAGGTCACCATCATGGTGCCTATGACCAACGGCAATCACACAAGGTGGATCCATGATGAAGCTCTGGGAACCACCGGGATCACCGAGGTGATTTTTGGTGAAGGAGTCACCGCCATTGGTGGTGATACCTTCCGGGATTGCTCCACACTGGAAACCATTGTTTTCCCCGGGAGCCTGACCACTATTGATAGCGGAGCCTTCCGAGGATGCCGCAACCTTAAGCGGCTCAGCCTCCCTGGAAGTCTCTCCTCCGTTGGAAACAGTGCATTCAGGGAATGCACCGGGCTTGAAACCGTTGAGCTCCCCTCCGCCATTACGGCCATTGCCGACCAGCTCTTCATGGATTGCACCAAGTTAACCGAAATCAGGATGGGAACAGGTGTGACCAGTATCGGAAAGCATGCTTTTGCCGGCTGCTCTCAACTCAAGAACCTGGCGATCCCGGAGAAATTAATCACCCTTGGTGATGGAGCATTTGCCTCCTGCCAAAGCCTTGAGTCCATCACTATTCCCGAGGGTCTCAATCACTCCATATCAACAGGCCATTCCGAGGAAACTCTCACGGGAACTTCCCTGTCACCGTTTTACGGATGCAGCTCTTTAACCAGCGTGACAATCAAGGTCGCCTCAATCAATACCGGACACACGGCATGGATTGACAATGACCTGCTCAAAACAAATGCCGTCACCGAGATTATCCTCGCTGAAGGAGTCGATGACATTGGTGACGGAACATTCAGGGACAAGGAAAGCATTGAACAGGTTACCCTGCCTGTCAGTGTAAGCCGGATTGGTTCTGCTGCCTTTCAGGGCTGCGCCAACCTAAAGGAGATCTCCATCAGCAGGGTAACTGCCAGTATTGCCGGTAACGCCTTTGATGGATGCAGCCAGCTCACAGCCATCAACATTGCCGCCGGCAACAGCACCTACTCCAGTAAGGATGGCATCCTCTTTAACAAGTCGGGGGAAACCCTGCTCAAATGCCCCGAAGGAAAAACAGGCACCTGCGTCATACCCGAGGGAGTCAAATCCATTAATGGCAACGCATTCCGCAACTGCGCGCTGTTGACGGCAATCACCAGCCCGGAGGGCATCACCGACATTGGGGCACATGCCTTCAGCCATTGCACCAATCTTGCAGACATCACCCTACCGGAAAGCACGGTCACTATCGCGGATTATGCCTTTAACTCCTGCAAAAAACTTGCGTCAGTTACCATCCCTAAGGCAGTCACTGCAATCGGCACGTTTGCCTTTGCCGGTTGCAGCGCACTCAAGCAAGTGACGATCGGGGAAAATGTCGCCAGTATTGGCAATGGGTCATTCAGTGACTGCGCCTCACTTACCACCGTCAAGGTTCTTGGCAAAGGCATTCCCGAGGCAACCGGGGCTTTCAACAACTCCCCGGTAACGGTGTATTATCAGCTCGGAGCACAGGGATGGGGAACCTACTGGAACGAGAAGCCACTCAGGCCCATCGCCGAGCTTCCCTGATCCATCAATTCATGACGGTTAATATTTCTGCACTAGGTATTACCCATTATCCACTTGACCCAGAGTCCACTGAACGCACAACTTAAGACACATTCAGAATTGCTCTCAAGAGCTGACCCGAACAAACCATGAAAAAAACTTATCTCCTCATCGCCGCCTTCATTTTCTCGCTGAGCAGCTTTACCGCCAAGGCAGAGCGCCTCGTTCTGGTTGGCGCCTCCTACGGCAAGAACATCCTTGCTATTTGTGATGCCAAGGGAAAGCCCATCTGGCAACACAAGACCGCCGGACCAAAGCGCGGGCACACCGGTCATCATGATGTCCACCTGCTCGCTAACGGCAACATCCTCTTCCACGACACTTGGACCACGTTGAAGGAAATTACGCTCGATCAGAAAGTTGTCTGGGAATACGACTGCGCAAAGAGCAACGGCAACCAGGGCAAACGTGTCGACGTGCACGCATTCGCCCGCATGCCAAACGGCAACACCGTCATTGTCGAGAGTGGCGTCGGGCGCATCATTGAGGTCGATAAATCCGGCAAGCTCGTCCACCAGTTTCCCCTCAAGAAAGGCGGCACCCAGTCCACCCGCTGGGTTCGGCAGACACCCAAGGGAAACTGGCTGGTGTGCTCAGAGAACCCGGGTGTCGTTACCGAATATGACAGGGAAGGAAATGTCGTATGGGATTACCTGATCAAGACGCGCGTTTACGGGGCAATTCGCCTCAAAAGCGGAAACACCCTGATTGCATCTGGAAGCGGCAACAGCATCGTCGAGGTAACCCCGGATAAAAAAGTAGCCTGGGAGGTCAAGGGCCAAGTCCCGGGAACGGACATCAAGCTGAAGTGGATGACCTGCCTGCAGGAGCAGGAAAACGGCAACTACATTGTAGGCAACTGCCATGCAGGTCCGGACAACCCGCAAATCTTCGAGATCACCAGAGACAAGAAGGTGGTCTGGGAGTTCAATGAATATGAACTGGTCGGAAACGGGCTCGCCTGCTGGCAGGTCCTCGATGACAAGCAGTCCGCCATGGTCCGGGAAAAACTCGCTGCATTGAAATAGGATTTTCAGTGACCGTGGAACCTCCTGCTTGCTGCCCCCCTTATATGGGGAAATGCCGCATTGTTCTTTACCTTATGCATCCATGTCGGGCTGGCGGCATTATCAATATGGGATCAACGTCGCAGAAAAAATACGAAAAAGACTGGAGCCGCAAAGGCGGCTGGGATGGAAGCTCAGGGAGCAGCGGTGATTAGCATTTATTCAAAATCTATTACCCGACAATCAACGAATGATACCCTTCCTTGTAAAAAACAGGCTTCCACTTTCCAAGTTCTACCTACACAATATATAACATGCATAACTTTTCACGACGTCACTTTATCCGCACAACCGCACTCGGAAGCGGTGCCATCGCCCTCTCTCCAGCCAGCTTTGCTGCCGACAAGGATGACCCGAATCGCTTCCAGATCGGAATCCAGGAATACACCTTCCATCGCTGGCTGAACGGAAAAAAGCTCAAGCACCTCGACTACCCGGCACTGGCAAAGGAGAAGCTCGGTATCACCCACATTGAATACTGGAACCGCCCGTTCAGGGGCAGACACACTGACAAGGCATATGTCGGCGAACTCGTCAAACGCACCACCGGCGAAGGCATGAAAAATGTCCTGATCCTTGTCGACGCCGGAAACCAGCTTGACTCACCTGATGCCAAGCAGCGGGCCCGCGCAATCGATGAGCACAAGGGATGGGTTGATTGTGCCGCGCAGCTTGGTTGTGATGCCATCCGTGTTAATTGCCGATCCGGCGGAGACCGGGATATCAACCTTGATAATGCAGCCAAGGGACTGATCCCGCTTTGCGAGTATGCCAAGGGCTCCAAGGTCAAGATTGTCATCGAGCCACACGGTGGCAATTCCCAGGACCCCGACTGGCTGCTGGCAGCGATGAAAAAAATCAAACATCCCCAGGCTGGTATCCTGCCAGACTTCAACAACTACGGCCGGTATGACCGCTACGATGCTGTCACCAAGAGCCTGCCATATGCGCCGGCTGTTTGTGCCAAGGCACTGAAGTTTGACGAGAAAGGCAACGAGACACGGACTGATTTCTTCAAGATGCTCAAAATTGTCTACCAGTCTGAGTTTTCAGGCGTGATCTCCATTGAATTTGAAGGACATGGCGTTGACCCGGTTGAAGGCGCGCTGAAGACCAAGGTCTTGATTGAAAAGGCACTGAAAGCGGCCGCAAAATAACCGCCCCACAAACACCGGGAAGCAAAAAGCTACCTGCTGATTCATGAGATCCCTGGCACAGGCCATGCTTGTCTGTACGTTTCTCGGCACTTGCCTTGCCTGCGTGCCCGTGCAGGGATCGGGAGTCAACCGGCCCAATGTCCTCTTCATTGCAGTGGATGACCTTGCCCCGTCACTGCATTGCTATGGCGACCTAGTAGCCAGGACACCACACATCGATAAACTCGCGGCAAGCGGGGTTCGCTTTGACCGTGCCTACAACCAATTGCCCCTGTGCAATCCCACCAGGGCCAGCGTGATGACCGGCATGCGCCCGGACACCATCAAGGTCTATGACCTGGATCGGCACTTCCGCGAAGAAGTGCCGGATGCGCTCACCCTTTCGCAACTATTCATGCGCAATGGATGGTGGGCTGGGCGAGTGGGAAAAATTTACCATTACAACGTACCTGCCAGTATTGGCACGGATGGATTCGATGACCCTCCCAGTTGGCAGCAAACGGTCAATCCCAAGGGCCGTGACAAGACGGACGAAGCGCTGATTTTCAACGCCGAACCGCATCGCAAGATCAGCGCTGCGCTCAGTTGGCTCGCAGCAGAGGGAACAGATGAGGAGCAAACCGATGGCATGATCACCACCGAAGCCATCAAGCTGATGGCGGCCAGGAAGGATAAACCGTTTTTCCTGGGAGTCGGGTTCTTTCGCCCGCACACGCCCTATGTGGCACCGAAGAAATATTTCGAAATGTACCCGCTTAAGAACATGCGCCTGCCCTACGCACCGAAAGGCGATCGTGATGACATCCCTACTGCCGCTTTTGCGCACAATTGCCCCGTGCCGCATTACGGTCTGGCCGAACTCACGCTGCGCAAGGCGTTACAGGCATACTACGCAACCATCTCATTTATCGATGCACAAGTCGGCCGACTGATGGCTGCACTTGATGATTTGAACCTGGCCAACAATACGATCGTCGTCCTTTGGAGCGACCATGGCTACCACCTTGGTGAGCACAACGGCATCTGGCAAAAGCGCACATTATTCGAGCAGTCAGCCCGCTCGCCGTTGATCATTCGCGCTCCCGGGATGAAGGGCAACGGCACGGCCACCACACGCATCGTGGAGTTCGTGGACATTTACCCAACGCTGACTGACTTGGCCGGTTTGAAAAATCCGCAAGGACTGGAAGGTCGCAGCCTCAAGCCACTTTTGCAGGACCCCCTCGCCGAATGGAATGGCTCGGCCATTACCCAGGTACTGCGCCCTGCAGACCGGCGCCTTCCAAGGCCTGTAATGGGACGCAGCATCCGCACCTCACGCTGGCGTTATAGCGATTGGGCCGAGGGCAAAGCCGGCGTGGAACTCTACGACCATGCTTCTGACCCGATGGAATTCAGCAACCTCGCTTTGCAGCCTGACGCCGAAGCCAAAGCCGTTATGAAACGCCTTCGCAAACTTCTCGGGCAAAAGGCCAGCGGCAAAGTGCCAACTACACCGTTCAACCCAAAACGCCTCTAAGCACAGGCTAATATATTCAGTCCCTTGTGCAGCGGAGAACCCTCAAAGTTTCAGGGCTCCTGTCCCGTAGGGCAAATAACGACCTCCCTCACGCTAACCTCCTGGGGCATCTGGTAGGAAAACAGGACCGTCTGGGCAATGGATTTCGGATCCAGGGCACCGCCAATTTGTTCGGCATAGTCAAGCCATCCCTGACGGGCACTTTCCTCACAACCGTTATCGAGCAATTCCGTGTAGACCATCCCGGGGGCAATAGTGAGCAGGCGCACATTACTGCCGGCAACTTCCTCACGGATGTTCTCGGTAATCGCGTGCACGGCAAACTTGGTGCCGCAGTATACAGAATGATTTGCAAACGTCTTCCTTCCGGCAATCGACCCCATATTAATGATGGTACCCGTCTTGCGTTCCACCATGTCACTGAGCACGAGGTGAATACCGTTGAGTACGCCACGAATATTCACATCAAGCATTCTCTGCCAGTCCTCCGGGTCCTGCCCGGCAGGATCACCGTTGATCATCACTCCTGCATTATTGATAATGCAATCCACCTTTCCGTATTGCCCTTCGGCCTCCGTGATTGCCTTGCGCATGCCTTCGAGGTCCAGCACATCGACCTGACGGCAGATCGCATCGGGAAGCTGCATTGCCTCCATCCGCTCCACACGGCGGGCCAGCAGCAGCATCGGATAACCCGCGGCTGCAAATGCCCTTGCGGTTGCCTCACCAATCCCGGAACTGGCACCGGTTATAACGACTAATTTTTTCTCTTCCATATCAAGATGATTAGACGAAATCACCAGCAACGGGCAATCCAATTCAGTTCAGGAAAAGCAATTATTTCTGGCTAAAAGCAGGCTGGCTCCCACGGCTGGGGGCAAATATCGCTGCAAGCCCCGGATTTATTGACCTGCCAAGCCATATACTGCACCACCCTGCTATGGAACAGGCAGTGCCCGCCGGGCCCCGTCTTCCTCAGCGTCCCCGGAATTTGTCGCTGCTTCTGCTGACTGGGCCGCCACTTTTTCCCTGTAACCAGGCAGGTAATAAGCGTCCCTGTCGATCTTAAAGGACCAGTTAATGGATTGAGACTTCTCTTCCCCCGCCTTGCGCATTGAAAGGCTGACCATGCACTCCCTACTACGCAATGCCCGGTTGACATCCCAAACCACAACCCCCCGCTCAGGGTAATAAACCAGGGGAACACGGCCAAACCCGCTGACCTTCATCACCAGTGAACCGGGTTCGATTGCTCCCAGCCTGGAAATGTCAGCCCAGATCGTCGGTTTACGATCGGCAATTTCCGACTTGTTCTCAGGCCACACCTTAACGACTGACTTTGATCTCTCATTGGCATTTCCGGTCCCCGGATTGAGCAGATTGCTTCCCCCGGCAACAACGTTAACTCCATTAAAGCTGGTGGCTGCATGCCAATTCAAATCATCATTACCGTGAATAATGTAGCGGGGAAGCTCCATTAATTTCATCGCGTAACCTGCCTTGGAAGCATTGACAGTCACAGCCGAACTGTAACCAGCCTCAATCGCCTTGCTGATCACCTTGTCATTGTATTCCCCATAGGGATAAGCAAAGCTGCTGACCTTAACCCCAAAACGCTTTTCGAGTTTCTCCTTGGACTCCTTAAGCTCCTTCAACAACCACGCTTCATACTGTTGGGCAGTGGCAAATTTCTTCCGGGCCCTGACAAGGAAATCGTGAGAAATACTGTGGCTTCCCAATTCTCCGCCAGCGGCAATTAACGCCCTGACCTCTCCATCTGACAAAGTGCGTCCACTTCCACCAAGGAAATTCGTATAAATATAAAAGGTGAATGGATAGCCAAATTCCTTCAGGGTCACCAGCGCTTCACTGAACAGGTCCTTGAATCCATCATCGATGGTGATAACTACGCACTGGCGGGGAATCTGCTTTTTGCCCTTTCTCCAGGCCATGTATTCGGAAAGGGAAATAACAGGAATTTCCGCCTCATGGAGAGCACGCATCTGCTCCCGAAACTTAGCGACACTGATGCGCATTCCTGTCGGATTTCCACGGGAAATGAACTGGTGGTAACCCAGGATAGAAACCTTTGAGCCCTTGTCGATAATCGGTTCTGCCACATTAACGGCAATGGGCAGCGGCTCAGGAGTCATGTCCACCTCGATGAGCGATTCCTCAGGCGGAGGCGTTGATGCAGGCTGATCCCGTGGCTTGTCACAGCCCACTCCCAGCAAGCAGGAGCAAATAACGCCCGTCACCACCTTGAAGCTGCCTTTGCCGGGAATACCTGTCATGAAAAACCACCCTACGCGAAGCCCTTCGCTCATGCAAAGCAACGGCCAAAAAAATCTAAGTTTTCCTGATTGAAACAGCCATAATTCAGGGAAAAACGTGCCCCTTCACGGAATTGACAATCAAGCCGACTACTGCATCCTCCACAAGATGAATGTCTTGCCGATATATACGCTTTAAGGATGGATTTGTCTTGAGCTTGCAAGCCCTTTCCCCATAAGGTAAAGACTTACTGACAATTCCCAGACCCACAATATAAAACAAGCCAATACATATGCGCCTCAAGTCGCTGAAACTCCACGGTTTCAAATCATTCGCCAATCGCACCGACTTCGAGTTTCACCCGGGAGTAACTGGCATTGTCGGGCCCAACGGGTGTGGAAAATCCAACGTGGTTGATGCCATTCGGTGGGTTCTTGGTGAGACCTCGGCAAAGGCCCTCAGGGGCGGAGAAATGGCAGACGTCATTTTTAACGGTACGGACAAGAGAAAACCTGTCGGCATGGCAGAGGTTACCCTGACGCTCTCTGACTGCGAGGAAGCACTTGGGCTTGAATACAACGAGGTGGCATTCACCCGGCGCGTATTCCGTGACGGCAAATCCGAGTATCGCTTAAACGGCAACCTGTGTCGCCTGAAGGATATCCACGAAATCCTAATGGATACCGGAATAGGGCGCACTGCATATTCGATCATGGAGCAGGGAAAGATTGACCTTCTCCTCAGCTCCAAGCCGGAAGACAGAAGGACAGTCTTCGAGGAAGCCGCCGGGATCACTAAGTTCAAGAGCCAGAAGAAGGAAGCCCTGCGCAAGCTCGAATACACTGAAGCAAACCTGCTGCGCGTTACTGACATTATCGAGGAGGTCAAACGCCAGATCAACTCCCTGAACCGTCAGGCCAACAAGGCACGGCGTTACCAGGAACTGCTGACCGACGTCAAGGTGCTTGACGTTCACTACAGCCACCGCCAGTTCATCGAGTTGGACGCTGAAAAAAGTGAACTCACCAATTCCATCCAGTCACTGGGCACAACAATCGTCAAGTTCCAGTCACAGACTGTAGAGAAGGAAAAGGCAATTGTGGAAGCGCGCGATGCGCTTTCTGCCCTTGAGACTGAAATTGCCTCACGGCGCGAGCAACTCATTGAGACACAGAACAGAATCAACTCCGCCCAGAACCGCATCGAATTCAATGAGGAAAGACAGCTCGAGTTGCAGGAGCTGGTCAACCAGAATTCCGAGGACATCGCCAACACCAACTCCACCCTCGGCAAGGAAGCATCGGAACTTGAGGTTACTGCCGATGCTCTTCGCAGGGTCACTGAAAACCTGGCCCGCCAGGAAAAGCAACTCGAGGAACAGGAACAACTCAACGGCAGCTTAAAAAGCAGGCGCAACGAACTGAACGCTGAACTGCTGACACTCACTCAGGATATCACCAGCGGTGAAACACAAATTGCCGAAATCCGCGCTGAGCTAGGATCCTATTCCACACAAAGCGAAAGCAACAGGGAACGGGAAGGACATCTCACCGGTGAAATCACCAGCCTTGAAAAAGAACATGCGGAGCGCCAGGCGGAATCAAGCTCCCTTGGTGACCAGTTAAATGAAGCAGATAAATCCCTTGGTGACAATGAAACCCGGCTGGCGATTGCCGAGAAGGATTACCAGGAAACCCGCAATAACAACACCCGCTGCAGCAGGGAACTCGCAGACCTGCACCGCGAACTGGCGGAAAAGGAATCCAGGCTCGAGGTGCTCAAGGCACTCGTCGCCGAGGGTGAAGGCTTGGAATCCGGCACTCAGGCCGTTCTCAGCGGGCTCCATGATCAGGGCATCCAGCCCTCCAGTATCCGCGGTCTCCTGAGTTCCTTCATCGAGGTCCCAAGTGACTACATACCTTCTATTGAGGCGGCACTAGGAGCCCATCTGCAAACCATTCTGGTCAATGACCAGGAAACCGCTGAACAGGCCATTAACGTCCTTGCCAATGGACGGCTCGGACGGGCCACGATGATTCCTGAAAATTTCGTGGCCATCCGTTCTGAGCGGCAGATGATGACTCTCCCTGCCGGAGTTAATGCATGGGCACTGGACAAGATCAAGTCTACAGAAAACGTGCGTCCGCTCCTGGAGCAACTCCTTGAGAAAACACTTATTGTCGATGACCTGCGCAAGGCGCTTGATCTCAGGAACGAGCTCCCCGGTCACAGCTTTGCAACTCTGGATGGCGCCTTTATCAGCTCAGACGGCATTATCTGTGGCGGCAAGGGAGAAGCAGATGAGGCAGGATCACTCCTGGCAAGGCTTAATGAAGTCAAGTTGCTTGAAACCCAAACCGCCGCCCTTAATGACCGGCTTGGTGAAAAGCAACTGGAACTTGATCAAATCGAGCAGGACGGCGGCACATTGTCAAAGCGCCTGGAGGAATGCCGCGAAAAACTACAGACGTCAAGAATCACCCGCTCAACCCTGCAAGGAAAACAGTCATTGCTTGAACGGGAAAGGGAAGGACTGGAATCCAAGCTTAAGAACCTTAAATGGGAGCAGGGCGAATTGCAGCATCGCAGGGAAACGGCAGAAACCAAGCTCAGGGAACTTGAAGGACAGCAAAGGGAGCTTTCTGAAAAATTGCAGGTTTCGGACAATCGCCGCTCAGAGGCTGAAGCTGAATTGAATGAAATCAGCCACCAGGAGGTGCAATCGGCCGAGAGACTTGCTGAGCTGCGAACCAGCATGGCTGTCGAGGAGCAGTCCAAGCAGGCGCTGCAGGAGCAACAAGCACCGATCACTGCGCGAATGAAGGAACTTGAGGTGATCATTGCCCGCCGTGAAACCGATGTCACCAAATACAAGGAACGCATAACCGCTGCCAGTAGTGAGAGCTCATCGCTCCAGGAAAAAATCCAAGACATGACAAACAGTGCCGAGCAACTCGGCACCGAACTCGGGGATGTGACAGAACAACGCCTCAAGAGACAAAGTGCGGTCGATGATGCTGAGGATACACTTCGTGATGGGCGCAAGGAACTTGCGACATTAACCGAGCAAAGGGGAAAGGAGGAGATCAAGGTCACCCAGATAGACCTTCGAATTGAAAACCTCAATGCAACGACCAGCCAGCGATACAATATCAGGCTGGAACATTTTGAACCTGACAGCCATGCCCTGCTCACGGCAATTGCTGATCAAAAGAAGGCCCGGCAGAGAAGGGAAAAGCGCAAAACCACGCTCGCCCAGAAGATATCAGGTGAGCAGGATAGTATAGAATCCGACAACCCACACGATGAACAAACACCTGCAGAGTCCCCCGGCACTGAACGTGAAAGCGACATACCCCGTGACGAGGTCCCTGCCATTCCCGGCGATGATCAGCCTGACTGGACCTTTGTGGAAATGATCATCGGCGAACTGCGCCAGCGCCTTGATTCAATGGGACCGGTAAACTTGGAAGCTATTGAGGAATTTGAGGCTTTGCAGGAACGCTATGACTTCCTTACCAGGGAACATGATGACTTGGTCAACTCCAAGGAACATCTGCACAAGGTCATCAGTAAGATCAACCGGGAAACACGCACACGCTTTGCCGATACCTTTGAAGAGGTCAGAAAAAACTTCCGGGAAGTCTTCAAGGAACTCTTCGGTGAACAGGGAAAGGCAAATTTGGTGCTCCTCGACGAGACAGATCCGCTTGAAAGCGGCATTGACATTATAGCGAAACCGCCCGGCAAAAAGCCGCAATCAATCACGCTGCTTTCCGGGGGAGAAAGGGCCATGACGGCAGTCGCCCTGCTGTTCTCAATTTACATGGTTAAGCCTTCCCCATTCTGTGTGCTTGATGAGCTTGATGCACCACTGGACGAGTCAAATATCGGGCGATTTATCAAGTTGCTTGAACGATTCACCCAGCAGAGCCAGTTTGTGATCGTAACCCACAACAAGAGGACAATGAACCGTTGCGAGGTAATGTATGGGGTCACCCAGGAGGAATTTGGTGTCAGCAAGCTTATTGGCATGCAGTTTGCCTCCCCCCAGGAAACAGGCAAGCCTGAAAAAGTCACCTGAAATCAATATTGCCCCGGTGGCGCTATCCGGTAGAATGTCCTTATAAAGAAACGGCATGACGGACATTGCCTCCCAGAACACCGATGACGGAATGATCCTCCCGGAGGCCTTCAACAATGCCTTCCGATGGATGGTTCTTGCCCGCACCTTTGAAGAAAAGATCGCCAATGTATATCGCGCCGGCAAAATTGTCGGCGGCGTCTATGTGGGGCGCGGTCAGGAAGCTTTCAGCGCCGCCCTTGCCGTGCAGCTCCAGAAGGGAAAGGACATCTATGCTCCACTGATTCGTGACATGGCCGGACGCGCAGCCTTCGGAGAACCGGTCATTGACGCGGCAAGGACTTACATGGGATCAGCCAGGGGATCGATGCGCGGCAGGGATGGGAACATCCACCGCGGCTCACCTCGTGAAGGGGTTCCCGCCATGATCTCTCATCTTGGCGCCATGATCTCGGTGGTAAGTGGGATGCTATTTGCCAGACGATTGCGCGGCGAGCTCGGCGATACTGTTGGTGCGGCATGTATCGGCGACGGTGCAACATCCACGGGCTCAGTGCATGAGGCACTGAACATGGCAGCCGTGGAAAAGCTGCCCCTGGTGGTTGCGATTGCCAACAACCAGTTCGCCTATTCCACACCAAATACCCGCCAGTTCGCCTGTAAGGACCTCGTGGACCGTGCCATTGGTTACGGCATAGAGGGCACGACCGTGGACGGCACAGACCTTGCCGACTGCCTTCAGGGATTTCAAGGTGCAATATCCCGGGCCAAGGCGGGAAAAGGCCCTCAACTGGTTATTGGAACACTGCTTCGGCTTTCAGGCCATGGTGAACACGATGATTCTCATTACATTCCTGATGAGATTCGTGCTTCTGAAATCGGAAAAGATTGTCTTGCCGTAGCAAGAGAGAAGCTTATTGCCGAGGGCTGGAATACTGAGGATGACTGCAACGCGATGGAAAAACAGGCGGCAGAGGAAGTCGAAAACGCAATACTGAAAGCTGGCGGAGAACAGCCGCCAGACCCTTACTCACACGACTGGAATGCCTGCTCAAGTGAAAGATTCCGGGACAACCTGACCGACCAGTGAGCATTACCTACCTTGAAGCAATCCGACATGCTCAGGAAACCGCCCTGGCAGACAATCCGGACGTGTTTATTTACGGGCAGGATGTCGGCGCATTTGGTGGAGCCTTCAAGGCAACCAAGGGACTGCATGACAAGTATCCGGGGCGTGTCATTGACGCGCCGATCAGTGAGGATGCAATGGCAGGGCTTGCCATAGGGGCAGCCATTGAAGGCATGCGCCCGATAATCGAAATGCAGTTTGCCGATTTCTCCACTGTTGCCTTCAACCAAATCGTCAATCAGGCTGCCACCCATTACTGGCGGACAAATGTCCCCTGCCCGATCACCATCAGGCTGCCTTCAGGAGGCACTCCTGGAAGTGGGCCTTTCCACAGCCAGTGCATGGAAGCCATCTATGCGCATTACCCCGGGACCATTGTCATGGCGCCGGCTACAGTGGAGGATGCCTATTCCATGCTCCTTGAGGCCATCTATACGGATGACCCCGTAATCTTTTGCGAACACAAATATCTCTACTACCACCTCAAGGCGGAAAAGTTGCCGCGCCAATCCCTTCCCGCTGAATCAGCACGCGTTACCCGTTCCGGTCGCCATGCGACCATCATCACATACAGCGCAATGGTGCATGAAGCCCTGCTTGCCGCTGAAAGCCTCAAAGAAGATGGCTACGAAATCGAGATTGTTGACTTGCGGTGCGTCAAGCCCCTTGATACCGAGACCATACTTGGTTCCATCGCACGCACTGGCCGGATGCTGGTTGTTGGGGAAGCATTTCCCTGGGGAGGTGTCACCGCCGAGGTTATTTCACGAATCTCCTCTGAAGGATTCCATCTGCTTGATGCCCCGCCGGCAAGACTCAATGCCCGTGATACACCAATCCCTTACCACCCCGAGCTTTGGCGCTATCACAGGCCCACGGCAAACACCATAAAATCAGCGATACAGAAACTCCTAAAAGATTAATTCCCTACCATGCGTGTCCCTATTCTCATGCCCCAGCTGGGCGAATCCATCGCTGAAGCAACCATCAAGGCGATCAACGTTAAGCAAGGTGACTCCGTCACCGCTGACCAGGATATTATCGAGGTTGAGACCGAAAAAGCCGTCATGGAAGTCACGTCCCCGTGCGAAGGATGCGTTGCGGAAATATCAGCCAAGGTAAATATCAGCTATCCGGTTGGGACAGTGCTTGGCTACCTTGATATCAGTAATGATGAAGCTGAACGAATGGGTAACGCCCAGGTAGGGCAGGAAAAGGCCCCTTTAAGGGATAATGAAGGCCCTGCCAAAGACAATGAACCCTCATCCGCCCATAGTCTAAAGACACCCGGCAAGACGGTAAGCCAGGCAGAAAATGCTGAGGTAACACCTACCATACCTGGACTTCCCGTACCCGCCAAGGCAAAGGGAGCCACCTATATTTCTCCCCGGCTGCGGGCCCGGATGCAGGAACTAGGGCTCAATGCAGCCGACCTTGCAGGAATTGCCGGAAGCGGGGCAGCCGGGCGGGTTACGGTAGAGGATTTTGAAGCTTTCATGGGAGCACTGGAGGAGAAAAAAACCACCGCGGCCTCTTCCATGCGTATCGCTGTAGCTGATTCCATGCGCCGCAGCTGGACGCGCCCTCTTGCCACGGTCGGCACGCCTGTATGCCTCGACAACCTGCTAAGTCACAGGAGAACTTGTGACCCAAAACCCGGGCCAACACTCTATGCCGTGCGTGCCCTTGCCCTGGCCCTGGCAGAAAATACCGCCAATGCCGGACAACTGGTCGGCAACCAGATTGTGCACCCGGAGGCAATTGATATCGGATTTGCGGTGGAAGTTGAAGACGGTGTACTCGTCCCGGTCATTCGTGACGTGGACAAAAAACCCCTAAATGATCTCACCCAGCAGTATGCCAGCCTCGTGGAAGCTGCAAATAAGCGCCGCCTACCCAAGGAAGCATCCACTCCGCCGGGAATTGCTACAGTAACAAATTTCGGCAGTTTTGGTATTGTCTGGGCCACACCTATCCCACTGCCTGAACAAAACCTGGTATTGGGTCTGGGACACGGCAGGCAAAAACCACAGTGGGACAATGAAAGCTCAACATGGGTTCCCGTCGTCGAGGCTGAAATGACCCTGAGCTTTGATCACCGCATCCTTGATGGCGGAGGTGCAGGCAGGTTGTTGTGGAGGGTGGCGGAATTGCTCCAGTCACCTGAGGACCTCTAGCCCGCTAGTGCGCATCTACATGCATGCGTCATCCGGTTTCAGTCAACCAGGTTGTCAATCCTGATCGCAACCTCGAAGTCACTTTCTGTTAATCCACCCTTATCATGAGTGGTTAATACAACCGCGACTTTCGCGTAGCTGATATTCATATCCGGATGATGATTTGCACCCTCCGCAATCTCGGCGACAGAGTTCACAAAATCCATTCCAGAAATGTAATCATCAAACTCAAAAACGCGTTCTATATGATCCTGTTTGTGTTCCCATGCAGGAACTTTCTTCATCCATGACTGCACACTATCGTGCGCAAGGGTGCTTGGCATAACAATTGTAGGGTATAAAAGGTGGGATTAAATGGGGCTTGGGGCAGTATTGCAACTTTTCACAGGCATTTCTCTTTGCAAACACAAAGAGAACCCGTTATTTCTTATCCCCCGCTAAGAAAAGGGTAAGTTCAAAGCAGTAATCCTACATCCAGTCATGGGAACATTATACAACAACATTGTCGAAACCATTGGCCGCACACCCCTGGTCAAGCTCAACAAGGTCGCCGACGGCGTGGACGCCACCATTGCCCTCAAGTGCGAGTTTTTTAACCCCCTTGGTTCAGTCAAGGACCGTATTGGGATGGCAATGATCGAAGCGGCTGAAGCTCAGGGGCTAATCAATAGTGACACCACCATTGTTGAACCGACCAGTGGCAATACCGGGATCGCCCTGGCATTTGTCTGTGCCTCGCGTGGATACAAATTAACCCTGACCATGCCCGAGACAATGAGCCTTGAAAGGCGTACACTCCTTGCGCTGCTTGGTGCCAACCTGGTCCTCACTCCTGGTCCCAAGGGCATGAAGGGCGCAATTGAGAAAGCGCAGGAGATCCTTGAAGAAACGGAAAATGCATGGATGCCCCAGCAGTTTGAAAATCCGGCCAACCCGGAAATTCATCAGAAGACGACGGCTGAGGAAATCTGGGAAGACTCCAACGGCGAGGTGGACATACTGGTCTCTGCCGTGGGGACAGGTGGAACGATTTCAGGTTGCTGTGAGGTCATTCAGCCCAGAAAACCGGAGTTTAAAGCTGTTGCCGTGGAGCCAGCCGATTCACCGGTCATTTCCCAGACCCTTGCCGGTGAAGAGCTCACACCTGGCCCGCACAAGATTCAAGGTACAGGCGCCGGTTTTATCCCGGGAAACCTTCACTTGAAAAATCCCGGCAGCAATGATGAACAGATTACCGAGTGCATCAAGGTTTCCAATGACGATGCCTTTGCCATGGCACAGCGCATCGCGGCCGAGGAAGGAATCCTGGTGGGTATCAGTACCGGAGCAAATGTCTGCGCAGCACTGGAAATGGCAAAGCGCCCGGAAAACAAAGGAAAGTTTATTGTTACAATCGCGTGCTCAACCGGTGAACGTTACCTCAGCACGCCATTGGCTGATGCCGCGCGTTCAGCTGTTGGAGCTTAACTCCATTGCTGCGTATTAGAATTAACACAGGCAGCAAGATCCTCGTAAACAGTCCAAATGGCTACAGAAAACGAATCTCCACAAAATGATGAGGCACCTGCCTTGCCACAGGTCAAACCCGGAAGCTCGACAGAGGATTTCCTGGAAAAACATGGTAAAAAAACCATCCTGCTGGTCATCCTCGCCGTAATAGGTATTGGAATCAGCTTCTTCATGAAGGCCAAAAACCAGACTTACATCAAGGAGTCCGGTGAAAAATTTACCAGCGCTCAAACCTCAGATGACCTGGAGTCCGTGATCAAGGATTATCCGGGCAGTCTCGCAGCTGGCAATGCAATGCTGATACTTGCAGATAGAAAACTATCCACAAATAATGTTGATGAAGCAAAGGGGTATCTCACCAGTTTCGTGAAAGAACAGAAAGAAGCACCCCTCTATTACAATGGCCTTTTTGCCCTTGGCACCGTGGAGGAAAGGCTTGGTAACGGTGATGCCGCCAAGAAAATATATGGCGAAATCGTTGCCGCAAAAGACCAGGCGAGCACTGCCGCGGCAGCCGCCCTGCGTTTGGCAGATATGACTTATGAAGAAGGCGACCTTGAAGGCGCTCTCAATGCCTATCAGGCCATTGCCAAGGATTTCCCCGGTAATGTATTCCTTCAGGAAAACGGAGTGATTGACAGCAGGCGAACCGATGTCAACCAATCCATTGTGCTCAGGGACAACCCTCCCCCGGCCCCTGAACCACCGGCTGAAAAACCAGCTCCAGAGGCACCCGCCCCGCCGACTGAAAAACCAGCTCCATCTGAATAAGCGGAACCGGCTGTTTCTACCTGTTCCTCAAGGGGAAGCAGAGGATGCTGTTTCCCTGCTCTTCATTGGGAATCATTTCCTTTGAATCCTTAGTGCATTGCCAAAATGCTCAGAGGCGGTCATGCTTAATGCATGATGCGACGTTTATTTTTCATCCTGCTGCTGACCGCCAGCCTTGCCAAGGCCTCTCAAAACCTTGTCCTGATTGTCAGTGACGACCACCGATATGACTTAATGGGATTTCATCCCGAAGCGCCTGAATGGCTTGAAACCCCCAACCTTGATAAACTGGCCGCCGGGGGAGCACACCTCACGAATGCATTTGTAACAACTTCCCTGTGCTCTCCAAGCCGGGCTTCCGTCCTCACCGGCCAGTATATGCACAACCACCGCGTCGTTGATAACCAGCGCCCTGTTCCCGAAGGCACCCGTTTTTTTCCCCAATACTTGCAAAAAGCAGGCTATCACACGGCATTCATAGGAAAATGGCACATGGGCCATGAAGACGACTCACCCCGCCCGGGTTTTGATCACTGGGTGAGTTTTGTCGGCCAGGGAGATTACTTTAACCCAACACTGAACATAAATGGTCAAAAGAAACCGTTCAAAGGATACATGACAGACATCCTGGCAAGTCAGGCCATTGAATGGTTTCATAACACCAGGCCCAAAGATAAGCCCTTCCTTCTCTATCTTTCCTTCAAAGCCGTACATTATCCATTTTTGCCGGCTCCAAGGCACCATGGCCGCTATCAGGACAAGCCCATTCCCTATCCGGAAACCATGGCGAACAGTGAGGAAAACTACCGGTCCCAGTCAAGATGGATTCGTGAGCGCCGATATGGCATTCACGGAATTGATCACATGGAAACCGGGGCTTTCGACAAGGATCCCGTGCCTTCATTTGACAGCCTATACTGGCGCTTTTGTGAAACGGTGCATGGACTGGACGAAAATATAGGACGAGTCATCAAGACCCTCGAACCTGTCACTGCTGACACCGTCCTGTTATACATGGGAGATAACGGGTTCGCCCTGGGAGAACACGGCTTTTATGACAAACGGGACGCTTTCGAGGAATCCATCCGGATTCCACTCCTTGCCTATGCCCCGGGACGAATCAAGCCTGGCACAGTCGTCCCGGAAATGGTTCAGAATATTGATATCGCACCGACGCTGTTAAACTTCGCCGGGGTCAATGTTCCACAAAATGAACCCCGCATGGACGGCGAATCCTTCGCCGGGCTCTTACTGGGTCAGAAAAAGCCATGGCGCAAGCACATCCTCTATGAATACCACTGGGAATGGAACTTCCCGGCCACTCCAACATGCTTCGCGATACGCACCGACCGCTACAAGTATATCTATTACCACGGTGTATGGGACCAGAACGGATTCTATGATTTGCAAACCGATCCTCATGAACGCCACAACCTGATTCAGGTGCCGGCTTACAGAGAGCAAATCGTAAAACTGCGGGATCAAATGTTCACGGAACTGAAAATGTCCGGAGGACTCACCATGCCCATACGACCGCCAAAGGGTGATCAGTTCTATGACCGGAAATTACGCCGCTAAAAAACACTTTCAGCTCAGGGAGCCTGTATCTCCTCCACCTTCTGCATAACCCGGTCTGCAATGGCCTGATATCCCTCACGCCCCCTTACATCCAGTTCTTTTTCCGTAAACTCAAACATATCGCCACAGCAAAGCGTTATCCTGGTAAAGAACTTGGGCCACTTTGCCCCCGGGGGATAAGCCTCATGGGCCCCGAATATCCTCATGGGTAATACCGGAACGCGTGCCTTTGCTATCACCAGTCCAACCCCTGCCTCAGCCTGCATTAAATTCCCATCCTCAGTGCGTTGCCCCTCTGGAAAAATGAGTACAGGATTGCCCTCACGCAGTTCCTTTATGATTCGCTTTAAACTGGTAAAATCCGGTCTCTCCTGATCGACAGGAATCGCATTGAGACGCGGGTAAATCCAGCCCAGGAATCCCTTCTTAAAAAGGGATTTCCTCGCCAGGAACGCGGTTTTCTTACCATAGGCTACACCGACAACCGGCGGATCAAAATAACTCGTGTGGTTACAGGCAATCAGAACGCCACCCTTTTTCCAGGAAGCACGAATCTTCTTCCTGCCGATAACGCGTAAACGGAAAAACAGGTAAAAAAGCAGCCAAGCCAGCCAAAAACCAATCCAATACCACATTACTTCTCGTTCAATTGATTAAACCCGCTTTGATGAAGGTGATCCAAAATCTCCGCAAGGACCTGCTCAAGCGTCATGTCTGATGTGTCAATAACCACCGCGTCATCGGCTGCCACCAAAGGCGATACTGCCCGGTTGCTGTCAATGGCGTCCCTGGCCGCAAGGTTGTCGACAATGCCTTCCTTGCTTCTGCGCAGGGCACGTATCTCTATTGAGGCATCAATAAAAAACTTGTAAGGAGTATCAGGAAAAACAACCGAACCGATATCGCGTCCCTCCATGACGATATCCGCCACATCGAGGTATTCCCTCTGCTTGGCCACAAGAACATCACGCACTTCAGCTACTTGCGAAACAGCGGAAACCCCGGCATTCACCTCACTGGACTTCAACTCACTTCCCGGATCAATACCATCGACAGTCAATGTGGCCTTATCACCTGATATGCCGCAATCCATCTGGATCTCACCGAGGTGCCGGATCACTGCACGGGCATCTTCGGCATGAATACCTGACCGTAGAACGCTCCATGCAAGCGCCCTGTACATGATTCCCGAATTGACATGTAAAAACCCAAGGTGCCGGGACAATCTTTCAGACACGCTGCTTTTACCGGAAGCCGCCGGACCATCAATGGCAATCACACGGTTATTATTCCCTGTCAGGTCAGGATTCATTGTCACTTTCCTTCCACCATTATGTGCGCGCTATCACCGGCTTTTATCACCTCCCTTGCACAGCAATTCAAGGTCCTTCTCAAAGCCCGGGTAAGAAACAGCGATGCACTCAGCATCCCTGATGATTGTCTCGCCATCGGCAAAAAGGCCGGCTATGGCAAACGCCATGGCGATACGGTGATCACCATAACTCTCAATAGCAGCACCATGTAATGCTCCCCCCCCCACAAATCCTCATTCCATCATCAAATTCCTCAATGTCCACACCCATTGCCTGCAGGTTTTTGGCAACCGCGGCGATCCTGTCGGTTTCCTTCACACGCAGTTCAGCGGCATCCCTGATCACTGTTGTGCCATCAGCCAGCGCCGCTGTAACAGCAATAATGGGTAACTCGTCAATGATGTTGGCCACAAGCCCACCAGAGATCTCGATACCGGAAAGCCCGCGTCCGCAAACAGTGATGTCACCAATCCTCTCTCCCCCTCCATCACTAGAAGCAACACTGGAAATATCGGCACCCATGCCAACAAGCACATCCAGTATGCCGCTGCGTGTGGGGTTAAGCCCAACATTATGGATTTTCAAGCGAGCTTCCGGCGAGGCCGCTGCGGCTGCCAACCAGAAGGCAGCACTGGAAATGTCACCGGGAACAACAAAGTCACAAGACTGAAGCTTCTGTCCACCTATTATCGAGATTGCTTTTCCGTCAGTGGCTGTCTCTACCTGGAATAAGTCCAGCATCCTCTCTGTATGGTCCCGGGTCTCTACAGGCTGAATCACTGTCGTCATGCCTTCAGCGAAAAGTCCAGCCAGCAGGATTGCGCTTTTCACCTGTGCGCTCGCCACAGGAAGTTCATAGGTTGTACCATGCAGGCTCCCACCACGAATTAGCAACGGGGCACTGCCTCCTTCACCTTCTGCGTGGATCCGTGCCCCCATGCCGGTCAAAGGCTTAATCACCCTGTTCATTGGCCTTTGCGAGAGGGAAGCATCCCCAGTTAGCCGGCTGGTAAAATCCTGACCTGCCAGGATCCCGGAGAGAAGCCGCATTGTGGTTCCCGAATTACCGCAATCAATATCACCTGAAGGCAATGCAATCTCCATGCCTCGACCATGGACAAGCAGGGAAACCGGACCCAGTTCCGTTTCATCGAGAATATCAATATTCACACCCAAAGATTGCATTGCCCCGAGTGTGGCAAGGCAATCTTCACTCGGAAGAAAGCCGTCAATTTGACTGTCCCCTTCTGCAAGGGCTGCCAGCATGACCGAACGGTGGGAAATACTCTTGTCACCTGGAACTGAGGTTTCACCGCCAAAACCATATACCCGGCTGACCCGCAATTCGCTGTTTGTCCCTTCCATTAATTCACTAATCAATTGCTCTCGTGCTCCTAATCCCCTTGACCGGCAGGGGCAGAGAATATTGCCCGGTTGTCCTTGGCTTCACTGAGAAAGCCTAAAATCCATTCATCATCATTTTCCTTAAGCTTCACCAGCACTTCTCCAAGTTCCCTGATGTGCTCATCCAATATCGAAGATACCGCATCACGGTTCTCAGCCAGGATCTCTGTCCACATTGACGGCGAACCGGCAGCAATCCTGGTGGTATCGCGAAACCCGGCACCAGCCAATTCAACTGCATTGCTCTCAGCTGACATCACTGTCTGCACGAGAGCTGAGGCTACCAGATGTGGCAAATGACTCACCTTTGCCACAAGCTTATCGTGATCAGCCGGATTCATCCTGGACAAGCGGCATCCAAGTGAACGCCAGAAATCCTCAATTTTTTTCTCAGCCTCTGCGGTCGCGCTGTTACCGGGTGTAATGGCACATGCAGCACCCTGGAAGAGATCGGCCCGCGCATTGGCAAACCCGGTGAGTTCTGAACCTGCCATCGGATGCGCACCCACAAAGGCAACATCATTTCTTGTTGAAGCGGAAAGCACTCCATCTGCTGCCTCAACAACCGCCCCCTTGACACTGCAAACATCAGTTATCACCGCGCCCTCGGACAGGAAGGGCAGGGCGCTTTCCATGACACCCTGCAGTGCACCAACCGGAGTGGCGATAACGACCAGGTCGGCATTGGTGACCACCTCACCAATCTCGTTACTGACAATATCCGCAACATTGCTGGCCGTTAACTCGGGAATGACTTCACTGCGACGAGCCCACAAGCCAACCTTGTCGACACCACCGAAAGATCGAGCCGCAAGGGCAACAGAGCCACCCAGCAAACCTGGTCCTAAAACTGCTAAATGCCGCATAACCCGGCCTTCTTAGATGCCCACATGAAATGCTCTCCCTCCTTGCAACCCGATCAGGGAACTCTGAAAATCTTTTGTGTATAAGGACACCGCACCAGCGT
Organism: uncultured Verrucomicrobiota bacterium; assembly: GCA_902589825.1. Classification (GTDB taxonomy): domain Bacteria; phylum Verrucomicrobiota; class Verrucomicrobiia; order Verrucomicrobiales; family DEV007; genus CACIUL01. Next base: position 81,970 of record CACIUL010000005.1, read on the forward strand.
TCCTGGCGAAAAATCAGCAACGTCAATTTCCTTCCCCTTGGCAAACGGACTGTAGACCCTTCCATATTTTCCTGGCACCGGATCAGCATAGGGACGCTCATCGGGTTTCTTGGCCCCTGAATCTCCAGAATTGCGCGAACCATCACGCCCGGAATTAGTAGCTGATCCCCCGTCATTATTAGCACCAGCTAACGGATCAGCAGGACCGGGATTGGTTAAAGCGGATCCTGCACCGTATCGATTGGTGGGAGCACCCGGGTCATTACCCTGCCCCGGACCATTATCGCCGACGCCCAGGTAACCATACCTGGAAGGCACACCTTGCCCAGAGCCGTCGAGTGGAAACCCTGCCCGGCCGGCAGGATCAATCGTTTCGCACCCTGCAATGAGCATTCCCAAACAGGCTGACATCAGGATAGCTGGAGTTAATTTCATTCAATTTAAGAGGGTGAAGGAGTCTTGCACTATAAAAGGTTTGGACAAGTCGTAAAGTAGCGAAAAAACAAGAAATACCCAAGGGCTTTCAAAAACCAGCACTGGGAGCTACAATGTAAAACGCCGGAAAAGGATCTCTCCTTTCAAAATATTGAAATTTGCCGGATCCTGATTTCGAAAAAACGTCAAGCCTTCGAAATCAGCGTCGGTTGACTGCCTTTACCTTATCAAATTTTCCCCCGGTTCTGCGACTCAGCGAACGCAACATTCTCTCCTCCGATCTCTTGTCACTGCCGGTAACATAATAAATGGTGTGGATCCGGGTGGAATTAAGGGCATTTTTTCCTGCTGCCTCAACAATATCCAGTAATTCCTTCTCAGGTATTTCCTTGCCTCCCCTGTCCGATGCAGTGGCATTCCCATCGGAAAGAAGAAATGCCACCTCCGGGCGTAATTCGAAGAGTTTCTCCAGCGCGTAGTCGTGACGGGTCCCGCCAGGTCTTCCCCCGATCGGTCGCGCGGAGTTTGCGTCAACCGCCTCCTGGATATGCCTCTTTGCGGCAATCTTGTTGGCTGTAGTGGCGGGCACAAGGTTTTCCTGCCAGGACCTTGCACTTCCAGACCAGCGAATAATGCCAAAGCGCATATTAATATCCAGCGAATCGACCAGTTTCAGTGCCTCATTGCGAACAGCCTGGAAACTCTGCTCCTTGCCTTTCCTCAACAGGCGACCGGTGGCATAATCCAGGTCGCCGGTTCGCCCAAACATTGACGCGGAAACGTCAATCATAATAACCACCGAGCGCGCCTGGTCCTTGATCCCGAAAAAACTGATTCCATCGCCGCTGCCGCCACCGCCACCCGATCCCTCACCAAGCCCCAGCCCCATTCCTGCGCTTCCAATCACTGCGTTGACCTGGTTGGCAATGAGCTCACTCGGGTCAATCGGCAACATCTGGTCTACCGGAATCATTGGCAGGTCAGGCAACGCAAAATCCAAGGGACGCTGCGAGAGAATTCGATCAGAAAATGCCGGCTTTGAGGTCAGTGCATGATGCTTGGCCATGTTCATCTTGTGCTCTCTGCTCTGGGGAGGGATCTTGAGTATTTCACGCACCTCAAACTCCGCAGGCGGGTCAACAAAATACCTCGCTATCACCCATATCCCGAACACAACAAGTGCCACAACATGCACACCTATACTGCCAATGACAATGGACACCAAAAGCCCGCGGCGACTGTTTTCGTCAGCCTTTTTACCTCCATGCGATTTGCCTTCGCTGGCACTGATTACAATCTCCCCCATTAGCCGCCCCCCCCGTTTGCAAATGATGAAAAGGTCACGTTGGTCAATTGCGCCCTACCGCAGGCGTTCAGCACGTCAACAACTCTCTGGTGAGGCACATCCTTAGCAGGGGCAATGGTAAGCATCGCCTTGCTGCCACTCAGTTCAGCCGCTTTCCGAAAACGTTCCAGCGTGGCAAAAAGTTCGGGCAATTCGGAACTTGCCGGGTCATCAAGTTCCAGGTCATTCAACACGACCTGGAGATCTCCCCTGATAATCACCCTCTGTTCATCAGGAATATCAACGGATTCCTCCTGTGCCACTGCCCCGGGAAGCCCCAAGCCCAGATCACTTTCCTGTTTAATCGGCTTTGCCGTAACCATGAAGAAAACAAGAAGTAAAAAAACCATGTCTATCATTGGCCCCATGGGCATGCCGACAACTTCATCATGTCTCCTGGAACGGCGCATTCTCTTTATTTTCTGTATGTTCCAAATAGCACCTGGTGTGCTCCCGCTTCAGCCGCCAGTTTCATGAACTTCTCGGTAACCTCATAAGGCGTGCCTTTATCAGCCCGGTAATAAATCTTCAGGGGCGGAGCAGCCTTGAAGCGCTCTTCCAGGTGTTGCTTCAACTGCTCAGGGCTGGCCATTGTATTGGCAATATAGAAATTGCCATCCTTATCCACATTGATAACATCGCGGTTACTCAGGTCATCCGGAATCCTGGAGGCACTGGCGGTAGGAAGGTTCACATCCATCTTCACCTGCTCTTTGGACAGCTTGGAGGTCACCATGAAAAAAATCAGCAGGAGGAACGTCATATCAATCATCGGGGTGATCTGGAAACTCACCACCTCGTCCTTTCCTATGGCCTTTCTCTTCATTAGCTCAAGGTTCCTGGGAATTGCAGCACATGCCCTCCTTTTACCTTATCCCTCCGGGGTGCCCTCTTCGGAAATCCTTACCTCCCCTGACAATACATCAAGGGCGAAGCTGGTACGTTTCTGGATAAGTGACATGATCGCGGTCAAACGGTTACGGAAGAAGAAATAGAAAAACATTGCCGGGATTCCCACAAAAAGGCCACCTGCAGTCGTGCCCATCGCCGCATTGATCCCTCCCGCCAAGTCAGACGGTTCCGATTTACCGGCACTGAGGTCACCGAAACTCTGCATCATGCCCAGCACGGTGCCAAAAAGGCCAATCATCGGGGCAATCGTCGCGAACACGTTCAGGTAATTGACCCATTGCATTTGCGCCGTCTCCTCATAATCAAGTTCCTCGCCGGCCGCTTGATCCATGGACTCCTTATTGGCCCTGTCCCTATCAAAATTCACCTTTAGAAGTGCCGCTGAAAGCACATTGGTAAAGCTGTTGGTATTCTCATTGCATAATGCATATGCGCCACCGACGTCCTTGGACTGCATAAGCCTGACCATCGTGTCACTGATTCCCTCCGGGCACATTTTCTTCACCGAGAAGCGAATGAAGCAATATACAATTACGGCAATTGTTGCCACCGAACATAATAGCAGGACGTGCATCACCCACCCACCAGACTTATATACTGAAAGAACCGTTACCTCATTGTTGGCAGTCGATCCGGACACACCGGGTTCATCAGCAACCACAAGGTCCGTTAACCACCATTGGGAAAACAAAAAAACAATTAAGATATAGAGCAGGGGCCTCATCATTGTCAGCAGTTCATGTCGTTTCATTTTATCTCCTTTATTTTTTAATCGATAATTCTTTGCGAAGTTCATCCATGGGATATGTATCCCCCATTCCAGGATACAGTTTTTCCAGATCACCCAGGCATTCAAGAGCCCGCGCCACCTTCCCGGTCAATTGATACGTCTTTGCCGCATGCCATAACCCGCGGGAAGCGGCAACCGTCTCGGTCCCATAAAAAAGAAACGGTTCCAGGAAACCGTCTACCAGTGCGTGATACTTTTCTTCAATCTCCCCACGAACTGTATCATCCTCTATCCACTTCGGATTTTCTTCCACCATACGGGAAAGTTTTTCATAATCAGAAAGGGCAAGAACATGCCTGGCATCAAGCAGCAGTCCCGGATCATCATGCTCGGCTGCCATGCGTGTTGCCTCCTCAATGACATCTTCCGCCTTCCCAAGCTTGACCAAGGCCTGCAACCTGCCTCTTTTGGCCAACGACTTTCTTTTCTTGTTCCAGTCCCCCTGTTCAATAATCTCATATAACCTGCCGGCCTTGGAATGGTCATCACTACTGTTGCCCACCAGATAGATGCCCGCCAATTGAATGCCTATTTGCCCTGCATTTGAATTAGGCAACCCCAGATAGGCCTGTTTGCTCTCCCACAGCTCCTCCAGGGCGTTTCTCGGGGCATTCACACCATCAGCCAGAAGCTTCAGTTCACCTTGCGCAGGATCAAAATCAATCATGCGCACCCTCTCCATGGGGATCACACGCATGCTGTTACCCGCTCCCCCTGCCAGAGGAACACGGATTCGCAACCGGACCGCATCCAGTTCCAGTATCTCCCCGTGCAATGCCGGGCCACTCTGAAAATGCACAATATCCTTGGCGGAAAGACTCCCTGCACACAGGACAAAGACCAGGATCACCTTTCTAAGCATCTTCATCCTCCTCAAACTTGGCCAAATGCCTGCGAACCTCTGCGTGTTCAGGCAGTCCGGCTAGATCCTCGCGTTGCAAAAGCGCACGGTATACCTCAATGGCCTCAGGAACCCTCCCTAGCTCCTCAAGTAATTCTCCACGCCTCAGATAGGACTTGGCAACCATCTCGCTGAATTTGCCGTAGGCAACATATACCCGCTCAAAATAAGCGGTTGCCTTTAGCTTATCCCCCTTTTCACTGAGTATTTCCGCGGACCGAAAAAGAGCCTCTGCCTTTGATCCACTCGCAATGGTCTTGTCCGCAAGCAGCCGGGCAAGCACATCAAGCGCCTTGTCCGGTTCCCCGCTGGTGGAGAAAATCCCTGCAATCAACAAGTCGGCATCGGCACATTTCCGGGAATAAGGGGTTTGCTGTTTGAGCTTTTCAAGAAACTCCAGCGCTTTACCGGGTTCACCTCTCTTTATCGCAATGCGCGCCCTCCCAATATACACCCGGTCACGCTCCATGCTGCGCGGGTTCCATTTCCTCAGGCCTTCAAAAAGTATATCCGCACTGTCCGTTTCCCCCTTGTTAAAAAGATAATCAGCACAATCAGCCAGTATGCGGGGATTGTGGATTTCCGGGTCACATAGCCTTGCGGCAAGCGCATAGGAAAGCCGGTAGCTTGCCGATCCTACAGGCTCAGCAAGCGCAGAGGCCCACCGGGCATTTAATTCCAGTGTTTTTTTACCCTTGGATTTGGCATCGGAAGCCAAACGCTGCATTGCAAAAGCATACCCTTGTAAGTTATCCGGGGAATACAGCTTACGCAGCCCCACAAGCACATCCGCAATGCCGAAAAGTTCATGCCTGTCACCATGTGAAAGAACCACATCCCGGTATACGGAACGAGCCGCCTCATTGTTACCTTCGGCCTTGTGTGCCCACCCGATCCAATAAACAGCCTCCGCCATTCTGGAGCTCTCAGGATAAGCCTCCACGAAACTGGTAAAGTGTTCCCGCATGTCACTGAACCGTCCCTGTAAACGCATCGCCTTGCCGATATTAAATCGACTCTCCTCAAAAAAACGTTCCGCGGAAGGCCTGATCTCGCTGTAGCTGGCAAGCCCCGCATCAACCTCGCCAACAGCCAGCAAACCGTCCCCCAGCAACAGGCGGGCTTCATCGTTGTAACCATCCCCCTCATACCGCTGCAAATACTCACGCAACTGAACAATAGCACCACCATAGTCCGCCAAGGAAAAGGTTGAAAAGGCACGGCGAAACACCGCGTCCGGACGGTAACGGCCCTGCTCAAATTTATCCAGATAGCTTGCGAGGTGAATACTGGCCCGTTCATGCTCCCCCTCAAATGAATATCCCATACCCTGCCAATAGAAGGCATCATCCAGCAGCGGGTGGCCGGGCAACTCCCGGCGCATATCCTCAAAAAGGGCGATTGCCTCAAGGTTGCGGTCCAGCTTCAACAACACGATGCCCTGCATGAAAAGTGCCTGCCCTGCGACCGCAGATCCGGGAAACCGGCGGTAAAGATCCCGAAACCCCTCAAGAGCCGGCTCATCTTCACCCCCATTGTGCAGTGCCCGGCTGCGCAACATCAAGATCTCGGGAAGCCTTGAAGGAAAATCCGCAAACCGCTCAATAAACCTGTCAGCCGCAGACACCGCCTTTGGCCAGCGGGAAATCTCCATCCAACATTGGATTAAGGTCAACGTGGCTCCTGCCGCCAGTTCCCCGGGAGCAATATCTTCAAGCATTTGCTCAATCACCAGTGCCGCTTCACGATACCTGCCCAACTGCCGGAAGGCATCAGCCAATCGCAACCGCAAGGCTGCGTCAAAGTCCTTCACCTGCCGGAAGCTTTCCAGCTCAGAAACAACCCGGCGGCGCATTCCGTCATACCTGAATATCAGTTCCTCATGTCCCCTGGCCCGGAGAATTTCCAGCTTGTTATCAAGTTCATCAAGCAATGCCTCCTGGTTTGCGATCAGGCGGGCCCGCGGCCATACACGCTGCAGGCACATGATTGCACGGTAATATTTGCCTTTTTCAAGGAAGCGGGAACCAAGCTTCATCGTAAGGCTCTGGAAAGAAATAATCTGCGTTACCTCGGTAATATCGCTGAACTGCTCGAGAACAAACTCAAGGGCCAGATCCAGCTGATCACTCTCCAGCAGCGAATAGAGAAGCATCACTGTGGCACGCGCCGCAACCTCCCTGGATTCACGCCGCAACCGTGGCATCTGCCATGTAAAAAAATCCGCAGCATCAGCATGCTCTTGCATCAGGGCACTACAAACGCCGAAGAGCAACAGCGCCTCATGACACCTTGCACGTTGATCCGCACGTTTCTTGCGGTCACGATAAAATTCACCAAAGGCAACCTGGGCTGACCGGTATTCCTTGACCTGCATCAGGCAAAGCCCCCTCCAGAAAGCCAGCTCATCACCAAGTGAAACCTGTTCCACCTTGCTGTTTAGAACTTCCTCAACAAGGGGAAGAGCCGCCTTGAATTGTTTCGAGCGCAGCTTTGCAATTGCCCTTAATGGCTTTATTCGGGCGATAAATTGAGCTGCTTGAGGCTCATCACGGTAACTGCCAGCAAACTCCGAAAAAAGCATATCGGCTTTTTCGTATTCGCGTGCATCGAAGGCAGATTGTGCCTCCGCAAGCAATTCGCCCATCGTCCTTTCCCCAGCCTGCCCCCCCCCGGCAACGGCTGCCTCCTGTGCCCTTGATATCGTGCCTGATACCAGTAACAGGAGAACGATTGAAAGCCGGAAAAAACGCTCTTTCGGGGAAGCGCACACTGCTTCATGATAGCCCTCAATCAGGCAGAAGGTCGACATTAAACCCTGTCCTTGGAGTTTTTTTACACAAGCCAGAGGTTTGGCAACGCCTCTTCGATAAAATATTGAACGAATTTTGCCTGACCTGAGGGCAATTCTCTCCTAATGTCCACTATCATGAGAACCAGACCCATTACCCTCCTTGGCATTATTTCTCTCCTGACCTGCATCGTGGGTACCGCTTTCGGCCAACTGATTCCAAGAAAAACAGACAAGCCTGAGTATCGTGACTTCACCAGTGCTGACGGAAGGGTTATCAAGGCATTATTAATCGACAAGACCGATGACACCCTCACTTTGAAGTTGCCTAACGGAAAATCCGCCACTCTCTCCTACGACAAGCTAAGCGCAAACGACCAGGAATACGTCAAGAAATGGGACAAGGAAAAGGAGCTTTTCCTCAGCCAGTGTAAAACACTTACCATTAGGGAACTCCTTGAGATCCGTGGCTATGAAAGCTTCAAGTTCACAATCAAGGGAAACCATATTTTTGTCGATGGCCAGCTCAACGGCAACAAGTCCCAATTCATGATCGACACCGGGGCGCATTCCACCATTCTCCATGTTGAGGCGGCAAAGGCAAAGGGGTGCAAGGTGGGGCCCATGGATCAGGTCATTAACGGCATCGGCGGCGACGCGCCGGCAGCCCTGACTGAAGTCCCGGAAATACGGCTTGGTGAAGCTTTCATTAAAGACCAGGTCCTGCTCTCAGCAGACCTGTTCAAGGACATCCCAGGGGCGCGCAAGGACCACGACGCCATACTGGGAGCGGAATTCATGAGTCGCATGAGGGCCGTGATTTCATATAAAGAAGGGCGCATCTTCTTCCGCCCGGACCTGATTGGTGAAGAGGGTGAAGCTGAGGCGGTGAAAGTCCCTGAATACCGGTTCTTCAAGACAAAGGACCGCAAGACCTACAAGGGCAAGGTCGCCAAGAAAAATGCCACTTCAGTCGAACTGAAAATAGAGGGGCAAAAAAAGACACTGATGCTGCCAGTCAGCAGGCTCACGGATGATGACGCCAAGTATGTGAGTTCCTGGAGCCCTGAAAGGGAGATATTCATGCGGCAGTGCGGAGGACTAGCGGTACAGGACATCCTTGAATTGCGTAAATACCAAAGCTTTGAATACAAGCGCAGGGGCAACCACATCTTTGTTGACGGGCAACTCAACAAAAAGGACACCCGCTTCATGATTGATACCGGTGCCGGCAGCTCTGTCCTCCATGTTGACTGGGCAAAGGAATGCGGTTGCCAGGTGGGTCCAATGGACCAGACCGTCTACGGGATCGGCGGCAAGGCACCGGCGGCAATCACGCAAGTCCCCAGCCTGCAGATGGGGCGTGCCCTGTTCGAAAACAGGCGCCTGCTCTCCATTGACCTTTTCAAGCAACTGGGAGGCAACCGGGAATACGGTGCCATTTTCGGCGCTGACTTTATGCGCGAAACCGATGCGGTAATCACCTACAGGGAGAAAAAAATCTTCCTTCAGCCCGATTCCTAGCCATACGCGCCGCTGCAAAAAGGACAGCGGTAAAACCGGTGAAATGTCTGGGGCAGTGACCCGTATTTTTACTCAGCTGCCCTTACCGCAAAGTAGGAACCGGCAACAACCCGCTCAGCAAGCAGCACGTTGACGGCGACATCACGGCCTGACTCCTTATGCGACGGGTCACCTCCGCCAAAATCCCAGAACCATCCCTTGTATTTGCCTGACAGGGCCTCCAGAACAAGGCCTCGCTTGGTAAGAATGAGCTTCCAGTGAGAATTATCAGTTGGCGACTTGGCCAGCCGAAGTGCCGGTGTCACCGTGAGATTGGGGCCTTCAGGACGCGTTTTGGCACTGTCATCCCTGGCAATAATCCAACCCTTGTATTTTCCTGCTGCCGCACGGACAAGGTATCCCTTTTCCGTTTCCACAAATTGCCACATCGAAGTATCGCGTGATTTACTCGCAAGCGAGATACCTTCCAGCACATCGATACCTTCCAGCACATCGATACCTTTTAGCTTACCAGGCTTGGCCTTTTCCGTAATATCGATGAACCATCCCTTAAAACGGGAAACCACGGGACTCAACGTGCGCGGTTTACTCGCACTCTTGCCACCATCATCCTTGATTTCACTCAAACCCTTAATGAAAGCATCGTGCCCTTTTGCCGCCGGCGGACTCTCTGCGTTGACTGTCCCGGCAAGCCCAGCAAGGAGGACAACTGATACAAGCTCCATCGAAATTCGTTTCATGAAATAGAATTTTATTACAGGTTCAATCACCTCTTCCCAAGCGGCAGCAGTGACGTTTTTATTTTTCCTCTTAATTTCACTCCGTCAACCTTGCCTGCATTACTTGAAAGCCGTTGATTTCATGTAGGCTATCCAGTCATCCTCAAACTCCTTGACCGTCTTGAAACCAAAAATCTTGGCCAGTTCCAAAGGCACCGGGATTGACCTGCTGGTATCAACAAGGTCCATTGCCTTGGAGAACTTGGCCAGGCGATCCGGTGTGCTCTGCATATAGCGCGCGAAACCATACATGGATACGGTCAACTCAGGAGTAAGTTGCATGGCACTCTCGGTCCGGTAGAGCTTCTCAATACTCGGGACAACCTTTCCCTTCTTAACCAGATCACGCAATGTGCGGGCCCATTTTCTGCCATCATCAAACCCGCCAGCCTTGACCAGTTCATCTGACTCATAGGTATTGGCATCGACCATCGATGTTACGGTTTCATCAGTAAGCTGGATCTCCTTGTAATAGCTATGCCCGGTGGTAATGGCAAAATACCCCTCAGAACCGGCACCGCCGCCTGAGCCGCCCATCTGGACGCTGAGAATGGAACCGGCGAGGCAATGTGCCGGAAACGGATTCCACACGCCACGCTTGAAACGCCGCTTGTCCGAAGCCTTGAAGGCTCGAGCCCGCATCATCACACCGTACTCATCTGCCAGGTCATTGCCCAGCCTTAGGGTTGAACCTGAAGATGCCGGCCAGGTTTTTGCTGTATTGGCGGCTTCTTGAGCATTCCCCCCCTTGGCAATCAAGTCGACACAATACTGACCGAGAATCTTGTAATCCTCATCCTCTCCACAAAGAAAAATTGCCATCTTTTCATCTCCCCACTTCTCTGCAAATCCCGGATGCTGAAAATTCATCCCATACCAAATCCTCTCTGCAAGTTCCGCGGTATCCTTGCCGCGCACACTGCCACTGGACATGACCAGGAAATGCTCGGTCTCCACCATGTCAAATCGCAGGGAATACCCGTCGGGGAATATGAACTTGTCATCCCGTCCGTCCCCGTCGCTGTCCCTGCGCTTGATTGTCTTTGAATCAAACTTCATGGTCTTCTCAGGCACAGTAAGCTTGGCCTTGGGATCAATGGGAGCCCCAGCCCCGCCCCCATATTCCTTGATGAACTGTTGATCACCAATACTCAGTGTTTTACGCGGCACCGTCACATCCCGTCCACTTTCGAGCCGTAACCGGACATTGTCATTGTCAGCACTCAGCAATTGTGCCTTGAGCTTCTGTCCCTTGAGGTTGGTCCAGGTGCGCATTTCCGCGGCATCAGAAGCACCAGGTATCATCACACAGGCGGCAAGTGCCAAACACAGGATGGCTTTAATGGGGATCAAGTTTTTCATGCCAGCAAGATAAAGGCTACTAGCCGCATTTGTCCATGGGTAAACGTCCGTCGCGGCAGGTTTGCTTTTGCCTGGGGAATGCGACGCTTCCAGCAGTCTCACATACCTGTTAACAACTCAATAAGAGCATTATTATTAATGTTTTATGAATATAGCTATGCAAACTTCCATGCTGGTCTCAAGGGAGAAAGCGCAGTAAGGTAAGCGGATGCAAATCCTCTTTGGCCTGCAGGCATTTCTTGCCTCCCTTCTGGCAATCTCCGTCATTCACGCACGCCCGTATATAGACCTTGGCAATGCCGATGGTCTCGCACTTGATCAGCCGAGGGTAACTGTAGAATTCTTTGATTCAGAAGAAGGCTCCCTTGGACCTCAATTAGCCAACAGCTTCCTGCTTGATACCGGGGCGGAACGGATACTGATCGCTGGCAACACACTTTCTGAACTTCAGACAAACGGTTACCGCACCAGCGGAAAAATCATTGAACAAGGGGTCAGCGGATTCAGTACCTTTGATGTGTCCATTCCCTATCAACTTAACTATGCAGGAACCTCGGGAACCATCCAGACCCTTAGACAAGTCAGGGCGCTCTCCAGTGCCTCATCCAATTTCGGGTCCTTCGGCGGTATTATTGGAATGCCCGGGATGACAGGCCGAACCGTAAGCATGGACTTCACGGGATTTGGCAGTAACGACATATTCTCTGCATTTGTCGGCGTGGAATTCAGCAATACCCTGCCTGCCGGCGAAGGCCACCGTTACACAGTTCCCCTGCACCTGATCAAGTTTCCTATTACCGAGCCGGATCCCCCGACAACGGCAAGCGGCATTCCCTTCCTGACTGCAATCGTGCATTCCCCGACATACAAACGCCGGGGCCGGATGCTTCTGGACACAGGAGGACAAATCAGCATCCTTTCAGAGCACTTCGCATTCGCCCTTGGGCTGGACAGTGACGGGGATGGAAACTTCGACAATGAAGCGGTCAGCCGGACGGAAGTCGGCGGAATCGGGGGTGCAATCAGCGTACCCATTCTCAACCTTGGTGATATTGCGGTGCCGACAAGGGAGGGCACTGATCTTGTATGGAACAACGTGCAAGGCATTATCCTCGAGATCCATCCATTGATCGACGGTGTTTTCGGCAGCGACTTACTGACCAGCGGCTGGCTATCTGCATTCCTTGGCGGGCAAGATGGATATATAAGGAAAGCACACTGTGATTTTCGTGAAGCAGAAAATCACCGGGGCACCCTGGCCATTGATATCAATCCCCTTGTTGACATCCCGCTGCCCGGCCAGGCTGACACAGACCTGGACGGGAACAATATCCCGGATGCGTGGGAAGACCTGTTTTACAACGAACTGAATTCCCCCCGTGCAGATCAGGACAACGACGGCATACCCCTGCTCCTCGAACATGCCCTGAACACCGACCCAACCAAGGTCGATCCACACCCACTGCAACTTACCCGTGTTCCCGGGGGAACGCTCAAGCTGGGTTTTTCCCGTAATCGGGAATTGCCGTTCTCAAGGCTTGTATTGGAAACCTCACCAACACTGGACGACAATTCCTGGCTGCCGGTGAGAGCCCAGGCAATCAGTATTAAGCCCCTGGACAGCCTGACTGACAGGCTTGAAGTGACAATCCAGCCCCCCGACGAGGTTTGCTTTTTCCGCCTCCGGGCCACTGTCCTCCAGTAGGCAAAGCGTGACATCCGTTCCGGGTTTTGCGCCGCCTTGCCCGGCTTAAAAGCACACCGTAAAAAACGGATCGATCTTAAAATTTCCATAGTTCCCATATTCACCCTTTTGGTAAAACTGATTTCGAGCTTTACCTGGAGTTTAGGAAACATTAATTAAATGGTTGGAAATCCCTCATTTTGATGTTTGAACCAGAGGATATCTTCAGCCCCGGCAGGTTCCACTGCCCAGGATGTCACGCGACGCTAAAGACAGCCCCCCGCAAATGCCCTCACTGTGAATTTACCGCAGAAAGTTGCCTTGCCCGCTTTCCATTCGAACCGCCACCTCTCAAGCGCCTGATGGATCCGGACCAGTCGCTGAAGGCATACCAAAAAAAACGTCTATCCAGCAGCATTGAACGCTTGGAGAAAGCCTTCCCGCAAATCACCGTATCTTTCTGCTCACTTTACCTCCCGGACGGGGTTGACGGCAGGCAGTTCGGTTACTGGATACTCAATCGGTGTAAACCGGCATCGGGACTGGATGCAAGGAGCCGACTGCATCACCTGCTGATTCTCGTTGACCGAAACCACAAGACGGCTTCTGCAACTGTCGGCTATGGACTGGATTGTTTCCTTGATGACATGACCCTTTATCAAACGCTCCAGCAATCAAGAGAGCATTTTCTTAACAAGGGTTTTGTTGAAGGCAGCATCAACTGGATAAATCGCATCAGGAAAAAACTACCTTCCATCCATGAAAAAGCCCAAATTGACTGGAAACGCCGATTCAAGAAACGACACCGCTATACCGCGGGCCGGGACCTCGCTGAGCAGGGGAAAACCCGGTTGAACGACGAAATTGCCGCATCCCGTCCCCTTTCCCCGGGGCCTCGACCCACCCGCAGTGGGGACAAGCCGCAACTTGACGTTAAAATCCACGCATGAACGGCTATTGTCATCCAACACTCATTCTGATTGCCCTTTGCATTGTGGGTATCCCCTTGAAGGCCGCATCCCGGACGATCGTGCTCGATCTTGAATCGACAGCACCTGCGGGCAAACTCTCTGTTACCCAGATTCCAAAAAAGCCGGCAGCCTTTGTAATTGATGAACCTGCAAAGCTTTCTTTCCAGCAGAAAGCAGACCTGGACAGCTTATTGTCAAAGGCGCATGCCGCCCCCACTTATATCGTGATAAAGAAGGGCAAACTACCGGTGCCGGCAGCCCTTTATGGAAACGAGTTGCTCAGCCGGTGGACTGGCGGGGAAAACGCATTCAGCGCCATGGTATTGCAAGCGGATTCTCCTATCCCCGAAACATTTGTCATCATTGCAGGGCGAAATCTCGATGCGCCCACCCGTAATGACCTCCTGCAACTTGGCAATGCGGCACTGGCACTGATCGACAAGCAACCCTTGCAGTTTGCAGACATCAGGCAAATAGCGACGGCACTCTCAGAGGCCATCAATACATTTGCCCAGTTCTCCGGCGAAAGCCCTTTCATTACTGCCAACGAATCCAGTGCCGGCAAACAGGACACCGCGATGTCTTCAACGCCTGTAACCGTCACCGGCCAGCCTGTCTCGATTACCCGTCACCAGAGTCAAACCAGCCAGTGGGACTTACTTGCCGCTAGACTGGACTGGTCACTCATCCGCATTCTATTTATCACCATTTGTGCTATCATCCTTCTTATCATCACCATCATGGTCCTTCGCCGTATTCGCCGACGACGACCGCTGTTCTTCCCCGTTCATGAACCCCGTCACCGTTTCAGCGCCCCTTACTCCGGTGGCAGTAATGCACAGATTAAATATGTCGAGGACTAAGGAATTCTCTCCCCAGTCACCAATCGAGACCAAAGCCGAAATCAATGAGCACATCGGCCGCGGTATCTACAAGGCAACTCTTCCGAACGGGAAACTGATTCATGTCCATACCCCCGCCAACACCGTGCAGGATCAGCCATACCGGAAGGGCGAGCTGGTTCTTATCGAATTAAAGCCTTATGATTTCTCGCGAGGGAGGATAAAAATACTGTAATTTCCCAAATTAGGCATGCGATCCAGACACCTCTAACCACTGACCCTTTTGACAACATGAACACACCTGAAGAATCCCCTTTTCATGAAAGCCCATTTCCTGATCCCTTTGAGGACAAGCAACCCTCACAGGCAATGGAGGCGGCAGAACGGCTAAAGCAGGCAGCAGGGAATAACGTGAGGCGACTCCAAAGAGCTGCTGAAGCCGGGTTCAGGTCCTTTCAATCCTCCGGCGAGCAAGGGGAAGATGATGGCGCACCAGAGAATGGAAGCGGCAATGCAAGCTGGGAGGACATTCAGGAAAAGCTCAAGGATTTGCATCGCGAAGGCGAAGAATGGGCGCGGAAAAATCCTACGGCGGCGTTACTTACTGCCGCAGGCGCGGGTTTTATCCTGGGCCTGCTCCTGAAATCCTAGCGCGCATTTTTGTTCTCCTTCCCTGCCAGGAAGATCATTGCACAAATACAAACAGTGAAGACTCTCATCCAGGCAGTATTACGAATAGCCACTGACCGTGCGCGCCTGGTCAAACTTGAAGCTCGCAACGCAAAGTCAGGCATTCGCAAAATTGGCTGCCTGGGTATTGCAGGCATCATCCTGTTTACTTGCGGATACGCTTTGCTGATATTTCTGGGTACCAGGGTGATGTCGGCAAAGCTTGATATCAGCATCGAGGCCGGGCTCGCGATAACGGCAGCAATCCATATCTTTGCAGGTGGACTGTGCCTGCTTGCAGCACGAGCTCGCAGCCGCCGGGCCAGGTTTTTTCGCAATACCCTGGCAGAAATCAACCGTGACCGAAAATGGCTCCAAGACATCAAGGAAAAACTGAAGAACAAGCACTGATAGAGAATATTGAGCTCAATCGCCGGGTCATCAGTGACATTTGCGCCAAAATACCCAACCCCGGAAAAATTGCCGGGCAATGGCGCAGCCATCTTGATGCCAAGCCTCTCAAAATGACATCAATGGCAGTCCTTGCCGGCATTGTGATTGCCGCATTGCTTGGCAGCCCATTTAAAAAAAGAACCAAAACCCGCGAAAAACGGCCAATCATGCCCCTGTTGCTAGATTGGTTGATCCATAACGCAGATAAGCCGCAAAAAGATCAATCCGGCTCCTCAGTCCCTTTTACGAGGCACCTATTTAACACTATTCGGCAGATCTTGAAGTAACTGGACGAAGTCCGGTTCTGATGCAAGTATATGCGCCCCACCTATGGCGGAAGCTACCCTCAATGAATCCCAGGAAGTCGAAACACTTTCACACGTTGACGATTACCTGAAATTTGGCCAGCAATACGATTGTTCGGATATTCACCTTGCAACCACGGCCAAGCCCTCTTGGCGCCGCTACGGGACCCTTCAAGCTATCTGGGAAAATGCCAGGACACTTACCGCCGAGGACACTGAGAAGTTGGCGATGGGCTTTCTTGGGGACAAGCAAAAACAACGACTTGAGGAAAAAGGCGATGTCGACTTTGCCTACCAGAACGACATGGGCCGTTTCCGTGCTTCTGTCGTAAAACAGCGCCTTGGCTATGACCTTTGCTTCCGTATTATCAATACTGAAGTCCGTACACTGGATGACCTCGGACTCCCTGAGACCATTAAACCGCTAACGCAGTACCAGAACGGGATTGTTCTGGTTACCGGTTCAGTGGGAAGTGGGAAATCGACCACCCTTGCGGCACTTGTTGATTACATTAACCTGGAACGCACAGACCACATCATCACGCTGGAAGATCCCATCGAATACATCTTCGAGTCAAAGAACTGCCACGTGAACCAGCGCGAGGTCCTGACCCACACCGAATCCTTTGGAGCCGCGCTGCGCGGTTCACTCCGGGAGGATCCTGATGTGATCATGGTGGGTGAAATGCGTGACCTAGAGACCATTTCACTTGCAATCACAGCGGCTGAAACAGGCCACCTAGTGCTGGCCACTCTCCACACAGGCAATGCCGCGAGAACACTGGACAGGGTCCTTGATGTCTTCCCCAATGACCAGCGCGAGCAAATACGCATCATGGTCAGCGAATCCTTGCGGGGGGTCATCTCCCAGCAATTAATTCCCCGGGTGGACGGCAATGGCAGGGCGCTCGCCCTGGAGCTTTTGATGAATACTCCGGCTGTTGCCAACTGTATCCGTGAAGGAAAGACATTTATGCTGCCGGGCATTATGCAAACCGGTAAAGCCGTCGGGATGATCACCATGGATGACTCCCTGAAAAACCTCTATAACCATGGAGTCATCAGCCAGGAGGAAACACTGGCGCGCTGCTTCGACAAGACCAACATGATGAAACACTTCGAGATGTAATCTCCCGGAAGAAGTCACGATGGATCACCAAATTGACCGCTACTTTAAGTATCTCGTTGAGAACGGGGGGTCCGACCTGCACCTCAGCCAGGGGCAACCTCCCAAAATCCGCAAGCATGGAGCGATAAGCGCCATTGAAAATGAACCTGTCCTCACAGGTGAATCACTTGGCTCGATGATGCGCGAGATCACCACTGAAAAAGCGTGGCAGCGATATGAGTCAAGCGGCGACCTGGACTTTGCATATGAAATGGACGAAGAGTCCAGGTTCCGGTGCAACTTCCTGAAGCAAAGCCATGGATATGCGTGCGTGTTCCGCCTTATCCCGACTAAAATATCCTCCCTCGAACAACTCGGAATTCCGGAAGTGGTCAAGCAATTCGGGCATATCCGCAGCGGCCTCGTCCTGGTAACGGGCCCTACCGGGTCCGGAAAGTCAACGACCCTTGCTGCCCTCATTGACTATATCAACATTAACTTCTCCAGGCACATCGTGACTGTGGAGGAACCGATCGAGTTTGTTCACAGCAACAAGGAATCCATCATTACCCAGCGGGAAGTACCCATTCAAACGCCAACTTTCGCTGATGGCCTGCGAGCTGCACTCAGGGAAGATGCCGACATTGTCCTTGTCGGCGAGATGC